>JAKAFC010000137.1 GCA_021818065.1 Pseudomonadota bacterium
CGGACGAACTCGGCGCGGCTGAGGGCCATGTCGAGCACGGCGCGCTCCGGCGCCTCGCTGCCGAACATCAACCCCCAGCCACCGGCGGCCAGATCGCCAGGGTCTCGCCGTCCTGCAGCACGCGGCTGTCGCGCTGATCGGGATAGATGTACACGCCGTCCACCAGTACCAGGTGCACCAGCTTCCACGGCAGCCGAAAGCGCTCCACCACATCCTGCACCGTGGTGCCGGGAGCGATGTCGAGCTGGACCTGGTGGCCCTGCCGCGGCTGCGGCAGGTAGTCGGTGAGCGTGGCCATCAGCTTGAGGGTGATGTGCGCTCCGGCCTGGGCGCTCGATGGCCCGGTCGCAGCGGGAGTGGATGGCAGTGCCATGCTCAGTGCTGCACGGTGTCGCCGCGCCGATGCTGCGCTTGCGCGCTGGCGAGGTAGGCTTCCATCAGCCGGGTGGGATCGTCGAGCAGACGGTCTTTCCAGGCGCCCAGAGGCACGCGGCCTTCGACCAGCCCGCGCAGCACGCCGATGTGCTCGGTGGTGCCGATGCTGTTGCTCCCCACCATCACATCGCCGTCGAACTGCAGACTGAGGTGGCGGTAGCTGGAACGGTCGGTCAACTCCACGCCCTGGCCGCCGGGAACGCCCTGCCACTGGCCGAAGCTGGTGGAAATCAGTCCGAGGGTGTCGAGCACGTTGATCTGGGTGACGCCACGCAGCCGCGCCTGCCTGCCGACCATGTTGAGCGCGGCGACGTAGGCCTGATCGACGGCGTTGGGCTGAATGGCGCTGACGATGGGTTTGCCATAGAGCGCGTCAAAGGCCTCGGCGCAGTCGCCCGCGGCGTAGATGCCGGGCACGTTGGTCTGCATGCGCTCGTCGGTGAGCACACCCTGCAGGCAGTGCACGCCCGAGTTTTCGAGAAAGGCGATGTTGGGCTTGACCCCTGCGGCGGAGATCACCAGATCGGCGGGCAGCCGCTGGCCGTTGGACAGCCGCACCGCCAGCGGCGCGGCAAGATCGGCGGGGTTGGATTCGATGGACTCGATGCGCGCGCCGGTGTGCACGGTCACGCCCTTGCCCTGCACCCAGTCGCGGATCATGCCGCCGGCGGTCTCGCCCATCATGCGCGGCACCATGCGGTCGCCCATTTCCACCACGGTGAGTTGCACGCGGCGGCGCACCAGGCTTTCCATGATGATGCAGCCGATGAAGCCAGCGCCAAGCTGGATGACGCGGGCACCGGGCACGGCGAACTGGGCAATGTCGCGCGCATCGTCCAGCGTCCAGCAGGTGTGCACCCGCTGAGCATGGATGCCGGGAATGCGCGGCAGCGCCGGGCTGGAGCCGGTGGCGATGAGCAAGGTGTCGAAGTCCAGCGTGCTGCCAGAGGCCAGAGTCAGGCGGCGGGCGGCAGCATCGAGCGCCTTGGCCTTGTCGCGGCGCAGCTCGATGGCCAGCTGATGGAAGTGTTGCGGGTCCTTGCGCAGCCAGGTGCCCCGCTCGGTGATGTCGCCATGCAGCAGGTAGGGAATGGCCATGCGCGAATACGGCGGCGCGTCTTCGTCCCCTAGCAGGGTGATGCGATCGTGCGGCGCATGCTTGCGCAAGGTTTCGGCGGCAACGACACCTGCCGGGCCGTTGCCGATGATGACGTGATGCTTCATGGTGTCTGCCTCGATTGCGTCGTTCACTGCAGTCAGCCGAACCGCCCCCGCCGCGCGGCGGCGGCAGGGTGGGGAAGCCGAGCGCCAAGCGTCCCCTCTGCCCTAGCTCTCCTCAGGCCGCGGGCAGCGGCGCGCAGGTCAAAGCCCGAGCCGAGTGCGCGTTTCGGGCTTGAGCGTGCCCTCGGCCGTCCAGCCGCGGATTTCGTAATACTTGGGCAGCATCTCCGGCAGCTTGTTGACCAGGCCCTTGGCCGGACCGGTCTTGGCCGGCTCTTTGAGCAGGCGCGGCGGCAGGGTGTCGTCCTTGGCGGTGAAGCCGGCACGGTTGTTGTAGTCGCGCTCCATGTTCCAGATACGTTCGCCGATGGTGGCGAGGTTGTCCATGGAGAAGCCCTCGTCGCAGGCCGCGGCCAGTTGCGGCTGCAGGTCGGCCATGGTCCAGGCGAAGGTGGTGAAGACGCAGACCCCGGCCGAGTCGAACACGGCGGTCGCGTCTTGGAAGGCCTTGACCAACTCGGGCTTGCCGTCGGCCACCAGCGGGTCGGTCTTGACCGGAATGCCCAGCACCTCCGACGCCACGGTGTAGCCGCGCAGGTGGCAGGCACCGCGGTTGGACGTGGCATAGGCCAGCCCCATGCCCTGGATGCCGCGGCTGTCGTACGCCGGGAATTCCTGGCCCTTGACGCTCATCGACAGATCGGGGCGGCCGTATTTCTCGGTCAACCGCTTGCTGCCCAGCGCAATTTCCTTGCCGAAGCCTTCGCCGCGGGCGGTGATCTCGGCAAAGTAGGCCAGCGCCTTGGCCGAACCGAACGGCGCTTCGATGCCCAGCTGCTCTTTGGTGAGCAGCCCGAGGTCGTACAGCTCCATCACCGCGCCGACGGTGGCGCCGAAGGAAATCGGGTCCATGCCGTCTTCGTTGCAGATGAAGTTGGCGTAGGTCAGCGCTTCGAGATCGTTGACGCCGTTGGCCGAACCCAGCGCCCATGCGGCTTCGTATTCCAGCCCGCCGGAGGCGCCCCAATACTGCGGCTTGTTCTCGACGGTGAAGTGGTGCTCGTCGATTTTGCTGATGCGTCCGCAGGCGATGGTGCAGCCGAAGCACGCCTGGTTGGTGACGAGGTTGGGCTTGCCGTCGGTCTTGCGCGGCTCGTGCATCGCCTCGCCCGAAATGTCCTTGGCGCCCTCGAACTGCACGTCGCGGTGGTTGCGTGTGGGCATGGCACCGATTTCGTTGATCACGTTCATCAGCACCTGGGTGCCGTACTTGGGCAGGCCCTGGCCGGTGACGGCGTTGTCGTGCAACACCTTCTTGCCGGCATTCACCGCCGCCATGAAGGCCTTGGGATCGCGGACATTGCCCACGCCCTTGGTGCCGCGCACGGCAATCGCCTTGAGGTTCTTGCTGCCCATGACCGTGCCCACGCCGCTGCGCCCGGCGGCGCGGTGCAGGTCGTTGACCACGGCGGCATACATCACGCCGTTCTCGCCAGCACGGCCGATGGAGTTGACGCGGATCAGCGGGTCTTGATGATGGTTCTTGATCCACGGCTCGGTCTCCCACACCGTCTTGCCCCAGATGGGCGAGGCGTCGCGCAGTTCGGCCTTGTCGTTTTCGATGAACAGGTACACCGGCTTGGCCGATTTGCCCTCGACGATGATCATGTCCCACCCGGCCATCTTGAGCTCAGCGCCGAAGTAGCCGCCGGAGTTGGAGCAGGCGATGGCACCGGTCAGTGCGCCTTTGGTGATCACCGAGTAGCGCCCGCCGGTGGACACCATGGTGCCGGTGAGCGGCCCGGTGGCGTAGATCAGCTTGTTGTCGGCCGACAGCGGATCGACCTTGGCGTCGACTTCCTCGACGAAATACTTGGTGGCCAGCCCGCGCTGGCCGATGTAGTCGCGCGCCCACTGCATGTTCAGCGGCTCGCTCTTGACGGTGCCTTGCGTGAGGTTCACGCGCAGAATCTTTCCGGCCCAGGTCATGGTCGTCTCCTTGGTACTTGGCTTGGTCGTGCCTGCGCTCAGGCTTGTGCGGTCTGGTTGCCCAGCTTGTCGGCCCACTGCTGCATGCGCGACAGGCCGGTCCAGCTGGCATCGACGTAGGTGATGGCGCCGGTGGGGCAGGCTTCGGCGCAGGCCGGTTCGCCGCCGCAGAGGTCGCACTTCTGCACCTTGCCGGTGTCGGCGACGTAGTTCACCGTACCGAACGGGCAGGCGATGGTGCACACCTTGCAGCCCACGCAGGTGTCTTCGAGCACGATCTTGGCGCCGGTGGCGGCGTCGAGCTTGATGGCTTCGACTGGGCAGGCATGCAGGCACCACGCTTCGTCGCACTGGGTGCAGGTGTACGGCACCTTGCGCCCGGTTTCATGGAAGTCGAACACCTTGATGCGGCTCTTGGAGGTATTGAACAGGCCGTAGTGTTCGTACGAGCAGGCCATTTCGCATTGCAGGCAACCCGTGCACTTGTCCGGGTCGATATGCAGGGACTTTTGCATCTTGCATCTCCTCGTTTGTTGTGATGGTGCTTGCCAACCGGCGGCAGCAGTGCCCGGGGTTCGCCCCAGGCCGACACCAGCTTGACCGCCGCACTATAGGCCGCGCTGTTGCGCGGTGTCGGCAGGGAAATCGCAGTACCTGAGTCGCACACTCGGGTATGGCCTGGGCCGCTATGCAACTGCGGTGCAACGCCTGCAGCGATGCTTCTGCACCGCACTGCGGCTGGCCCGAACTCAGGCGGCGATGGCGTGGCGGGCGATGCGCGCCAGCGGACGTTCGATCAGCCGCTCCATGCGGTGCGGCAGATGCAGGGGCTTGAGCAGCATCTTCACCGCCTGGTCCACGGGCAGGCGCAGGCCGACATGGCGGTACAGCCGCTGGCTGACCTGCTCGAACGGCATGTCGTCGCTGCCGTGCGGAAAGTGGCGGAAGGCCCAGATGTGGCGCAGGGCGATGTCGGCATCGCTGGTGCGCAGTTCATCCAGCCGCCGGATCAGCGCGCCGACCACGCGGGTGCGCGACAGGCCGCGCTCGGCGTCGAGTTGCTTGAAGTTGCGATAGAAATTCTTGTAGTGCCGCACTTCATCCATGCGGATGCGCTCGGCCAGATCGGCCAGCACCGGCTCGGGCGCCAGGTCGCGCACGGTCTGGTAGTAGGTGGCGGTGCCGGTCTCCACCACGCAGCGCGCCACGAGTTCGAGGGCGCGATCCTCCTCGAGTTCTTCGACCGTACACAGACGCGAGTAGGCGTCGAAAAATGCGCTGTAAGCCGTCTCCCAGTCGAACTCGGGCCACACGGTCTGCACATAGGTCTTGAGCGCGCGGCCATGTTGCAGCTCTTCGGGCTCCCAGTGGTGTTCGAGCCAGTCGGCAATCTGCGGATAGCGGTCGAAGTGTTCCACCAAGTTGCGGGTGTAGGTGTCCGAGCCCGTTTCGATGAACGAGGCGCTGGTCAGCAAATAAAACAGGTCGTCGTTGTCGTGCACCGCGGCGCGGTCGATATGGGCGAAGTCGATCATGTCCAACGTCCAGTGATCAGCCTTGCGGTTGGCGGCGACAGGTGCAGCGAAATTTGCAGGAAGGGTGGGGCAGTCCATGGCAGGGTCCATGACGTGAAGTTGCAGAAAGAATAGGCCGAAAAATTGCATCCTTGCGCGTGCGACGCCATGGTCAGGGCCTTAAACTTGTTGCAAAGCATGTCGTTCTGGCAACGCGTAAGGAGATCACCATGATGCCAAGCAAACCCCTCGTCGCCCTGCTGTCTGCCAGCGTGTTCGCGCTGGCCTTGGGTGGCTGCGCCAACATGAGCGAATCGCAAAAGAGCACCGCCACCGGCGCCGGTATCGGTGCCGCCGCCGGCGGCCTTCTGGGGGCGCTGACGGCCGGTGGCCATACCGGCAAGAGCGCCGCCACCGGAGCCGTGGCCGGTGCCGCTGTGGGCGCTCTGGGCGGCTATCTGTGGAACCAGCACCTGGAAAAGCAGAAGCAAGACCTGCAGCAGCAGGCCCAGGCCTCGGGCACCGGGGTGCAGGTCACGCAGACGCAGGACAACCGGCTGAAGATGAACGTCCCGGCTGACGCCGGCTTTGCCACCGGCAGCGCGCAGCTCAACCCGCGCATGTATCCCATTCTGGAGAGCCTGGCCACCGGCCTGATCCAGCAACCGAGCGAGACGGTTCAGGTCTTCGGCTACACCGACAGCACGGGCACCGATGCCATCAACTATCCGCTGTCGGAGAACCGTGCCTTGACGGTGAAGAACTTCCTGGTGTCGCGTGGCGTGGCGGCGCAGCGCATTTCCACCCAAGGGCTGGGGCCGCAGAATCCGGTGGCCAGCAACGCCACGGCCGAGGGCCGGGCCGCGAATCGGCGGGTGGAGATTTACGTCGCCGTGCCGGCCAAGGGCTGACGCGGCGTGACGGCGCCGATCGGGGCGCCGTCGGTGTGATGGCTTGCCAGGCGCTGCTGCAGCCAGCGCCGCAACTCAGGTTCGGGCATGGCGCGGGCGTAGAGGTAGCCCTGCATGCGGTCCACGCCTTCCTGCCCGAGCAACTGCGCCTGCTGGGTGGTTTCCACGCCCTCGGCCACCAGGCTCAGGCCCAGCGCCCGCGCCATGCCGACGATGGCGCGCACCATTTCGTGCATGCGGGGCTGATCGAGCATGCCGCGCACAAAGCTCTGGTCGATCTTCACGGTCTCGAAGGCCAGGCGGTTGAGTGTGGCCAGCGAGGAATAGCCGGTGCCGAAGTCGTCGATGGCCAGATGAAAGCCCTGCTGCCGCAACTGGTTGGTCACGCGCTCCATCTGGTTGTCGGGGGCGGCGGCGTCCGACTCGGTGACCTCGACGCATAGCGCCGAGGGCGGCAACTGATGCGCCGCCACGGCCGCCTGCAGGTACAGCGGAAACTGCGGGTCGAGCAGCGCCGAGGGCGGAAAGTTGACCGCGGTGTAAACCGCCTCGCCCACCAGGCCCTCCTGGCGCCACTGCGCCAGCGCCGCCAGCGAACGCTGCAGCATGCGGTCGGTGAGGGCAGCCATCATGCCGTTGGCCTGCGCCAGTGGAATGAACTCGGCGGGGCTGATGGGCTGGCCGTCGGGCCCGCGCCAGCGCGCCAGGGCTTCAAATCCGGCCAGCGTGCCGTCGGCGTACAGAATGGGCTGCCACCAGGGTTCGATCGGGCCGTCGTCGATGGCCTCGCGCAGCCAGCCGAGCACGCGCTTGCGGCGCTCGTCGGCCTGCAGCACCTCGGCGTCGAACCACAACGTCGGCTGATCGCGGTCGTGCGCCACACGCGCGGCGAGCTGGGCCGCGGCCAGGCTTTGCCGGGCCTGGGCAAAGGCGGCGCTGGCGCTGAACACGCCGATGCGCAGGCGCGGAACGATGGGCCGCCCCACCACCTGCACGCCGCGGCGCATGGTGTCGTGCAGGTGCTGCGCCAGCGTCTG
>JAKAFC010000138.1 GCA_021818065.1 Pseudomonadota bacterium
CGTGAGGTTTTCACGCCGGAAGATGTGCTGGAAGCTGCGCATCACCGTGGTGGTGCCGGCGCCCGACGACCCGGTGATGGCAATGATGGGATGTTTGACAGACATGGTGCGAGCCTCTTTTCAATACAAGGAAATCAATGCAAGTGGCGGCCATGATGCGCGGGCCGCCGCCAGGGTTGATCGGGCACGAAACGCAGCGCGGCTGACGAACCCACGGCAGTGGCGCGGGCCCGAATGGGCGCGCCCGACCGCCGCGGCACGCCGCAACGCTCAGTGGCTGGCTTCGTCGCGGAACAGCGAACGCTCTTTGAACAGCGGGGATTCGAAGGCTTTGTCTTCGCCCCGATCGTACTCGGCGTGATAACGCTCCAGACGCTCGATCTCGTTCTTCGACCCCAGCATCACCGGGACGCGCTGGTGCAGCGAAGTCGGCTGCACTTCCAGAATACGCCCACGCCCGGTGGAGGCAGCGCCGCCAGCCTGCTCGACGATCATGCCGATCGGATTGGCCTCGTACATCAGACGCAGACGGCCGGGTTTGCTCGGGTCTTTGGTGTCCTTGGGGTACATGAAGATCCCGCCGCGCATGAGGATGCGGTGCACATCGGCCACCATGGAGGCGATCCAGCGGGTGTTGAAATCGCGCCCGCGCGGGCCGGTCTTGCCAGCCTTGGCCTCGGCGACATAACGCTGCACCGGCGGCTCCCAGAAACGCTCGTTGCTGGTGTTGATGGCGAATTCGCTGGTATCGGCGGGAATCTGCAGATGCGGATGGGTGAGGATGAAGTTGCCGATTTCGCGGTCGAGGGTGAAGCCGTGCGTGCCCTTGCCCACGGTCAGCACCAGCATGGTGGACGGGCCGTAGATGGCATAACCGGCAGCGACCTGCTCCACGCCGGGGCGCAGGTAGTCGGCCACGGTGGGGTCGCCAATCTTGGTGTGGCGCAGCACGGAGAAAATGGTACCCACCGAGACGTTGACGTCGGTGTTGCTCGACCCGTCGAGCGGATCGAAGATGAGCATGTAGGGGCCACGCTCGAACTCTTTGGGCAGGGTGTAGGGGTCGTCCATTTCCTCGGACGCCATGCCCGCAACCAAGCCGCCCCATTCGCACGCCTGGATCATGGCGTCGTTGGACAGCACGTCGAGCTTTTTCTGCACTTCGCCCTGCACGTTCTGGCTGTCGAGCGCGCCGAGGAAGCCGCCCAGGGCCCCCTTGGAGGTCATGGCCGAGATGGCCTTGACCGCGGCGGTCACGTCGACGAGCAAGGCGGCGAGGTCGGCCTGATCATCCGTGCCGTGCAACTGCTCGATGAGAAATTTTGAGACGGTGGTACGACCGGACTGCATGGTGTGGGCTCCCAATGGTGAAGGGCCTCGGACAACGACACCGACGGGCACGCAAGGTGCCGACGAAGTCGCTGGCGCGAGGCCCGATGACTTTTTGAAACAACCTGGCGCAACCCACGGCCAAGATGCTTCAAAAAGCCCGCAGCCCCAAAACGGAGACTCGCATGAACAGACTTCATCGGCTGCGGTAAAAGCTCCTGAAGCGAACTTCGGAGCCCGTTCACAAACAGTGCGATCCCATTGCCGCAGGACGCCACACCCTGCCACAAAACTGCATCGCTTGCTGCGAATATAAGCGTCACCACGAGTTAAGGTAAATTCACGATTTGTTGACGTTCAGATCAGGATTCCTGATGAAAAATACGACCATCCGTCAGCTCCGGGTCTTCAGCGCGGCAGCCCGGCACTTGCATTTTGGCAAAGCCGCGCAGGAAATGCACCTGACGCCGCCTGCGGTGTCGATGCAGATCCGCGAGCTGGAGGCGCAGGTCGGGCTGCCGCTGTTCGAGCGGCAGGGCAAGTCGGTCAGTCTGACCCTGACCGGCGAGTATCTGGTGGTCTATGCCCGCAAGGTGCTGGCCACGCTCAAGGACGCCGAAGACGCCATGGCGCGGCTGCGCGGCATCAAGGCCGGACGGCTGACCATCGGCATGGTGAGCACGGCGCAATATTTCGTGCCGCGGTTGCTGGCGCGGTTTCACGCCGAATACCCGCATGTCGAGGTGCGGCTGTCGGTGGGCAATCGGGAGCAGTTGATCAATCACCTGCAGAACAGCGAACTCGATCTGGCCATCATGGGCCGCCCGCCGCGCGACGTGGCCACCCGGGCCGAGCCGTTTGCCGCCCACCCCATGGGCATCATCGCCCCGCCGCAGCACCCACTGGCCACGGGCGGGCCGCATTCGGCGTCGCTGCTGACGCAGTTCAACTTCATCATCCGCGAACCGGGCTCGGGCACGCGCGCCACCTTCGAGGAGTACCTGAACCAGCATCAGATGGAACTGCCCATGTTCACCGAGATGCAGAGCAACGAGACCATCAAGCAGGCGGTGATGGCCAACATGGGCATCAGCTTCCTGTCGCTGCACACCATCGACCTGGAGCTGCGCAGCGGTCTGCTGTCGGTACCCTCGATCGAGGGCATGCCCTTGCTGCGGCGCTGGTACGCGGTCAATAGCCTGGCCAAGCTGCTGTCGCCCGGCGCCGAGACCTTTCGCTACTTCATTCTGGAGCACGGCGAATCGTTCCTCGCCGAAACCTTCGGCAGCGCCATCTGGCCGCACGGCGACAACGCCGCGGGCGGCGCTGCCGCACCCTGAAGCCTGCCGCCTCAGCCGCAGGCGCGCAGCAGTGCCGCCAGCGGCGCGGTGTCGGCGCGCAGCACGCGCGGGCCCAGGCTCACTGCGGCAAAACCGGCGGCCTGCAGCAGCGCCACTTCCTCGGGGTCGAGCCCCCCTTCGGGACCGGAAACCAGCCATCCCGACTCGGCCGGCGCGAAAGGCTGCAGCGGCACCGTGGCCAGCGGGCTGAGGACGTAACGGTGCCACGGCGCCGTCTGCCCGTCCTGCGCCTGAAGACGCCCGAGCCAGTCGGCCAGGGTGCACACCGGCGCCACCAGCGGGACGCGGTTGCGCCCGCATTGTTCGCAGGCGGCGATGGCCACCCCCTGCCAGTGGGCGACGCGGCGTTCGGCGCGCTCGCCGTGCAAGCGCAGCACGCTGCGGCGCGTGAGCAGGGGTTGGATGGCGGCAGCGCCCAACTCGACGGCCTTCTCCACCAGCGCGTCCATGCGTTCATTGGCCGGCATGCCCACGGCAAGCATGACACGCGCCGCCGCTTCGCGCTCGATGGCATGGTGGGCATCGAGGCGCAGTTGACCGCCGTCGAGCACCTCACCCGACCACTCGCCGCCCGTGCCATCGAACACCGTGACGGCGTCGCCCGCGCTCAAGCGCAGCACCTTGAGATGCCGCGTCGGCGCCGCCGGCAGCCGCAAGAGCCCCGGCGCCAGCAGCGCCTCGGCGGGGGGGATGTAAAAACGGCTGGGCACGATGCCGGGGCGGCGATACGACCTGAATTGGTCAGGCCTGCGCCAGTTGCGTCAGCACGGCCTCGGTATCGACGCTGAACAGCCGCACGCCCTCGCGCAGCTTGTCGTCGGCCATGGGGTCGTCGCGCAGGCCCTGGGCAAAGGCCGCGGCATCGAGCACGGGTGGCTGCGGATCGGTGACGGCACCGGGATGGGCCGGATCGAGCTGGCGCGGCATGGGCTGGTCGCTCGCCTCCAGCGCATCGAGCAGGCTGGGCGGAATGGTGAGCAGGTCGCAGCCGGCAAGTGCGGCAATCTGGTCGAGGTCGCGAAAGCTGGCCCCCATGATTTCCGTCGGCACACCCTGCTGTTTGTAATGGCGCCAGATGCGATGCACGGCTTGCACCCCGGGGTCGTTGGCGCCACGGTGCGCCTGGGGATCCCATGCCGCGCCCGCGCGCTGGCGATGCCAGTCGGTGATCCGACCGACAAAAGGCGAGATCAGGCGCACGCCCGCCGCCGCACAGGCCTGGGCCTGGGCGAAACTGAAGAGCAGCGTGAGGTTGCAGTGGATGCCCTCGGCTTCCAGCCTTTGCGCGGCGAGGATGCCCTCCCAGGTGGCGGCGATCTTGATGAGCACGCGCTCACGCGGGATGCCCTCGGCGGCGTAGCGAGCCATCAGCCCCCGGGCGCGGCGCAGCGTGCCGTCGGTGTCGTGCGACAGCCGGGCATCGACCTCGGTGGAGACGCGACCGGGCACGCGCTGCAGAATCTCGACACCGAAGGCCACGAGCAAGGCATCCAGTCGGTCATCGGGCCGGGTGGCCTTGCGCACCGCGTCGAGCACCAGATGGGCGTAGCGCGGATCGGCCGCAGACTTGCGGATCAGGCTGGGGTTGGTGGTGGCGTCCCGAGCCTGCCACCGCGTGAGCAGGTCGAGGTCGGCCGTATCGGCCACGACAACGGTGGACGCGGCCAGGTTGGTGAGTGCGGACATGAGGACAGATGCGGCAGACGAAACACCGCCATCTTAGGCCAGGGCCTGTTGATGCGACGGATGCACCCGCGTCAACAGGCCCTCGGCCCGTTCAATCGTCGTCGTCGAGTTCGGCGGTCCAGCCTTTGTCGTGGGCGCGGTGCATGGCCCGGTCGTAGAAGGCGCGATGGCGCTCGGCCAGTTCGGGCGGCAGACGGCTGGGCAGGTTGCCATACTGGTCCCACTCGGCCTCGACCTTCTGCATCAGTCCCTGCATGCGCTGCAGGTCCCAGCCTTTGCAGTCTTCGGTTTCAGGCAGCAGGCCAAACACCCAGGCGTCGAGCACCACGCGGCCAAGCTGGGTGATGCCGTGCGTGTCGGCGTGATAGCCGGGATAGGTCGGTTTGTCTTGCATGATGGGCCAAATTGGGGACAGCGTGGGGACACCGGCGGCCCGCGCCGTCGGGCGCCGCGGTCGGCCGCTCAGGCCGCCCAGCGCTGCAGGTAAGAATGGATGAGTTCAGACACTTTATCGGATTTGATGATCAACCCCAGGTCGATCATCTCCGAGCCCAGTGCCATGCCGCGGTTGTTGGCGGGCACTGGCGCGGGCACGATGTGGTGGGCTTCCTCGCGGAAGAACACCGCCGCCACCACGCCGGCGAACAGCAGGTCGCGCGTGGCCTCGCGCCGCGACATCTGGCCGCTGCGGCGCTCGATGAACACCGGACTGCCGCTGGAACCGGGATAGACCGCGGCGTCGATCAGAAACTGGCGATGCCCCTCGAAGTCCAGCGCGGCCGGAGTGGCGGTGGTGCCGCGCCGCAGGATGGGCATGAGGTTGACCTGATCCCACACCCCGCTGGGGTAGCCGACGAACAGCACGTCTTCGAGGGCGTCGAACTGCTGCCAGGTGGCCGTGTCGGGAATGAGGCGGCTGTCGATGGGTTCGACGTAAAGCTCCACACCCTGCTCGGCCGCGGCTTGCTGCAGCGGCGCCAGCGGCACCAGCGCCAGATCGACCTCGGGGTCGGGATGCAGATGCCAGGCCGCGGGAAACTCGTCGATGTTGAGCTGAAAGCGCTGGCCGAACGCGGGCCGTCCCTGATGCTTTTGCGTGAACACCAGCCCGCCGCGGCGCACGCCTTCGACCAGATGGCGGTTGGTGACGACAAAGTCGGTGATGCCGCGGCCATGGGCATGACGCACGACGAACGCGGTTCCGGAGCCCTCGCTGCCGTCGTCGAGCACGGTGTCGACACGGACGGTGGAGAACAGCAACCGCTTGGCGGTGGAATCGATATCCATGAGGTGGCGCTCGAGTTCAGTGATGCGTGGCCGACTGGTTCAGGCGCTCGATGGCGGCAATCGCCGCGCGCTGCGCCTCGGCCGCCTCGGCCTCGTTCCCCATCATGGTCAGCCGCCCGAAGGTGCCGAACGGGCGGACGTCCACCAGCGTGACCTGCGCCGCCTTCTCGGCTTCGTTGGCGGCATAGACGATGTAGCCCGCGGGCTCGACCTCGAGGATGAACATGCTCTTGCCCGGCAGCAACATGGAGCCCTTGCGGAACTGGCGGTTGATCAGCGTGGCGTGGTCGGGCGTGATGGCGCGGATGATCTCGTTCCACGCCACCTTGCAGCGCAGCCGCGCCTCTTCGCCCGTGCCGAGCTGGCTGAGGATGGCGTCGCCCGCAGCCACGACTTCGCTCTGGTTCCGGTAGTGCAGTTCCATGGAGCCGAACGAGCGCTCGACCACCTGCTCGCCCATGCGCACGCTGGTCTTTTTCAGCGCCGTGTCCGACAGGCTGTGCACCGCCATGCCCGGCGCCACCTCGACCCACAGGCAGGCGTCGCCGGGCACCGGCAGAAAGCCTTGCGAGGAAGTCGCCAGATACGACGCGAGCTGCGGCTGCAGCGCGTCGATGAACACGAAGGTGCGCAGGGTGATTTTCATGCCGTGCGCGCCTTCAGCGGGTCAGGCTCATATAGAGCATCGGGAGTTTTTCGGGCAGGCGCTCGACCTTGTCGATCACCGTGAAGTTCTTCAGGCCAAAGATGCGCGACACATACATGTCGGCATGCGGGTCGAGCGACAGCGCATAGACCGTGATGCCTTGCTGCAGCAGTTGTTCGACCGCGCGCTTGGTGTCGTGCCGCAGGTATTGCGGGTCGCGCACGTCGTTGTCGGCCGGCTCGCCGTCGGTTACGATGAAGCAGATTTTCTTGCGCTTGGCCTGCTGACCCAGGTAGTGGCCAGCGTGGCGCAGCGCCGCACCCATGCGGGTCGAGTAGCTGCCCTTGAGCCCGGCCAGCCGCGCCTTGACCAGATCGCCATAAGGCTGGTTGAAGTCCTTGAAGCGGTAGTAATGGACGTCGTGGCGGCCGTCGGAGCAGAAGCCGTGGATGGCAAACGGGTCGCCGATGCGTTGCAGCGCCTCGGCCAGCAGCACGGTGGCCGAGCGGGTGAGGTCCATCACCGTGTAGTCGTGCCCGCGCACCTTGTCGTTGGACGACTCGGACATGTCGAGCAGCACCATCACCGCCAGATCGCGCTCGACGCGCTTCAGCCGCACCATGATGCGCGGGTCGGGCTGCTGGCCCATGCGCAGGTCGGTGTAGGCGCGCACCGCGGCGTCGATGTCGATGTCGTCGCCGTCTTCCTGGCGGCGGATGC
>JAKAFC010000139.1 GCA_021818065.1 Pseudomonadota bacterium
GAGCAGCTCGGCGGCAAACCGGCCATCACCAAGGTGGTGCACGACATGATCGTGAATGTCGCGGCGGACAACCGCATCAACCACTTCTTCGCCAAGACCAATATCCCGCATTTGCAGATGGAACTGGTCAACCAGGTGTGCGAAGGCACGGGCGGCCCGTGCAAGTACACCGGGCTGAGCATGCAGCAGGCGCATGCGGGCATGAACCTCAGTACGGCCGATTTCAATGCCTTGGTCGAAGACTTGCAGAAATCCATGGACAGCAACAACGTCCCTCTGGGGCTGCAAAACCAGTTGCTGGCCATCCTGGCGCCGATGGAGCCCGACGTGGTGCACAAGTAAGTCCCGCAGCGGTTTGCGGTGCGCAGGCATGTGCGCCTCTGCACCGCCCATTTTTCAGGAGACTTCCCATGTCCCGTTTGAAATCGTCCACCGCGCCGTCCGATCCCCAGCGGCGCAGCGTGTTGCGTCAAGGAGGCCTGCTGCTCGTCGCCGTAGGCACTGCGGCCATGGTGCCGACCCAGGCCGATGCTGCTCTGCTGAGCAAGGCGTCGGTGCAATACCAGGATAGGCCGCATGGCGGCCAGCACTGCAGCGATTGCGCCTATTTCATCCCTGGGACCGATGCCAAGGCGAACGGCAGTTGCCGACTGGTCGCGGGATCGATTGATCCCAATGGCTGGTGTGAGCGCTTCGCATCCTGACGACATCCGATCGCGATCACAAACCTCCAGTCCTCACAATGGGATGGCATTGTGGGGTTGATAGGGCCTGCTGGATGTGGGCCCTTTTTTTGTAAAAAAACCGCCGGACGGCGGTTTTTTCAGGGAAGCAGGATACAGGCCGGTCAGACGCGGCTGCGGTACTCGCCGGTGCGGGTGTCGATCTCGATCTTGTCGCCGGTGGCGACAAAAATGGGCACGGGCACTTCGAAGCCGGTGGCCAGTTTGGCGGGCTTGAGCACCTTGCCGGAAGTGTCACCCTTGATGGCGGGTTCGGTGTAGATGATCTCGCGCACCACGGTGGTCGGCATTTCGATGGAAATGGCCTTGCCGTCGTAGAACACCACCTCGACGGCCATGCCGTCTTCCAGGTAGTTCAGGCTGTCGCCCATGTTGTCCTTCTCGACTTCGTACTGGTTGTAGTCGGCGTCCATGAAGACATACATGGGGTCGGCAAAGTACGAGTAGGTGCACTCCTTGCGCTCCAGCGTGACCGGGTCGAGCTTGTCGTCGGCCTTGTAAACCACTTCGGTGCCGCCGCTGGTGAGCAGGTTCTTGAGCTTCATTTTCACCGTGGCGGCATTGCGGCCACCCCGGCTGTATTCGGTCTTTTGCACCACCATGGGGTTGTCGCCGACCATGATGACGTTGCCGGCGCGGATTTCTTGTGCGATCTTCATTGAAAGGGTCTGTGGGATTCCAAATGGGGCCATTCTACCGGGCGGCGGCCAGGCTCGGGCGGTTGTCGGCCAGTCGTTGCGCTTCGCGCACCAGCTGGCTGCACAAATCGTCCTGCGTCTGCAGCGCGCGCGACCAGCGCAGGGCATGGCGTTGCAGCGCCGGCAGGCTGGCGACGTATTCGATCCAGGCAGGGGCCAGATCGAGGCCGCGGTTCCATGCCGTCCAGAAGTGCACGATGGTGTCGCGCAGGTCGCTGTCGGCCTCGGCGAGATAGCGGTCGAGAAAGGCGTCGAGCTTGCGGTCGTGGGCGCTGTCTTCCTGTGGGTAGATGTGCCAGACGAAAGGTTTGGCCGCCCATTGCGCCCGCACGAACGAATCTTCACCGCGGACGATGCAGACGTCGGCTGCCCACAGCAGTTCGTCGAAACGCTGCTGCGGCACATAGGGCAGGGCAGAAATGGTCAGGCTGCCGCGGCTGGTGATCTGCCCGGTCTGCAATTCCATGTCGAGCCAGGCGTTGATGGCCGTCATCACCGGACCGGGGCAGACCCACAGCGCCACCGGCCGCTCGGAGGCGGCCATGGTGTGCAGCCAACCCTCGAGCCGCTGGCGCGCATAGCTGAACAGCAGCACGGTCAGCGCGTGCTCGGGCGGCGGCGGCAGGCCCAGCGCGCGCATGGCAATGCGCTTGGCCGAGGGCTGCATCTGCCAGCCGTCGCGCTGCGCGATCAGATTGGCCTCGCGCAGCAGGCCGCCGGTCTTGTCGGTGAAACCGGGGTAGTAGAAAAACTTCATGACGCCGCCGCTCTGCGGCGAGGGCTTGAGGTGGTGCAGGTCGACCCAGGCCTCGGCGCTGAGGTGCTCCAGATTGAGCCACACCGGCTGCTGCAGAGCCTTGCCGATCTGGGCGATGAAGGCGTCGCTCAGACGGCAGCCGAACATCTCCACCACAATGTCGCCCGGGGTGGCCTGCTGCTGCCGCGCCCAGGGCACAATCTGCACCCCGGCGATGGTCTGCTCAGCGGCGCGCACATCCACCTGCGGGGCGATATGAGCGAAGGTCTTGAAGTCATCCAGGAATAATCGCACCTGTTGCCGGTGTTCGGCGGCGAGTTGCCGCGCCAGCCGCCAGGTTACGCCGATGTCGCCGAGGTTGTCGACCACATGGCAAAACAAATCCCACCGATATTGAACCTTCATGAGCATGCCGGGTGACGAGGCACCGACCTCCAAGTTTTTTTATGACGCGCATTGTCGTTCGTGTGGGCGCCTCGCGGCATTTTTACATCAAGTCAAACAGCAGCATCCCGACTTCGCCTGCCTGCCGGTGCCGCCGTTCGGTCCGCTGGACGCGCCCTTGCTCGTGGCCGGTCTGGCGCCCGGGCTCAAGGGCGCCAATGCCTCGGGGCGGCCCTTCACCGGCGACGGTGCCGGTCCCTTGCTCTACGGCACCCTGGCGGCGCTGGGAATGGCGTCCAGACCGGGTGGCATCGGCATCACCGATGCGCCCTCCAGCTTGCGCGCCGACGACGGTCTGCAACTGCACGGCTGCCGCATCAGCAACGCGGTGAAGTGTCTGCCCCCCGACAACAAGCCGCTGCCTGCGGAGATTCGGACCTGCAACCGCTTTCTGGCCGCGGAAATCGCCGCCATGCCGCGGCTGCGTGTCATCGTCGCGCTGGGGAAGGTGGCGCACGACGCGGTGCTCATGGCGCTGGGACGCAAGGCCAGCGCCGCACGCTTCGCCCATGCGGCCGAACACGCGTTCGACGGGCTCACCCTGCTCGACAGCTACCACTGCAGCCGCTACAACCAGAACACCGGGCGGTTGACTGCGCCCATGTTCCATGCGGTGTTCGAGCGCGCCGCGGCGCTGGCGGCGGGCTGACGCATCCCTGAGTATCCTCCATGGATTCATCGTCGTCTTCATCTGCGCAAGCCGCCGCGCCGCACAGCGCCGAGTTGCTGGCGCAGGTGGCGGCACTGCCGCATCTGCCCGGGGTCTATCGCTACTTTTCGACGGATGGCACGCTGCTCTATGTGGGCAAGGCGCGCGATCTGCGCAAGCGGGTGTCGAGCTATTTCCAGAAAGACCACGGCGGCACCCGCATCGGCTTGATGGTGGCGCGCATCGCCCGGCTCGACACCACGGTGACGCGCACCGAGGCCGAGGCGCTGCTGCTCGAAAACAACCTGATCAAGACGCAGAACCCGCGCTACAACATTCTGTTCCGCGACGACAAGTCGTATCCCTACCTGCAGCTCACCACGGCGCACCCCTTTCCCCGCGTCGCCTACTACCGTGGCGCCACCGACCGCAGGCAGCAGTATTTCGGCCCGTACCCCAACGCCTGGTCGGTGAAGGAGAGCATCGCCGTGCTGCAGAAGGTGTTTCAGCTGCGCACTTGCGAGGACACGGTGTTCGCCAACCGCAGCCGTCCGTGTCTGCTGCACCAGATCCGCCGCTGCAGTGCGCCCTGCGTGGGCAAGATCGATGCCCAAGACTATGCCCGCGACGTGCAGCATGCCGTGCGCTTTCTACGCGGCGACCACGGCGTGGTGCTGGGCGATCTGCAGGCGCAGATGCAGGCGCTGTCGGACGCGCTGCGCTTCGAGGAGGCGGCGGTGCTGCGCGACCAGATCGCTGCACTCTCCGGCGTGCTGCAGCAGCAGAGCATGGAAGTGGGCGGCGCGCAGGACGTGGACGTGCTGGCGGTTGCCCTCAAGGGCGGTCGGGCCTGCGTCAACCTCGCCATGGTGCGCGGCGGCCGTCACCTGGGCGACCGGGCCTACTTCCCCAGCCAGGTGCAGGCGGCGCTGGAACTCGACGATGCCGCACCCCAGGACGATGCCGCCGAAGCCAGCCGACGCGCGGCGCAGAACGTGGCTGCAGCCTTTGTCGCCCAGCACTATGTGCAGATGCCGCCGCCGCCGGTGCTGGTCTGCGCCGAGCCACTGGAGCCCGAATTGCTCGACGCCCTGGCCGAACATGCCGGGCACCGCATGCAACTCGTCACCCAGCCGCGCGGCCAGCGGCGCGACTGGCTGGAGATGGCGCAAAAGGGCGCGCAGATCGCCCTGGCGCGGTTGTTGGCGGAAGAAGGCTCGCAACGCGAGCGCAGCCTGGCCCTGGCGCAGGCCCTGGGGCTGGATGCAGCCCAGGCCGAAGGTCTGCGGGTGGAGTGTTTCGACATCAGCCACACCGCGGGCGAGGCCACGCAGGCCTCGTGCGTGGTGTATGCCGAGCATGCCATGCAGCCCGCGCAGTACCGCAGGTTCCGCATCAGCGACATCACCCCGGGCGACGACTACGCCGCCATGCGTCAGGTGCTGACCCGTCGCTACAAGCGCCTGGCCGAGGCGCAGAGCGATGCCGAGCACGCCGCCGAGCCGACTGCAGAGCCCAAGACCGGGTCGGCGCAGCTGCCCGACCTGGTGCTGGTGGATGGCGGCCGCGGCCAGGTGGCCATGGCGCGCGAGGTGTTCACCGAACTCGGCCTGGACCTGAGCCTGATCGTCGGTGTGGAAAAAGGCGAGGGGCGCAAGGTGGGGCTGGAGGAACTGGTGTTCGCCGACGGCCGGCCCAAGCTCACCCTGCCCGCCGACAGCGCCGCGCTCATGCTCGTGGCGCAGATTCGCGACGAGGCGCACCGCTTCGCCATCACCGGCATGCGGGCGCAGCGTGCCAAGGTGCGCACCGGCGGCTCGCGCTTGGAGGACATTCCAGGCATCGGCCCGAAGCGCCGCGCCCGTCTGCTGGCGCGCTTTGGCGGCCTGCGCGGGGTCGAGGCCGCCAGCGAGAGCGAGTTGCGCAGCGTCGAGGGGATTTCGGATGAGCTCGCGCAACTCATCTACAAGGCGCTGCACTGAACCGGGCCCAGCGCAGCGCCGTGCGGGCGTGGATTACTTGGCGGCGTGGCCTTTGGCCAGACCGGCCTGATACAGCGCGACCACCTCCTTGAACTGCTCGGGCTTGAGCAGGGTGCGCATGCGATCGACGCAACCCGCGCGCATGGCCACCAGCGCTGCCTCCTGCTTGCCGATGTCGGCAATCATGGCCTGGCGCTCCGAGGTGTCGCCCATGCCCTGTAGCAGCGCCTGGCGCAACTGCAGCCGGGTTTCGGCCAGCTTGTCTTCAGCCGCCTTGCGCTTGGCCGGTGCCGTCTTGAGCCATTCGGCGAATTGCTCCTGCTGCGTGGCATCGAGCTGCAACGCCTTTTCGTGCTGCTTGATGACCGGCACCAGGGCGATGACAGGCTCGCCCAGGTTGTAAGCCGGGCTCTCGGCGCGCACAGCCTGCAGCGGTGCGGCCAGGCTGATGGTCAGCACGGCGAGCAGCGCGGCGCGTTTGACGAGGGCGGGGTGGGGCAGAGGAAACATGCGGTTCTCCAAAGGACGGTTGGGTAAAACGATGGAACGCATGAATGTAAGAAGATGTGTCAGATCCACGTTTAACGTTCGACAAGGTGGACTTTTGTGCGGCGATGTGTCGCAGGGCGTGGGCGTAAGCCTGTCTGCCAAGGACGCAGCCCGATGGGTTCAGCGCCGGTCTGCATGGCGCCGAATCCGCGTTTGACATAGATCAAGCGCCTGTTCGGCCCTGGCGAAACCCGCGGGGCGAACGGCCCTAGGCTTCGTTCCGCAGCGCGGTGTGCGCTGGCCGCTCAGGGTTTTCCCCGCGGCGATTTGTCATCTTTTTCTCTGATCTATATCAGTGAATACTGATGCACGGATAAACACTCGACGGGCAGCGGCGCCAAGACCGTGATCCACCGTCCCCACATTGCTTGAAGGAGTTTGTATGTCTGAGCTGATCGGCATGTATCCCACCTGGTACGTGCCCCAAATCGGCACGGCCTGGGTGATGGGCATCATCGGCACGATTCACGTGCTGGCGTCCAACACCTCGGTTGGTGCGGCTGTGCTGTTCGCCCTGCTGGAGAGCCGGGCGGTGCGCGAGAACAAGCCGGAAATCATGCAGTACATCAAAAAGTACGGCATGTTCCTGCTGGTGTTCTCTTACATCTGGGGCTCGGTGACGGGCCCGGGCATCTGGTATTCGGTCACCGTGGCCAGCCCGCGCGGCATTTCCGCGCTGATCCACAACTTCGTCTGGGTCTGGGCCACCGAATGGATCTTCTTCACCGTCGAGGTCATCGGCGTGTACGCGCTGGTTTACACCATCGGCAAGATCGACCCGAAAACGCACCTGAAGATCACCTGGACCTTCGTCGTCAGTTCCATCGCCACCCTGGTGCTCATCGTCGGCATCCTGTCGTTCATGATGTGGCCGGGCAGCGATCGCTGGTACCTCACCGGCTCGGTGTTCGACGCCTTCTACAACCTCAACTTCGCCGCGCAACTGGCCGACCGGGGCTTTCTCATGCTGACGTCCGCGGCCGTGGTCGGCAGCATCATCGTGGCCGCCATTCCCAAGGGCGACCCGCTGCGCCGCGACGTCGGCCAGACCGTGGCCAAGCTCGGCCTCACCGGGCTGGTGGGCGGGGCGCTGTCGTTCATGTGGTACGTCGCCACCCTGCCGCCCAATGCCCTGGTCATCCTCAAAGACCGCCTGCCGCATTGGTTCGGCTACGTGGACTTCCGCGTCACCACC
>JAKAFC010000140.1 GCA_021818065.1 Pseudomonadota bacterium
TCCCATGGCTGGCCGCGGTGCGGAGGGCTGGGCGCTCACCGCCCGGCCCTCCGCACTGCGGGCTGCATCGTGGACATCCGGCGACACCACACTGGGCTCAAGGCTGCGTCCCCAGCTTGGGCGCGACCTTCAGCGCCGGGGGCGAGTTCACCGCCGAGGCTGGGGCGGCAGGCGCGGGCTGCGGTGTGAGCATCACCCGCACCCGGCCGCCTGGGTTGGTGGGCGACACGCCCTGCGCCCCGCCTTCCACGGTGAAGACGTCGGTGATCTGGTTGTAAGCGATGACATTGCCCTGGCTGCGGTCGGCGAGCTTGCCGTCGATCAGGCGGCTGAGCATGGCCTGACCGCGAAACGTCACCACATCGGTCTTGCCGTCATACTCGATGCGCTGCGCCGCACCGTCCATGCTTTGCGACGGCTGCCCTGGGGCGGTGTCGAGTTGCTGACTGAAGGTGGCCAGTTGCCCCGGCGCGGCGATGGCCGTGGCGTATTGGTAGCCGTCTGGCGCCTGGCGCACATCCACCGTGGCAGCGCGCAGCACCAGCGTGCCCTTGGTCACCACCACATTGCCAGTGAACACGCTGGTCTGGTGCACATCGTCGTAGCGCATGGCGTCGGCTTCGATGTGGATGGGCTGCGCCTTGTCGGCCTGCGCGGCGCTGGCGGGCGGCAGCAGACCGGGCATGCACAGCGCGCACAGCAGGACAATTCGGGCCAGTCGTTCCATCGGCATGGGTTTTGCTTTGTTCGACCCATTCTAGGGGCAAATCCGCAGGGAATCGGCGCTTGCCCAAAACAAACTGCCCGCTGGATCGCGGGCAGTTTGGCGGGCTTGCCGCACACGCCGACACGCCGTTGCTGGCGCGCGGCGGCGGGCCATCACTTCTTGGCGGCCTGCACTTTCTTGATCAGGTAGTCAACGACTTCGAGCACCTTCTGGTTGTTGTTCGCCTCGGGCAAGGCGGCCGAGGTGGTGTAGGTGCCTTGTACCGCCATGGTCGGCACGCCCTGGATCTGATAGTCGGTCACCATTTGCGTGGCTTGCTTGACCTGGGCGTTCACGCTGAACGAGTTGTAGGCATCCATGAACGCCTTTTTCGCAATGCCCTGCTGCGCCAGCCAGTTGGCCATCTGCTCGGCTGTGCCCAGCGGAATACGCTGCACATGAATGGCGTTGAAAATCTTGGCCTGCATGGCGTCGTCGAGCTTGCCCAGCGCCTTGAGGGCGTAGTAGAGGTGCTGCTGCGGCACGAACTGCGGCGAGAACGCCACGGGCACGCGCTCGAGCACCACCCCGGCTGGCAGCTTCTTGGCCCAGGCTTCGAGCATGGGGTCGAAGTCGGCGCAATGCGGGCAGTCGTACCAGAAGAACTCCATGACCACGACTTTGTCCGACGGGCTCACCGGCTGCGGCACCGGCAGACGGTTGTAGGCGAAGCCTTCGTTGAACGGCTGCTTGGCGGCGGTCTGGGCCTGCGCGGTCGCCGCCATGAAGCCGAGCGAGAACACCATCAACATTACGGATAGCCAGCGTTGCAACATGGGTTGTCCTTAAGAGGGAGAGATCAGAGAGTGAAGGGTCAGCCGCCCGTGCGCACCAGGGCGGTTTGAACCCCGTTGTCGCTCAGAAGTTTCTGCGTCTGCTCGGCCTGCTGCGCCGAGCTGAACGGTCCGACTCGAACGCGGTAGAGGGTGCGGCCGTTGACAACGCGCTCGTCCACATGCGCTTCCTGGCCGATGAGCGCCACCCGCGCGCGCTGGCGCTCGGCGTCATCGCGCGTGCTGTAAGCGCCCACCTGCAACACGAACTGCACTGGGCCGGTCGTTGCGGCTTTGGCCGGTGCAGCAGCGGGTGCCGCGCTGTTGTTGGCGGTTACGGCCTCGGGCTGCGAGGCGCCGGGGCCGGGCTGGGCCAGCTTGGCCAGGGCGTTGGGCGACAGCGGCTTGCTCGCCACCGTCACCGGCATGGAGCCGCTGCCAGCGGGCGGCGCGGCGGTGGCGCCGCTCAGCCCCTGGTTCGGGTTCCAGTTCGCCGCACCCGATGCCGCACTCGACGGACGCTCCTGAAAGCGATTCATGAAGGGCAGCGGCGCCTTGGTGATGTAGAGGGCGACGCCCAGGGCGATGGCCAGGCCGATGACCAGACCGACGATCAGGCCGATCACGGTGCCGCCGGTCTGGTGGCGAAGATGGGTGCGTGTGGACATGGTTGGGGAGAGGCGTTGTCGATGAAGCGGCGCGCGCGTCGTGCGCCTCACATGCGCAGCGGCGCACTCACGCCGAGCACGGCCAGTGCATTGTGCATCACCTGCCGCACGGCGCGCAGCAGTCGCAGACGGGCATGGCGCAGCGGTAGCGCATCGACAAGCACGCGCTCGGCGTTGTAGAAGGCATGGAAGTCGGCGGCCAGGTCGCGCAGGTAGAACGCCACATGGTGCGGCGCGAATTCCTGCGCGGCGGCGGCCAGCACCTGCGGATAGCGCGCCAGGGTCAGCAGCAGCGCGCGCTCGCGCGCCGCGCCCAGCAGGGCCAGATCGGCCTGATCGAGCAGGCCGGGCTGCGCGGCGTCCTGCGGCGCACGTGTGGCCCATTGCTCGAACACCGAGTTGACCCGGGCGTGTGCGTACTGGACGTAGTAGACGGGGTTCTCGTCGCTCTGCGCCAGCGCCAGGTCGACGTCGAACACGAACTCGGTATCGGCCTTGCGCGAGACGAGGAAAAAGCGCACGGCATCGCGGCCGCGCTGCAAGGCCTGCGCCCGGGCCTCGGCGCCCATGTCGTCGCGCAGCCCGCCCGACCACTCGATCAGGTCGCGCACGGTCACGTAGCTGCCGGCGCGTTTGGAAATCTTCACCTCCTGGCCGCCGCGCATCACCGTCACCATCTTGTGCAGCACATAGTCGGGATAGCCCGTGGGGATGCCCACGTCCAGCGCCTGCAGCCCGGCGCGGACACGGGCGATGGTGCCGTGATGGTCCGAGCCCTGGATGTTCACTGCCCGATGAAATCCGCGCTGCCACTTGGCCAGGTGGTAGGCGACGTCGGGCACGAAATAGGTGTAACTGCCGTCGCTCTTGCGCATCACCCGGTCCTTGTCGTCGCCAAAGGCCGTGGTGCGCAGCCACAGCGCGCCGTCCTGCTCGAAGGTGTGGCCGCTGGCCTGCAGACGCCGCACCGCGTCCTGCACCCGGCCATTGGCGTACAGGCTGGATTCGAGGTAGTAGCAATCGAAGCGGATGCCAAAGGTCTTGAGATCGAGATCCTGCTCGCGGCGCAGATAGGCCACGGCGAAACGGCGCACGTTGTCCAGGTCGTCGACCACGCCGCTCGCGGTCACGGGATGGCCCTGATCGTCTGGCACCGATTTGCGCGCCAGGAAGTCGTGGGCGATGTCAGCGATGTAGTCGCCGTTGTAGGCCGACTCGGGCCACTGGGCATCGCCGGGCTTCAAGCCCCGCGCCCGCGCCTGCACCGACAGCGCCAGGGTCTGGATCTGGACCCCGGCGTCGTTGTAATAGAACTCGCGCTGCACCGCCCAGCCCTGCGTGCCGAGCAACGCGGCGATGGCATCACCCAGGGCGCCCTGCCTGCCGTGGCCGACGTGCAGCGGCCCTGTCGGATTGGCGGAGACGAACTCCACCACGATCGGCTGTCCGGCGCCGGTACGCGCGTGGCCGAAAGACTGCGCCCCCTGCTCGACTTCGGCGATCACCTGCTGCAACACCCAGGGTTGCAGATGCACATTGATGAAACCAGGCCCGGCAATGTCCATGCACGCCACGCCAGCTGCCACCTCAGGCTGTGCAGCCAGCAGATCGACGATCTGCTGCGCCACCTCGCGCGGACTGCGCCGCAGCGGCTTGGCCAGTTGCATGGCCAGGTTGTTTGCCAAGTCGCCATGCTCCGTGCTGCGGGGCCGGCTGAGTTCGACATGGCCGGTGAATCCGGGCTGCAGCGTGACCGCTGCCTGCTGCAGCGCGGCGGTCAACCGCGCGGTGAATTCGATCATTATGGAGATGTTGTGTGGACGCAAAGGGCGCATTTTATGGGGCGCAGCCCCGCCTTCGCGCTGGCACAACCCTATGGTGTAATGGTTTGCCGGTTTGCGACGTTGCGCCCCCAGGCGAACAGCGCCGTTTCCTGCAGCGCTTTTTCAGACACGACACAACTTGGAGAAATGATGAAAAAACTGATCGCAACCCTCGCAGTCGCCCTGGGCGTTCTGGCCCTGCCTGCTTTGTCCCAGGCCCAGACGGCGCAACAAAGCCGCATGGCGCAGTGCAACAAGGAAGCCGCTGGCAAGACCGGCGACGCCCGCAAGGCCTTCATGAAGGACTGCCTGGCCGCCAAGCCCGCTGCGGAAGCCGCCAAGCCCGCCGCCAAGGAACCGGCCAAGGTCGAACAGAAGACCGAGAAGAAGGCCGCCGCGGGCGAGAAGAAACTGACCCCGCAACAAGAAAAAATGTCCTTCTGCAGCAAGGACGCCAAGGCCAAGGGCTTGAAGGGTGAGGAGCGCAAGAAGTTCATGAGCGAGTGCCTGCGCAAGAAGTAAGCGCCCGGCGTCCTGCCCTGCCAGCCAAGCCGCGCTGGTTGGGCAGGCTCTGGTCCCCACGCACCTTCGGGTGCGTTTTTTTCGCCGCCGTTCCTGCGCGGGCGGTGCTATTGCTGAACCACGGTGTACGCCGTCAGCCCCAGTCCCTGGAGTTGCCGCTGCAGCACGGCGCTGGGCGAGGTACCGGAAATCGGGCCGATCTGCACCCTGTAAAACGTCTGCCCACGGATGAAACCCGGCACCACCAGCACATCGGCAATCCCTGCCGCCTGCAGCCGGGCGCGTTCGGCCTCGGCATTGGCTTGCGCGGTGAACGCCCCGGTCTGCACAAAGTTCTGCGGCTGCGCGGGCAGCGGCATGCTGGCCATCGCCGCTGGCGGCGCAGCACTTGCCACGGACTGCAGCGGATCCGCCGCAGCGCTCGGCAAGGTCAGCGCCGGCTGCGGTATGGGTGCCTGAGTTGGCAGCGTTTGGGCTGCACCGGGTGCTGCGGCTGGCACTGAACCAGCGGCAGGCGCTGATGGTGAGGTCAAGGGCGGGAGGGTCTGCACGGTGATGGGCGCCGGGTCGGCCGCCGCAACGGGAGTCACCCTGGGTACCGGGACGATCGCTGGCTCGGGGGTGGCGATCGGAGACGGTGCAAACTGCTGCGGCGCGAAATTGGGGGAAGACGGCGTCCCCGCAGCAGGACTCTGCACCGCGGGCGCCTGCACGCTGGCCTGGGCCAGTTGCAGCGGGGCCGTGGCCCCCTCGGGCAGGCCGACGACGCGCACCTGGGCCGTCCCGGTGCGGGTCACGCCCAAGGCAGCGGCAGCGCCCATCGACAAGTCGAGAATGCGCCCGCTGACGAACGGACCGCGATCGTTGACCAGGACCAGGGCGCTGCGCCCGTTGTCCAGATTGGTGACCTGCACACAAGTTGGCAAGGGCAGCACCCGGCTGGCGGCCGAAAAGTCGCGCGGATTGAAGCGCGTGCCCATCGAGGTCGTGGCGCCCGACTCCCAGCCGTACCACGACGCCATGCCGACTTCGTCGTAGCCGTCGGCGCTGCGCAGCGGCGTGTAGGTTTGGCCTTTGACGGTGTAGGTGCGGTTATAAGCGGCGCGCAGGTTGGGCGGCGGCGCGCTGCAGCCTTCCTGCGCATTGACCGGAGCCGTGCCCAGAACAGAGTTGCGCGGCGGGGCGCTGGCACAGCCGCTCAGCAAGGCACCGACGGCGAGCACCATGGCCAGGGACAGCCCATGCGGTCGCGGCCGCGCCCGCCCGCCGCTGCAACCCGTCCCCCACGCGCCGTGTCTTGCCTTCATGGACCGACCTCACACCCCAGCCTGATGATGCGGCATGCTAGCGGCGCGGCAGCGCCGACAAAAAAGCCCGCTGACGCGGGCTGTCTTGGCAACGCCACATGGCGGCGCACATGGTCAGTGCGACCGGCCCCGCAGTCGCCGGATGGCGGCGAGCTGGGCCGCGAGCATGGCGAGTTCCCCCTCGACCACGGCCACATCCTGCGCCTCCTTGGCGTGCGCCCGCGCGTCCTGCGCCGCCTTCAGGGCCTCGTTGGCTTTGGCTTCGTCGAGATCCTTGCCACGGATGGCGGTGTCGGCCAACACGGTCACCCGTTTGGGCTGCACTTCGAGAATGCCGCCGGCGACAAAGACGAATTCTTCCTTGCCACCGCCAGCATTGGGCTCGGCCAGCTCGATGCGGACCGAGCCGGGCTTGATGCGGGTGATCAACGGGGTGTGCCCGGGCAGAATGCCCAGTTCACCCGACTCGCCTGGAAGGGCGACAAAACGCGCCTCGCCCGAGAAGATGGACTCCTCGGCGCTGACGACGTCGACATGGATGGTGTTCATGGCTTCAATCCGGAACGTGATGCGGTTTCAGGCTCCGGCAGCCCAAGCTGGGTTGGACCGCCGGAGGGGAACGCTTCAAGCTCGCGCTCAGTTGAGTTTCTTCGCCTTTTCGAAGGCTTCGTCAATGGTGCCGACCATGTAGAACGCCTGCTCGGGCAGGGCGTCGCACTCGCCGTTGACGATCATCTTGAAGCCACGGATGGTTTCCTTCAACGGCACGTACTTGCCGGGCGAGCCGGTGAACACTTCGGCAACGTGGAAGGGCTGCGACAGGAAGCGCTGGATCTTGCGGGCGCGCGCCACGGCCAGCTTGTCTTCCGGCGACAGTTCGTCCATGCCCAGAATGGCGATGATGTCGCGCAGCTCCTTGTAGCGCTGCAGAATGCCCTGCACCGCGCGGGTGGTGGAGTAGTGCTCCTCGCCGATGACGTTGGGGTCGATCTGGCGGCTGGTGGAGTCCAGCGGGTCGACCGCGGGGTAGATGCCCAG
>JAKAFC010000141.1 GCA_021818065.1 Pseudomonadota bacterium
CGAGGTGGTGGCCGCAGGCGTGGGCCGCAAGTTCCAGAAGCCCACGGTGTTCGAAGACCTGAGCGTGCAGGACAACCTGGAGCTGGCGCTCAAGGCGGACAAACGCGCGCGTGCCACCCTGTTCTTCCGCCTGAGCGCGGCGCAACGCCAACGGGTGGAGGCGGTGCTGGAACAGATCCGCCTGCACGACCAGGCCGGGCGCCGCGCTGGCGATCTGTCGCACGGCCAGAAGCAATGGCTGGAGATCGGCATGCTGCTGATGCTGGAGCCGCAACTGCTGCTGCTCGACGAACCCGTGGCCGGCATGACCGACTTTGAGACCGACCGCACCGCCGAGCTGTTCGTCTCGCTGGCGGGCAAGCACACACTGATGGTGGTGGAGCACGACATGGACTTCGTGCGCAAGATCGCCGACAAGGTCACGGTGCTGCACGAAGGCAGCGTGCTGGCCGAAGGCAGCCTCGACCAGGTGCAGGCCGACGAGCGCGTGGTCGAGGTCTATCTCGGGCGCTGAGTGCCCGACCGCGTCGGCCCCGTCCCATCCGCCATTCCCCTTCCCGCATCCCCCATCGCCATGCTCCAGATCGACACGGTCAACCAGTATTACGGCGGCAGCCACATCCTGCGCAACGTCAGCCTCTCGCTGGAAAAGGGCAAGGTGCTCACCCTGCTCGGGCGCAACGGCGTGGGCAAGACCACGCTGCTCAAGTCGCTCATGGGTCTGATCCATATCCGCAGCGGCAGCATCAGCCTCGACGGCAAACGCATCGATGCCCTGCGCCCCGACGCCCGGGCGCGCCTGGGCATCGGCTATGTGCCGCAAGGCCGCGAGATCTTCCCCCGCCTCACCGTGGGCGAGAACCTGCGCATGGGCCTGGCCTACCGCTCCGGCGCCAGCACCGTGCCCGACGAACTGTTCGCCCTGTTTCCGGTGCTCAAACAGATGCTGCACCGCCGCGGCGGCGACCTCTCCGGCGGCCAGCAACAGCAACTCGCCATCGCCCGCGCCTTGGCCGCGGGCCCCAAGCTGCTCATCCTCGACGAACCCACCGAGGGCATCCAGCCCTCCATCATCAAAGACATCGAGCGCGTCATCCGCATGCTCGCCGCCCGCGGCGACATGGCGATTCTGCTGGTGGAGCAGTACTACGACTTCGCCAAATCCCTGGCCGACACCTACGCGGTGATGGCCCGCGGCGAAGTGGTCAAGGCTGGCCAGGGTGCGGACATGGACGCCGACGGAGTGCGGGAGTTGATTGCGGTCTAGGCCTGCGCGATTCAGGCGCAGCAGTCAGGGGTGAATCAAAAGCCCCGAAACGCCACCCAAGAAGCTCTGTGGTGACCAAGATGAGCTATGTGGAGGGTATGCTTTCGGTGACCTTTGATGAGGAAAGCTTGTCGCGGCACCTACATTTTCTTGATGCTACAAAGCTAGACCTGACCCCAACTTTCACTTTTCCGCTCGCGAACCTGATCAGGTAGGCGAGCCGAGCGCAGAGAAGGTATGCCGGGTTTCATGGATCATTTATACCTGTGTTTCTGCACTGCCTATCGACCTGAAACCCAGTCTGCAAGCCCCAAGGCATAGCAAGCCACGGCCAGATATCCCGCACAGACCAGTTTATTTTCAGACTTTGCGAGATACATTACGTTAGCCATCGCAAGGAAATCTCATGCCATACGATCCTCAGAAGATCATCAACACCGCAACCAGTTTCTCGTTGGCCGCGGACAGGGCACTTGAGAAAAGGCCGTTGGGTCCGGGGCAGTTTCAAATGCTGTTGGTTCCTGCGGTTGTTTCTACCGCTTTTGCAGTCGAGTTGTACTTCAAAGCCATCATAACCTTAGAAAATGGAAATGCCCGAGAGCATGACCTGTCGGTTCTGTTTAAGCACCTCTCCGCACAGTCACAAACCAATTTGCTTGACCGTCTTCAACTCGATCAGGAGACATTCCAGCAAAAGCTTTCAGCTATCTCCGGTGTGTTTGTCGAGTGGCGCTACATATTTGAGCAACACTCGGCAAACCTCGATTTATCGTTTCTCACGAAGTTAGCCCGGGAAAGCAAACAGGTCGCCGAAACGATGGCTAACCCTTCGGTCAACACGGACGCTGCGCGATAAAGCCACGCAGCGCCGGTTACCTCCACGTGAGGCGTCTCAGCAATGGAAACGCAATTGGGCAACTTGCAGTTGGCCACCTTGGGTCCGAGATAAACCGTGTGCAACTGGGGTCAGCACAACCGGCACAACCGGGCTCAGGTCTAGCTTCATAGCACACCCTCAACGCTTCTGCCACAGCGTCACTTCCGACACCGTGTGCTGGAACTTGCGACGGGTTTCGCGGATGACGAAAGGGACGTCGCGAGGCGGTGCGATGCGCTGGAAGTGGGCGTCCAGCAGGGCGTGCAGGCCGTCGAGGGTGGTGAAGTTTTCGCCATCTTTTTTGAAGCCGCCAATCCAGTCGGCCCGCAGGGTGTGCTCTTCCAGCCAGGTGTAGGGCGAGGCGATGAGCAGCAGCCCACCGGCGTTCAAGCGCTGGTGCACCTCGCGCAGAAAGCGCGCGGGGTCGTAGAGGCGGTCGATGAGGTTGGCGGCCAGGATCAGGTCGTAGCCGGTCCACATCGGCTTGAGGTTGCAGGCGTCTCCCTGGAAAAAGCTGACCTTGGCGGCAACGTCCTGCAAGCCGTATTCGGCCAGCCCATGTTCGTGGTACGACACCAACTCGCCCTCGTCGGTCAGGGTGTAGCGCACGCTGCCCTGCTCGGCCAGTTGGTGGCCGACGGCAATGAAGCGGGCGGAAAAGTCGATGCCGGTGACGTGGTCGAAGTGCCGCGCCAGCTCGAACGTGGCGCGGCCGGTGGCGCAGCCCAGGTCGAGCGCGGCGCGCATCGGTAGGCCCTGCCGCGCGGCGACGGCGATGTCGGCCAGCGCCTTGGGGAAGTTGGGCACCTCGAAGTAGCTGGCGCCCCAGTGGAACTCGCAGTATTCGGACACCAGCTTGTCGGTTTCGTACATCGCGGTGGCGGGAAGGGTGGCGGGCGGGTCGCCGACCACATAGCGGAACCCGGCATGCTGGAAAAAGTGCCGGCGGAAGGCGTAACGCGCGCCGGGCAGCGCCTCGTTGCCGCAGGAAATCCACGAGCCGCCTTTGATCAGGTTGTGGCGGCCGTCGAAGGTGGGGGTGGTGAAGTCGTCGTAAATGGGGTGGACGTCGAAACCGGGGAAGGGGTAGGTGGGCGTCTCCAGCCATTGCCACACGTTGCCGATCACATCGAACAGCGGGCCGTGGGCAAAGCGGCTGACCGGACAGCTCGAGGCCTCGTGATCGAGCTCGATCTGCGCCGGTGCCGGCACGGGCTGCGGGCCGTCGCCCACGCCGGCGAACAGGCGCAGTGCCTGCCATTCGTCTTCGGTGGGCAGGCGGTAGGGCAGGCCGGTTTCGCGCGCCTTCCAGGCGCAGAAGGCATGGGCTTCGTGGCAATTCACTTCCACCGGCCAATCCCAGGGCATGGGCACTTCCTCGGCCAGCAGCCGCAGCTTCCAGCCGCTGCCGTCGCGCACCCAGAAGGTCGGGTGCGTGGCGCGGGCGTAACGCTTCCACGCCGCGCCCTCGTCGCGCCACAGGGTGTCGTCGCCGTAGCCCTCGGCCTCGACGAAGGCGAGGAATTCATGGTTGCTCACCAGATAGCGGCCCGCCTGGAACGCGGCAACCTGTGTCGTGTGGTTGCCGAACTCGTTGTCCCATCCATAGACGCCAGGGTGGGCGCGGTCGCGGCCCAGGCGCAGGCTGCGCGCGGGGATGTCGACCAGGGTGTTGTCGGGCGCCGGGCCGGTGTCGCGGCAGGGCGCCCAGTCGGGGTGCGGCTGCACATACTGCAGCGCGTGCTGGCGGATGAGCACCGAGGACGTTTCGAGGTGAATGCGCTCGTGCTCGATGCCCATGAGCACCACCCACCACGGGCTGTCCCAGCCGATGGCCGTGGGCGCGGGCAGACGGTCGATGAGCTCGACCACCGCCGTGCGCACCTGGGCGCGATAGGCCCGCACCGTGGCCACGCTGGGCCAGTCGTAGTGCGTGTCGTTGAGGTCGTCCCAGCTCATCTCGTCCACGCCGACGGCAAACATGGACTCCAGCCGCGGGTCGATGCGCTGCGCCAGCAGACCGGCCAGCACCAGCTTGTTGATGAAGAAGGTGGCGGTATGGCCGAAGTAGAAGATCAACGGATGGCGCAGCGCAATGGGTTTGCGCACAAAGGCCTCGTCGCCGCGCAGCAGATCGAACAGCGCGGTGTAACGGTCGAAGGTGGTGACAAACGCACGGCGCACGGCATCGCGCAGGGCTTCGGGGTCGGCAGCGTCGAGGGCGACGGTGCGCAGCGTGGCAGTACGTTGCAGCATGGCGGCGGCTCCGGTTGTGATTGACCGATTATCCCGACCCAGACTGCAGGCCGCGCACCCGACGCGGCGCATACCCGCGCAGGCAGCAGGGCAAAGGCGGCATGCACGGCGGTGCGGGCACGCCGTCGTCTGCGCCAGGTGCGCGGGGTGAATACACTCTTCAGCCGCCGACTGGCACGCCCGACGCGCCACGGCCCGCACCACACTCCCCCGCTGCCTTCGCATGCCGCGCGCCTGGCGTTTTCCGCCCGCGTCGCAACCGGCGCGGACCCAACCCATTCCTGCAGATCCATGACTTCCACGCCTCCCGGCACGCTCGGCATCGACTTCGGCACGTCCAACTCGGCGGTCTCCTGGGCCGCGCCTCAGCAACTCGCACGCCTCATCGCCCTCGAAGGCAAGGCGCAGGCCATGCCCACTGCGGTGTTCTTCAATGCCGAAGACCAGCGCACGCACTTCGGGCGCGATGCCGTGGCGCAGTATCTCGGCGGCGTGGAAGGGCGGTTGATGCGCTCGCTCAAAAGCCTGCTGGGCAGCCCGCTGCTGCAGGAGAAGACCGAGGTCAACCACCGGGCGATCAGCTTCGCAGAGATCGTCACCCTGTTCCTGGCCGAACTGCGCGAGCGCGCAACCCGGGCGCTCGGCCATGCGCCCACGCGGGTGGTCATGGGGCGGCCGGTGCACTTCGTCGACGACGACGCTGCGCGCGACGCCCAGGCGCAGCAGGCGCTGCTCGAGGCTGCGCTGGCCGTGGGCTTCGAGCAGGTGCGCTTTCAGCTCGAACCGATTGCCGCGGCGCTGGACTACGAGCGACGGCTGACGCGCGAAAGCGTGGTGCTGGTGGTCGACCTGGGTGGCGGCACCTCCGACTTCACCGTGGTGCGTCTGGGCCCGGCGCGGCAGGCGCGGCCCGACCGCAACGACGACGTGCTGGCCACCACCGGGGTGCACATCGGCGGCACCGATTTCGACCAGCGCTTGAGTCTGCAGCGGGTGATGCCGCTGCTGGGCTACCGCCATCTCGGCCCGCAGGGGCGCGAGGTGCCCAGCCGGGTGTTTTTCGATCTCTCCACCTGGCATCTGATCCAGTGGCTGTACCTGCCGCGGGCGCTGAGCCAGGCGCAGGCGCTGCGCGCCGACTATGCCGACGCACAGCTGCACGCGCGCCTGATGACGGTGCTGCGCCACCGCGACGGCCACCGCCTGGCGCACGCGGTGGAACGGGCGAAGATCGCCAGCTCGCAGCACGACGCCCCGGCCGAGGTCGATCTGGCCTTCGTCGAGCCCGGTCTGCAGGCCCTGCTCACGCCGGAGGCGCTGCGCGACGATCTGGCCGACCTGCTGCAGCGCACGGTGGCCTGCGCGCGCGAGTGCGTGCAGCGTGCCGGCTTGCCAGCCAGCGCGCTCGACGCCATTTATCTCACCGGCGGCTCGTCGGCGTTGCGCCCGTTCCAGCGTGCGCTGCAGGCCGAGTTCGCCGGGGTGCCGCTGGTGGTGGGCGATTTGTTCGGCGGCGTGGCGTCGGGCCTGGCGTACAGCGCTGTCTGAACCGCCGCACGGTGGATGCGACATGCGCACCACGCCAAAAATCCCAAATCGTTCACGCTTGCCGGGTTTGCATGGCCCGGGCGGGCTTTGCGCCGCAACAGTGACACACCACAATGGACCTATCTCCATTCTCCGACGTGTCGTCCGCTCCGCTCAGTCCTGACCTGCCCCCGTCCAGCCGCTTCGGTACCCGCCATGCCCGCCCTCGACCCGTCTCCAGCCGTCTCCACGCCCAAGCTGCCGCCCGGGGTGGGCGCCGCCGCCATGGCCATCGACCAGGCCCGGCTGTTGATCGAGCGCACCCTGGCGGCGCTGTACGGCGCGGTGGTGGCCGCTATCGGCATGGCGCTGGTGCTGCAGACGCCGCACAACGCGGCTGCCGTCTGGTCGTGGGTGGTGGCGGTGGTGCTCGTGCACGTCCTGCGGGTGGTGCTGGTGGGCAAGGCCCGCACCCCCGGCATTCTGGAAGCCGCGCCGCGGCGCTGGCTGCTGGGTCTACGCCTCGGCGTCCTGGCCGCCGGAGCGTCGTGGGCGGTGGTGCCGCTCTGGCTGTATCCCGCCACCGAATCGACCCAACTGCTGGTGGCCCTGATCATGACGGCGATTGCCGGCGCCGGCATTGCCGGGCTGGCGGTCGATGCCGTGGCGGCGGCGCTGTTCATCCTGCCCTTCGGTCTGCCCATGGCGGTACGACTGATCGCCTCCGAGCTCAAGTCGCTGCAGATCATCGGCTTCCTCGCCCTGGCCTACATCGCCTATCTGCTGTATGTGGCGACCTATGTGCAGAAGCTGTTTCACGAATTGCTGGTGCTGCGCGTGCAGGCCACGACCGAGGCGCGGGTGGACCCGCTCACCGACCTGCCCAACCGCAACGGACTCAACCTCGATC
>JAKAFC010000142.1 GCA_021818065.1 Pseudomonadota bacterium
GCCATACAGCGGCAGCCAGCCGCCGCTGAACGCCAGAATTAGCGCCAGGCCGATGACCAGACCGGGTACGGCGAAGGCGACAAAACTCACCCGATCGGCCAGTAACGCCAGCCGCCCGGCGAGGTGCTGGCGAAACCGCTGCGCAGCGTAGGCGATGGCCACGGCGATCGCCGTGCCGACCACGGCGCTGCCCAGTGCCAAGCTCAGCGTGTTGCGCACGGCGCGGCGCAGTTCCTCACTGCGCAGCAATTCGGCGTAGCGCAGCCCGGTCCAGTGGCTCGGGCCGTAGCCCTGCCCCCAACTGTCGAGCAAGCTGACCAGAATCAGCGCGGCGAACGGCGCCAGCGCCACGGCCAGAAGCGCCGCCCAGACCAGAGCGGCCAACGGCCAGCGCCAGTTCCCGAGACGCACCCGGCTCTGGCGGCTGCCCTTGCCCGCCAGCGTTTCCAGACGCGATCCGGCGAGCAGCCGCAACTGCATCCACAACACCCCCAGCGCGATCAGCCCGAGGCCCAGCGCGAGCACCGAGGCCCCCGACAAATCCAGCGGCGGCGTGGTCGCCAGACCGTAGATGCGCGTGGTCAGGGTGTCGAAGCCGCTGGGCGTGCCCAGCAGGCTGGGGATGCCGAACTCCTCCATCACATAGGCGAACACCAGCAGCAGGCTGCCCAGCAGCGCCGGGCGCGCCAGCGGCATGGTGATGCGCACAAACACCTTCATCGGCGCCAGCCCGGCGATGCGCCCGGCTTCTTCCAGCGCCGGGTCGGCGGCTTGCAGGTTGGAGGCCACGAGCAGATAAGGAAACAGCATCAGGTGCAGCGTCATGACCACGACGATGGCCGCGTAGCCATAGGCCGACAGCGGCGCCTGCACGCCCAGCGCCGCCTGCCACAGGCCGCCGTGGGAAAAAATTTCCACCCAGGCACTGGCGAGCTGGAAGCCCGGAATGACATGCGGCAGGGCCACCAAGGGCAGCAGCCAGCCCCCGCCGGGAAGGTCGGTGCGCGTCGCCAGCCACGCCAGCAGTCCGCCCAGCAGCGTGGCAGCCAAGGCAACGGGGACGGCCAGCAGCAGCGAGTTGAGCAGCGGCCCCAGGATCATGTAGCGCTGGGTCAGCGCCCGCTGCAGCGGGTGGAGCGACCAGGCTCCGGTGGCGGACTGGAACGCGGTGCGCAGCAATTCCCAGCCCCCCAGGGCGCTGAACACGAGCAGGCCGAGAACGGCCAGCACCGCCAGCGCGGCGGCCACCGCGATCGGCGCGCGCCGCGCTGTTCGCGCAAGGCGCGCGCGCGGCGCCAGTTGGGTATCGTGCGTTGCCGGGCCCGCGAGACGGCTCAGCCGCCGAACAGTTCGCGCCATTGCGCTTGGTTCTCGCGTTGATGCGACTCGATCCAGGCGAAGTCAGGCAGGAGCTTTTTCAGTTGGGCAAAGTCCGGCAGGCCGTTGGGGGCGGGCACGTCGGTGCGCGCCGGGTAGATACCCGCCTCCGACAGCACCGTTTGCGCCACCGGCGACAGCAGGAAACGATAGAACAGCTTGGCAGCGTTGGGGTGCGGCGCCTTGGCGAAAATGCCCAGCGGCGAGGCGATGGGGACGGCGCCTTCGGTCGGCAGCACCACCTGCATGGGCGAGTTGGCGAACTCGGGCTGATACTTGTAGAGACTCAGCGAGATGCCGGCTGCGCGCTCGCCGCTGGCCACGGCGCGTGCCACGTCGGGCACGTCGTTGAGAACCAGGACCTCGTTCTTCTTCAGCTTCTCGAAAAACTTCCAGCCGAAGCGCGGGTCTTTCCACAAGGCTCCGTCGATGATGTTGGTCGAACCGGAGATCAGCGGCGAGGCGATGCAGATTTTGCCCTTCATCGCCGGATTGGCCAGATCGGCATAGCTCTTGACCGCAGCGCCGCCGACCTTGGGGTTGGTCAGCAGGCAGCCCACCAGCACGCGACCGGCAACGAAGTAGCCCTGCGGGTTTTTCGCCAAGGTGATGTGCTTCCACTCTGGCGGCTCGTAGGACAGCAGGAGGTTTTGCGCGATCATGCCGTTGAAGGTGGTCGGATCGGCCAGCCAGGCGAGGTCGCCTCCCAGGCTGCCCGCGCGGGTTTCGGTCTCGACACGGGCCAGCACCTTGCCCGTGCCGCTGCGGAAGAATTCGACCTCGATGCCCGGGTACTTGGCCTGAAACAAGGTCTTCCAGCGCGAGAGGAGAAAGGTCGGCACCGAGGTGTACATCACCACCTTGCCCTCTTTTTTCGCCTCGGCGTAAAGCGCCTCGATGTCCGGTGTCTGGGCGTGCGCCAGGTTGGCCAGGCCCAGACCGGTCACGGCCATCGCCGTGTGCTGCAGAAATTCGCGTCGTTGCATGGGGAGTCTCCAAAGTTGATCTTGTCACCTTAGCCTACAGGAATGTCACGCCAGTGACATCTGCACGACGTTGCGCGCGGCCCCGCGACAGGAAGCTGCGCGGGCTCCTAGAATCAGCGGTTTTCCTCCCGGAGACAACACATCATGGTCATGCCCACCTCCATGTCGGATCGCGACGGCAAAATCTGGATGGACGGTCAGCTCATCGAATGGCGCGACGCCAAGGTGCATGTGCTGACCCACACCCTGCATTACGGCTGCGGCGCGTTTGAGGGCGTGCGTGCCTACAAGACCGACAAGGGCACGGCGATCTTCCGCCTGCGCGAGCACACCGAGCGCCTGTTCAACAGCGCCAAGATCTTGCGCATGGAGATTCCCTTCACCGTCGAGCAGGCCATGCAGGCGCAGATCGAGGTGGTCAAGGCCAACGGCTTCGACTCCTGCTACATCCGGCCGCTGACCTGGATCGGCGACAAGAAGCTGGGCGTCTCGCCGCGCGGCAACACCATTCACCTGATGATCGCCGCCTGGCCTTGGGGCGCCTACCTGGGTGAGGAAGGGCTGAAAAAAGGCATCCGCGTCAAGACCAGCAGCTACACCCGCCACCATGTGAACATCACCATGGTCAACGCCAAGGCGGTGAGCAACTACACCAACTCCATCCTCGCCAACCTCGAAGTCACTGGAGACGGCTACGACGAAGCGCTGCTGCTCGATCCGCAAGGCTTTGTCAGCGAAGGCGCAGGCGAAAACATTTTCGTCGTGCGCGACGGCGTGCTCTACACCCCCGACCTGTCGTCGGGCGCGCTCAACGGCATCACCCGCAAGACCGTGTTCACCATCTGCGACGACCTCGGCCTGACCATCAAGGAAAAGCGCATCACCCGCGACGAGGTCTACATCGCCGACGAGGCGTTCTTCACCGGCACCGCTGCCGAAGTCACGCCGATCCGTGAACTCGACGGCATCACCCTCGGCCCCGGCCATCGTGGCCCCATCACCGAGCGGATCCAGAATGCCTTTTTCGACATCGTCGGTGGCCGCAACCCGAAGTACGCCGACTGGCTGTCCATGGTCTGAGCACGACGCCCCCACCACTTGACTGAGGTTTGCACATGAGCGCCATCCCCAAGCCCGACATGCCCGTGGTCGAACTCAAGGCCAAGGACCTTCCCGCGTACTGCCCCAATCCGAACATGCCGATCTGGAGCAGCCACCCCCGGGTGTTCATCGACGTCACCCACGGCGAGGCGGCCTGCCCGTATTGCGGCACGCGTTACCGTCTGGCTGCGGGCGAAGTGGTGCACGGCCACTGAGCCCGGCGTCCATGCCCCGCGTGCTGCTGATCGCACCGCAGTGGATCGGCGATGCGGTCATGGCCCAGCCCCTGGTGGCCTTGCTGGCCGCGCGTGGCGAGCAGGTCACCGCCCTCGGGCTGCCATCGGTTGCCGCCGTGTTGCGGGCCATGCCCGGCGTGGCGGAGGTGATCGAAGCGCCCTTCGCCCATGGCAAGCTCGACTGGCGTTTGCGTTCGCAGATCGCGGCGCAACTGCGCGGCCAGGGCTTTGCCCGAGCCTACATTCTCGGCAACAACCTCAAGGCGCGGCTGGTCCCCTGGCTGGCCCGCATTCCGCAGCGCGTCGGTTACGTCGGTGAAGCCGGCGGCTTGCTGCTGACGCAGCGCATCCGCCCCTCCGGGCACGGCGTGGGGCAGGCCGAACCCATGGCCTTGTCACCCGTGTCCTGTCGCCTTCCCAAGGCGCCGCCGCGGCGCGCCGACATCCGCGATCATTACGCCGCGCTGGCGCAACAGCCGGGCGAGGCCGTAGCGAGCGGGCGGCCGGAACCCACGCTGGCCGTCGCCCGCGAGCAGGCGCGGGCCGTGGGTGCGCGCTTCGGACTACCCGAGCGCTGGGTGGCGCTGTGTCCTGGCGCCGAATACGGCCCGGCCAAACAGTGGCCCAGTGCGCACTTTGCCGCCTTGGCTGCAAGGGCGCAGCGCGCCGGCTATGCGGTGGCCGTGCTGGGCACGCCGCGCGATGCCGCCACCGGCCAGGCGATTGCGGCACAGACACCCGGTGTGCGCAATCTGTGCGGCGTCACGCAATTGGATGAGGCCGTGGCGCTGCTGGCCGATTGCAGCGGTGCCGTCAGCAACGACTCGGGTCTGATGCACATCGCCGCGGCGCTCGGTCGTCCGACGGTGGGGGTTTATGGCTCGACCGATCCGCGTCACACCCCGCCTGCTGCGCACCACAGCGCCGTGCTCTGGTTGCAGCTCGAGTGCAGTCCGTGCTTTGCGCGCACCTGTCCGCTCGGCCATCTGCATTGCCTGTGGCAAATCCAGCCCGAGGCGGTCTGGGAGCAACTGCAGCAGTTGCTCGGACCCCCGCAGGAGGCCAGCGCCGGGCAGGCCTGAGCGTCGCGCCGCGCGCCGCGGGTTTCAGTGCCAGAACACCACCGCGGCGATGGCCATCCAGCCCAGAACGAAGTTCAGCACCACCAGTGGGTGCATCTGCGCGATGGCGCGGCCAACGGCCGGCCAGTCCTGTGCGTCGGCAGCCCGCCGCGCCCGCCGGAACGGGGCGAAATAGATGTGGGCAAAAATCGCCATCATCAGCAGGCCGATGCCGAACATCGCATGCCAGCCGATGGGCGCGCGGGCGAAGCCCACGGCAAGCAGAAGGCCCAGCCCGGTGAGCAGGATCACAGCGATACTCAGCCACACCAGCGGAAAAAACCGCTGCAGCGCGGCCAGAATGAGTTGTGGCCGCGGCGGTCCCTGGAGCACGGCGAGCGCCGCCGGACGCATGGCCAGCAGGATGAAGGCCATCCCGCCCATCCAGACGATGGCGGCGACGAGATGCAGGAAAACGAGCAGGGCATTCATGGGGGCGGAGGCGGGTGAAAGGGCGGCCCGTCATAGCGGCGTTTGGATGACAGTCGCGATGACGCAACGTTGACTCGACACAATCTTAGGCGCACTCCCTACAAAAAAGCTGGTGCTGTATCGACTTTCCCCTATACTTTCGCCGTTTGACTTGCAGGTGAATTGTTACGCGTCGCAACAGTGACGCCGACACGTTGCCTGCCCCGCCAAGCTGCGCCTGCGGCCTGCGCGCCATCGGCTTCCCCTTGAATTTCGAGTGCCCCGGCTTTGAACCACACTGTGCAATCCATCGACCCCTGGAAAGACGAGCAAGAGGCTCCTGCCGCGCCGCCGCTGAGCCGCGCCGAGGTGCAGAGCCTGTTGCGGCGCAAGCCCCAGGTTTCCGTTTGGCGCGTGGTGGTGTTGCAGGCGGTCGTCGGCTTGGTCGTGGCCTTGGGCGCCTGGTTTTTGTCGGCGGGCAATGCGGCTGTGGCGCTGTCGGCGTTTTACGGTGCGGCCATCATTGCCGTGCCCTCGGCGCTGTTTGCGCTCTCCATTCAGCTCTGGCTGTCCAAATTGAAGCCCGGCGTGGCCGTTTACGGTTTTGCGCTCGGCGAGTTGCTGAAAATCGGTTTGACCATCGTGCTGCTGTTTTTCGCGCCGCGTATCGTGCAACCCCTGAGCTGGCCGGCCATGCTGATCGCCGTCGCCGTGACCCTGCAGGTGTACTGGGTCGCGCTCATTCTGCGCGGTAAACAATCGCGTCGCGCAACCTGATCCATTCAAGTCGTGTCGCGCAAGCGGCCTTCCTCCATCCGTCGACCATGTCCGCAGAACAACACACCATCACCGCAGGCGAGTACATCGTTCACCACCTGACGCATTGGACCAGTGGTCCGCGCGCGGGCGTGGTGGACTTCGGGATCGTCGACATCGATTCCATCTTCTTTTCCGTGCTTCTGGGGGTCATCGCCTGCTTCGTGCTGTGGCGTGTGGCGCAAAAGATGACCAGCGGCAAGCCCGGCCGCATGCAGGCGGCGGTGGAATTTCTGGTCGAGTTCGTCGACGAGCAGGCGCGTGGCATTGTGCGCAACGCCAAATCGCGCGAATTCGTTGCCCCGCTGGCGTTCATCTCCTTCATCTGGATTGTGCTGATGAACCTGATGGACCTGCTGCCCGTCGATCTGTTGCCGCGCATCTGGCAAACCGCCGGGGCCGCCGCCGGGCACGATCCTGAGCACATGTATCTGCGCGTCGTGCCCACTGCCGACCTGTCCATCGCTCTGGGCATGTCCATCACCATTCTGCTGCTCAGCCTGTACTACGGCATCAAGATCAAGGGTATCGGCGGCTGGGTGCACGAGCTGTTCACCGCGCCGTTCGGCAACCATTTCCTGTTGTGGCCGCTGAACTTCGCCATGCAAATCCTTGAATATCTGGCGAAGACGCTGTCGCACGGCATGCGGTTGTTCGGCAATCTCTACGCCGAGGAAATTCTGTTCATGATCATCGCCCTCATGGGTGCGGCCGGGCTCAGCAGCCTGACGGGCTGGGCGTTGTTTGTCGGTAACATCGCCGCCGGC
>JAKAFC010000143.1 GCA_021818065.1 Pseudomonadota bacterium
GGTGATGGACATGTCGGGCAAGACCACCACGCTGCTCGGGCCGTTTGACGTCAACGCCAACGGCGCGCAGCTCGGCCAGCCCTTCCCGGTGGCCCAGCTCCAGCCGAAGAACGGCAAGCTCGACGTGGTCGTGGTCTATCCGCAGGACAAGGCCACGGGCAAGGCGATCTATCCGGCGCCCAAGCCCTAATGCCGAGGGGCGGCAGCGCCACGGGCGCCGCCTGTCCCCTGTGACACCCCACGACATCACGCTGGAGCGCGAGTGGAACTGCTGGCCTACGCCGTCATCGGCGGCATTCTGTATGGCATCTTTTTCAGCCTCATCGGTATCGGGCTGAACCTGATCTTTGGCGTCATGCGCATCATCAACCTGGCGCATGGCCAGTTCATCGTGCTCGGTGCATATGCCGCCTGGCTGGTGTCGCGCCACTACGGCTTCAACCCGCTGTGGGGCGTGCCGGTCAGCATTGTTGCGGCCATCATCATCGGCTACCCGTTGTATTACGCCGTGGTGCCGCGGCTGCAGCGCAGCGGCGACCCCGAAATGCTGTCGTTCATTTTGTTTTTCGGCGTCGGCCAGATGCTCGAAGCGCTCACCGTGCTGGGCTTCGGTGCCGACCAGCGCTCGCTGCCCAGCCAGGCGCTGGGCTCGGGCAATCTGGGCGTGTTCGGTCAGGAGTTCCCGGATAGCTGGTGGTGGGCCGCTGCCGTGAGCCTGGCCGCCATCGTGCTGCTGTGGCTCTATTTCACCCGCACCCGCCTGGGTTACGCCACGCGCGCCATCATGGCCAGCCGCGACGAGGCGCTGGCCACGGGGATCAGCGTCAACAAGGTGTCGGCGTTGGCCTTCGTCGCCGGGCTGGCGCTGGCCGGCATTGCCGGGGTGTTTCTGCCCTATCTTCTCGGCTCGGTGTCGCCCGACTTGGGCGACGGGCTCACCACCACGTCGTTCGCCATCGTCATCATCGGCTCGCTGGGCAACCCGCTGGGCACCATCATCGGCGGTCTGGTGTTCGGCCTGGGCACCATGCTGATGCAAACCTATTACTCGTCCTGGTCCAACCTCGTGCCCTATGTGCTGCTGCTGGTGATCGTGCTCATCCGCCCCACGGGACTGCTCGGAAAGGCGGTGCGCAGTGTCTGAACTCTCGTTGTGGCAACGCTGGCGCTCGGGCGTCATCGTGGTGGCGCTGTTGATCGCGGTGTTTCTGCTGCTGCCGCGGTTCTACAGCAACGAAGCCCTGCTGTTCACGCTGATGACCTTCATCGTCCTGGCGCAGGGCCTGAACCTGCTGTACGGCTTCACCGGCTACCTGCCGTTCGGCTATGTGGGCTTTTTCGGCTGCGGCGCCTACGCCACGTCGCTGCTGGTGTTGCACACCAGCCTGCCGGTGCTGCTGTGCGTGGTGGGGGGCGGCTTGGCGGCGGTGCTCATGGGCCTGATTCTCGGGCCGCTGTTGCGGCTGTCGGGAGCGTACTTCTCGATTGCCAGCCTGGCGGCCTCGCAAATCCTCTACTTCTTCGTCTCGAATGCCAATCTGTCGGACATCACCGGCGGGCCGTATGGGTTGAAGATCGAGCAGGTTTTCGCCCCCACGGCCAGCTACAACACCATGCTCGCCGTGCTGGTGCTGGCCACGGCGTTGGCCGCTTACTTTCGCCGCTCCGCCTTCGGCATGGGCTTGCGTGCCATGAAGCAAGACCCGGTGAGCGCCGCCATGGCCGGCATCAACATCGTGCGGGCGCGCCTTGTCACCTGGCTGATCTCGGCGGCCATCGCCGGGCTGGCCGGTGGCGTGTATGCCTGGAACCTGTCGGTGTTCTACCCCGAGGCGGTGTTCACCCTGCAGATGTCGGTGTTCGCCATCGTGTTCGCGTTGTTCGGTGGCGTCGGCACGGTGATCGGCCCGATTCTGGGCGCCGCCGTGCTCTACAGCCTGTACGCGGCCATCGGCATTTCCACGCCGGAGTATTTTCAGTTGATCTACGGCCTGCTCATCGTGCTGCTCGTGCTGTTTCTGCCCGGTGGCGTGCTGTCGCTGTTCACGCGCAGGGGGATCCGTGTCTTCTGATCTTCTGCGCCTGGACAAGGTGAACAAACGCTTTGGCGGCCATGTGGTGCTGAACGACGTCAGCTTCAGTTTGGCGCCGGGCGAAATCCTCGGCCTGGTCGGTCCCAACGGCTCGGGCAAGACCACGACCATCAACGTCATCTCGGGGCTGTACCGCGCCGACAGCGGCAGCATCCACTTCGATGGCCATGCCGTCACCCATCTGCCCATGCACCGCCTGGCGCACCTGGGCATCAACCGTACTTTCCAGGTGCCCAAGACCTTCCGCGACATGACAGCGCGGGAGAACATCGAAGTCGCCGCGCATTTCGGCGGCGCGGGTGCCACCGTCGATGTGAACGCCATCCTGCACGACATCGACCTGGACAAGCAGGCCGACAAACTGGCGGGCTCGCTCACCGTCAACCAGCAAAAGCTGCTCGACCTCGGCCGCGCGCTGGCCACCGGGCCGAAGCTGCTGCTGGTCGATGAAATCGGCGCCGGGCTGAACCCGGCCGAACTTGGCGGCATTGCCGAACTGCTGCGCAAGCTGTCGCAGCGCGGCATCGCCCTCATCGTCGTCGAGCACCTCATGGCGTTTCTGGGAAGCATCACTTCGCGCGTCATCGTGCTGGGCGCCGGGCGCATGCTGTTCGAGGGTTCACTCGACGCTGCGTCGCGCCACCCCGAAGTGGTCGCCGCGTTTTTCGGAGCCGAGGCATGAACGCCGTTGCCGACACCACCCCACTGCTGCAGGTGCGCAACGTGCAGACCGGCTACGGTGCGCTGCAGGTGCTGTGGGGCGTGGATCTGGACGTGATGCCGGGCGAGACCGTGCTGCTGCTGGGGGCCAACAGCGCGGGCAAGTCGACGTTGCTGCGCAGCCTCATCGGCCTGCTGCCCTGCTGGCATGGCGAGATCAGCCTGGCCGGCGAGCGCATCGAGCGCATGCCGCCCGATCAACGCATCCGCCGCGGCATTGCCTACATGTCCGAGCTGGGCGTATTCCCCACCTTGTCGATCGACGAGAACATCGCTCTGGGCGGCTACTTCCTGCCGGACGCGCAGGTGCGCAAGCGCAAGGAGCAACTGTTCGCCCTGTTCCCCGATCTTGCGGCCAAGCGGCGCGACGCTGCGGGCACGCTGTCGGGCGGGCAGCGCAAGATGCTGGGCATCGCCAAGGTGCTCATCGCCGAGCCGCGGCTGCTGCTGATGGACGAGCCGTCTTCGGGCTTGGCGCCGGTATTCGTCAAGCAGGTGATCGAGGTGCTCAAGACCAGCATCGGCACCGGCACCGCGCTGCTCATCGCCGAACAGAACGTGGCGTTCCTGGAACTGGCCGACCGCGGCTACCTCATCGACCACGGCAAGGTGCGGCTGTCGGGCACGCGCGCAGAGCTACAGAGCAGCGACGCCGTCCGCGCGACCTACTTCGGACTGTAAACTCGGCGGGCAAGCGGGCGCCTTTTGCAAACCCGCGCCCTTCGCCGTCGTTCGCTGTCGGCCCGCCATGTCCACTGCCTCGCGCCTCACCCCTGAGCCATCCCAGGCGCTGCGCACCACCTATCGCCGCATTTACCCGCTGCGCGTGGTGGGCATGGGGCTGGGCGGGCTGGCGATTGCCGGGGTGCTCATCGAGCAGCACGCCTCGGCCTGGCGCTGGGCGTTGATGGTGGTGACTTGTCTGCTGTGGCCCCACCTTGCCTTCCTCCTGGCGCGGCACAGCAACGACAGCTATGCCACCGAACGACGCAGCCTGCTGATCGACTCGGCCATCGCCGGGCTGTGGGTCCCGCTGATGCACTTCAGCCTGCTGCCCAGCGTGGTGCTGGTGACGGTGACCACCTTCGACAAACTCAGCAGCGGCATACGCCGTCTGTGGCTGCTGTCCCTGCCGGGTCTGGTCGGCACCGCCGCTGTGGTCAGCCTGATCGAGCGTCCGCGCATCGAACTGCAGAGCTCGCTGCTGGTCGTCAGCTTCACCTTGCCGCTATTGGTGGTGCATACCTTGTTGAGCAGCATGGGCAGTTACCGCCTGATCCGCACCGTGTCACGGCAGAACAAGCAGCTCGAAATCCTGCGCCGCACCGATGCCCAGACCGGGCTGTACGCGCGTGATCACTGGCAGCAACAGGCCGACGCCGCGCTGCAGCGCTTTCATGACAGCGGCGAACCAGCTTGCCTGCTGATGATCGACATCGATCATTTCAAGGCCATCAACGACACCTACGGCCATGCCGCGGGCGACGAGGTCATCGCTGCCGTGGGGCGGCTCATCGGCGACAGCATCCGCGCCGACGATTGCGCCGGACGCTACGGCGGCGACGAGTTCGCCGTGCTGTGCGGCAACATCGGTGCCGAGCAGGCGCACGCCATGGCCGAGCGCATCCGCAAGCAGTTGCTGACGCTGCGCCTGCCGCACAACCCGCAACTGCGTCTGAGCAGCAGCATCGGTCTGGCCGAGGCTGCGCCCGAGTTCGCCACCTTGCGCGCCTGGATGAACGCCGCCGACGCGGCGCTCTACGTCGCCAAGGAGCAGGGCCGCAACCGGGTGGCGGCGCGTGCCGCGCTGCCCGTGCCGCCGTTGCCGCAGCCGGAGGCGATGCAGCCCGCTGCCGCGACAACGCCCTGAGCGCCAGGCCATCGCCGCGCCCTCCGCGGCGCGCAGGGCCACGAACAAAACCGACAGGAGCGGTACAAATCGACGTTTTGAGGCGCCGCGTGGGTGCGAGCGGGCAGCGTCAGGCGCACAAACGCTTTACATTTTGGCACTCGCTTGCACCCTGCCCGTCCGCCCCGCATCATGCCGTTTGGCCCCGAGCGTTCCACACCACCAGAGACCGTTGCCGCGGCGCGCTGCCGTCTGCTGCGCGACACCACGCCGGTGTCGGTGCTGAGCAATGCCTCGGCGGCGCTGATCGCCACCGGCCTGTTGCACGGCAACCTGCCGCCGGGCCAGTTCTGGGTGTGGTGCGCGGTGATGCTGGGGCTGCAAAGCCTGCGCCTGCTGCTCTGGCTGGTCTTGCGCCGCGGCCCGCCATCGCCACGCAACCTGGTGCTGTCGCGCCTGGGCTATTGGCTCACCGGCGCGCTCTGGGGCACAGTGCCCGTGCTGCTGTTCCCTGCGGACACGCAGGCGCAGTCTTTTGTCGCCTTCATCCTGGCCGGAGTCAGTGGCGCCGTGGTCGCCGGGCTGGCGTTCGACGCCTGGGTGTCCGGGGTGTTCGTCGCGCTCGTCATCCTGCCGCTGGCGTTGCGGTTGGCGTTGACCTACTCCGCCCTGACCTCGGCGCTGGGCGTGCTGGTGGTGCTCTACATGCTCTACCTGGGCATGATCATCCGCCGCGGCCAGGTGCAGTTTCTGCAACTGCTGGACTGGCGCACCCGGGCCGATGCCGCCCGCCAGCGGGCAGCACGCCAGGCCCAGCTCAACGCCCTGCTGGCCGAAGTGAACCAGATCGGCGCCACCGCGGTGTCGGAGGTCGCCTTGTACGCCGCGGTCTGCCGTGCCGTGGCGGCGCAGCCGGGTCTGGGCGCGGTGCGCGTGGTGCAACGCGCAGCCGACGCCGCAAGCTTCGAGACCCTGGCGGCAGGTTCGGCGTCCGCGTCCAGCGATGGTTGCGACACCCCAGCGTGCGACACCGCCTGGCGCCAGGACACGCCGCAGTTTCTCCAGCAGGATGGCGCCGTCGCCGCCTGTCTGCCGCTGCATACCCAGGGCCGGGTGTGCGCGCTGCTGCGCATGGACAGGGTGCGCGCCGACGCCTTCGACGACGTGCTGCGCGACTGGCTGCTCAATCTCGCCGCCAGTGTCGACCGCGGCCTGCTCGCCGTGGGCCAGCGCGCGCGCATCGACCGGCTGCAAAACCTCTACCGCGCCCTGATCCGGGAAGGCGAAGTGGTGCTGCAGGCGCGCAGCGCCGAGGAGATGCTGCAGCGCACCTGCGACACCCTCACCGCCGACACCCAGTTCCACGCCGCCTGGCTGGCGCGGCCCGATGAGAGCGGCGCCTTCCGCGTGCTGGCGCGCGCGGGCGACGGGGCCGAGCAGCTCGACCACTTTCGCGTGCATCTGGCCGATGCCAACCGCGCCCCCCTGGTGCTGCAGGTGTGGGACACCCAGGCTCTGCACTACAGCAACGACTTGCTGCAGGACGACGCCATGCTGCCGTGGCGTCAGTCGCTGGCGCGCTATCGGTGGCACGCGGCGCTGGCGGTGCCGGTGTGGCGCAGCGGCGCGCTGTGGGGCGTGCTGGTGTTCACCGCGCCGCAGCCGCAGGCGTTCGACGAGCAGACCATGGCGCTGTGCCAGCAGGTGGCCGCGCTGCTGGGCTACGGCCTCGACGAGCTCGACGTGAAGGAGCGCCTGAGCCATCTGCAGCGCATCGAGGCGCACCGCGCGCGGCACGACGCCCTCACCGGCCTGCCCAACCGCTATGCGCTGGAGCAATACCTGCCCGCCGTGGTCGAGCGCGCCCGCAAGCAGGGCAACGCCTTTGCCATCGGCATGATCGACCTCGACGGCTTCAAGATCATCAACGACACCTGGGGCCACAGCGCCGGCGACCGGGTGCTGCGCGAACTCACCCGCCGCCTGCAGGCGGTGCGGCGCCAGTCCGACTACCTGGCGCGCCTGGGCGGCGACGAATTCGTCGTGGTGATGGAAGACCTCAACCCACTGGAAGTCCACTCGCGCTTCGCCCA
>JAKAFC010000144.1 GCA_021818065.1 Pseudomonadota bacterium
TTTCGCCCGGCAGCCCGGCGTTTGAGGGAACACCATGAGCACCATCGAACAAGCCGTCAAACGTCTCGAAGAACTCCGCGCCGCCGGGGTGGACGTGCCCTGGACGGCCGCGCCCAAGGCCGAGCCCACCGCCCCACCGCCCAACCCTTTCCAGTCGGCGCCGCCCGCCAGCGTCCATCCCTTGCCCGCCGCGGTCAAACCCGCTGAGCCCGCCGCAGCCGCCGCCCGCCCGGAAGACATGGGCACCCGCTCCAAGCAGGTGGAGATCAACCTGGACAGGCTGGCGGCGCAGGGCTACCTCGTGCCGCACGCCACGCGCTCGCTGCTGGTGGACGAGTTGCGGGTCATCAAGCGCCCGCTGCTGGCCAACATCACCGGCGCAGCAGCCAGCAAGATCGACCGGCCCAATCTCATCATGGTCACCAGCTCGCTGCCCGGGGAAGGCAAGACCTTCGTCGCTGCCAACCTGGCCATGAGCATCGCCGCCGAGCTGAATCACACCGTGCTGCTGGTCGACGCCGACCCGGCGCGCAGCACCCTGCTCGAACGCCTCGGCATCGCCCCGGCGCAAGGCCTGATCGACAAGCTGCTCAACCCTGAGCTTGATCTGTCCGACCTGATCCTCGCCACCAACGTGCCCAAGCTGGCGGTCCTCCCCGTGGGCACCCCCAACGCCCAGGCCACCGAGCTGTTCGCCAGCGCCACCATGGACCTGCTGCTCGAAGAAATGGCGCACCGTTACCGCGACCGCGTCATCATTCTCGACGCCCCGCCGCTGCTGCCTTCGGCCGAAGCCCGCGCGCTGTCGCTGCACGCCGGGCAAATCCTGTTCGTGGTGCAGGCTGGGCGCACGCATCAGGGCACGGTGCAGCAATCGCTCACCATGCTGCAGGACCACCCCGTGGTGTTCACCCTGCTCAACCAGAGCCGCGGCCCCAAGGCCGGCTCGCCCTACGGCTACTACGCCTACTGAGCCGGGCGAAGACCGACGCCGAACGCGACCGCGCTCGCTGCCGGCCGTCAGCTATCGCAGGAAGGCCGCCTCACTGCTCTGACGCCGCGCCGTCCCGCCACTCGGCGCGCGGGCTGCCTCCGCGCGGCAACACCGTTGACCATTCGGTGAAAAATGCACGATTTTGCCGTCTAAACACGCCGTCTCCCCGACTTGAGGCCTAGCCAAACCGAGTCGTTTGCCCTGCAATGGTTGCCATCGAGACGCCGTGCCAACAGGGAGGACGCGACGCTCGCAGGACACGGGGCGGCCTTCATGCACCACACCTCTATCGACAGCAGCGCGCCTGATCTGGGCGATCTCAGCGCCCTTGCGGCCTGCCCGCCGCCGCACCAGCGCGAGCCCTTCACCATCGAGCTGCCGCTTGCGCCTGCTCTCGGCATCGAAGACACCTCGCCAGAGCAGCGCGACGCCCTGCTGATGGCCGCCGCCGCCATCGGCCTGCAACGCCTGTGCGATGCCCCCTGCCCTCTGGCGATATGGTTGCCCCCCGGTCAAGTGAGCCTGCTGCAGAGCGATGAGGCCGAATCCGCGCAGGCAGTCATCGCCCGCGCCCTGGCCCTGCAAACGGGCGCTGCTGCGCCAGCCTCGGCACCGTCCACAGCCGGCACTGCGATGCTGCTGTGGCACAGCCTGGCGGCGCAGCGCGGGGCGCTGACCCCGCCGGGTGCTGCCCTGTGCATCGCGCTGCGGCCGGATGGCAGCGCGATGCACCTGACCGGAAACGGCCGATTGCCGCGAGATTTCGCGCTGGCGCTGCTGCGTACCATCGCCCAAGTCGAGCAGGACATGTTCAGCCGGCCCGACCAGCCCACCGCCGACATCGACCTGCTGGGCGATGTCGAGCGCGCCGCCTTGTTGGCCCTCAACCCGCCACAACGCCCGGCCCCTGCAGAGCCCAGCGTGCAGGCCCGCTTCGCCGCCGTTGTGGCAGCGCATGCCGATGCCCCGGCGCTGCGCTGGGCGGACGGCTACTGGAGCTACGCCCAACTTGACACCCGCGCCCGCGCTGCAGCCGCGGCGCTGCAGGCCCAGGGCATCGTCCCAGGGGACGTCGTGGCGCTGGCGCTGGCGCGCAGCCCCGAAGCCTTGGCCTGCATCTTGGGCATTCTGATGGCCGGCGCGGCCTACCTGCCCATCGACCCCAAATTTCCCGCCGAGCGCGTGCGCTTCATGCTGCGCGATGCCGAGGCCCGGCTGGCCCTGACCCAGCCCGACACCGTGGCCCTGTTCGACGGCGCCTGCCGCACCCTGGACGCCCAGACGCTGACGCAGAGCGACGGCTCCAGCGCCTGGCACCACACCAGCGCCGACACCGGGCCGCAGGACATCGCTTACGTGATGTACACGTCCGGCTCCACTGGCGAACCCAAAGGCATCGCCATCCCGCACCGCGCGGTGTTGCGCTTGGTACTCGACGCCAGCTTCATGCCGCTGGACGCCCAAACCGTGATGCTGCACGCCGCGCCCCTGGGGTTCGACGCCTCCACGCTGGAGCTCTGGGGCCCGCTGCTCAACGGCGGCTGCTGCGTTCTGCACGACGAGGCCATTCCCACCGGCCCCGGCATCGCCCGCAGCATTGCACGCCACGGCGTACGCAGTGCCTGGCTGACCGCGGCGCTGTTCAACGCCATCGTCGATGACGACCCACGCTGGTTCGACGGCCTGACGCACCTGCTCACTGGCGGCGAAGCCCTCAGCGTGTCCCATGTGCGCCGCGCCCTGGCGGCGCTGCCGCACACCACGCTGATCAACGGTTACGGCCCGACCGAGTGCACCACCTTCACCGCCACTTGGCCCATCGCCCACACTCTGGCCGCTGACACCCGCGCCATACCCATCGGCCGTCCCATCCAGGACACCCATGTGCTGATCTGCAACGCTCGCGGCGAGCTGCTGCCGCGCGGCATGGTGGGCGAATTGTGCGTGGGCGGACGCGGTGTGGCGCACGGCTATCTGAACCGTCCGGAATTGAGCGCGCAGCGCTTCGTGGCCGATCCGCTCAACCCGCAGGGCATGCTCTACCGCACCGGCGATCTGGTGCGCTGGCGCGACGACGGTGCACTCGACTTCATCGGTCGCGCCGACGGCCAGATCAAGATTCGCGGCTACCGCATCGAGCTGGGCGAGATCGAGGCCGCCCTGGCGGCGCATCCCGGGGTACAGACCTGCGCCGTGGCGGTTCATTCCAACGCCGCGCTCGGTCCGCAGCTGGTCGGCTATGTCGTGGCGCAAAGGGGCGTCCGCCTCGATCTTGCCGCAACCCGTCGCGCCCTGAGTGCGCGCCTGCCCGACTACATGGTGCCTGCGCACCTCATGCTGCTCGACCGGTTGCCCGTGACCCTCAACGGCAAACTCGACCGCAAGGCCCTGCCTGTACCCAACAGTGCCCCCAACCCCGCAGCCAGCCTCGACGGCAGACCCCACACCGCAGCATCAACACCACCGGCCGGGCTCGCGCACGAGGTCACTGCCGTGTTCGCCGACGTGCTTGGTCTGGATCACGTCGGCCCGACGGACAATTTCTTCACCCTCGGCGGCAATTCGCTGCTGGTGCTGCGGGCTCTGGCCGCTCTGCGCCAGCGCGGCCACGGCGAACTCAGCGTTGCCGCATTCTTTGGCGACCCCACGCCGCACGGCATTGCCGCCCAGTTCGGCGGCCAGGTCGGCATCGCCGCCAACCGCCTCACTACACCGCACGGTGCGCACCATGCCAACGCCTTGCGCGACGAACCCATCGCCGTCATCGGCATGGCCGGTCGGTTTCCCGGCGCCCCCACGGTCGAAGCGTTCTGGACCCTGCTTACCGAAGGCCGCGAAGGCATCCGCTTTTTTCGCCCCGACGAACTCGACCCCGCCATTCCCGCCGCGCTGCGTGCCGATCCGGCCTACGTTGCAGCGCGCGGCGTGCTGCAGGGCGTGGCCGACTTCGACGCCGCGTTCTTCGGCATCAGCCCGCTCGAAGCCGAGCTGATGGACCCACAACAGCGCGTGTTCCTCGAACTGTGCTGGGAGTGCATGGAGCGCGCCGGTCATGTGCCCGGGCAGACCGCCACGCCGGTGGGCGTGTTCGCCGGCATGTACAACGCCAACTACTTTCAGCGCCACGTCAGCGCCCACCCCGACAAGGTGCAGCGCCTGGGCGAGTTCCAGGTCATGCTGGCCAACGAAAAAGACTACATCGCCAGCCGCACCGCCAACCGTCTCGACCTCACCGGGCCCGCGGTGAGCGTACACACCGCCTGCTCCACCTCGCTGGTGGCCATCGCCCAGGCCGTGGACGGCCTGCGCAGCGGCCAGTGCGGCATGGCGTTGGCCGGCGGCGCGTCCATCACCTGTCCGCCCGACAGCGGCTACCTCTACCAGGAAGGGGCAATGCTCTCGCCCGACGGCCACACCCGCACCTTTGACGCGCAGGCGCAAGGCACGGTGTTCTCCGACGGCGCCGCCGTGGTGCTGCTCAAGCCGCTGCGCACGGCGCTGGCCGACGGCGACACCATCCACGCCCTGATCCGCAGCGTCGCCATCAACAACGACGGCGGCGGCAAAGCCAGCTTCACCGCGCCCAGCGTCGACGGCCAGGCCGCCGTGGTGGCTGCGGCGCTGGCCGCCGCGGGCGTGAGCGCCGACAGCATCGGCTACGTCGAGGCCCACGGCACGGCCACGCCGCTGGGCGACCCGGTCGAAATCGAGGCTCTGGCCCGCGCCTATCGGCTGACCACCGCCCGTACCCAGTTCTGCCGCATCGGCTCGGCCAAGAGCAACATCGGCCACACGGTCATCGCCGCCGGAGCCACCGGGGTCATCAAAACCGCACTGGCGCTGCAGCATGAGCGCATTCCGCCCACCCTCCACTTCACCGCGCCCAACCCCAAGCTCGACCTGCAGCACACCCCGTTCGTGGTCAACGCCAGCCTCACGCCCTGGCCGCGCAGCGCACAGCCGCGGCTTGCCGGGGTGAGCAGCTTCGGCGTGGGCGGCACCAACGCCCACGCCATTCTGGAAGAGGCACCGCTGCGCGCACCCACTGCCGCCGCACAGGGGCCGTTCATCCTGCGGTTGTCGGCCCGCAGCGCCAGCGCACTGGCGGCATCGGCCGAGCAACTTGCCGCATTCTTGAGCGCGCACCCCGATACCCCGCTGGGCGACACCGCCTACACCCTGCGGGTGGGCCGCAAAGCCTTTGCCCACCGCCTCGTCGTGGTGGCCGACGACACCGCCGACGCCACCCGTGCCCTGCGCGATGTCCAGGCGCCCGGCCGCAGCCAGCGCCAGGCACCGGCTGCGCCGCCGCCTCTGGCCCTGTTGTTTCCAGGCCAGGGTGCGCAATACGCCGCCATGGGCCGTGGCCTCTACGCCGCCTTGCCCGAGTTCCGCGAAGCACTCGACGCTGCCCTCGCCGCGTTTGCGCCTCACACTCCCTTCGACCTCAAGGCCCTGCTGTTCGGCGACGATGCCGCCGCGCTGCAAGCCACTGCCGTCACCCAGCCCGCGACCTTCTGCGTCGAGTACGCCTTGGCGCAATGGTGGCTGCAGCGCGGGGTGGAGCCCAGCGTGCTCATCGGCCACTCGGTGGGCGAGTTCGTCGCTGCAGTGCTGGCCGGGGTGTTCTCGCTCGAGGATGCCGCCGCGCTGGTCGCCCTGCGCGGCCAACTCATGCAGGCCCAGCCCGCAGGCGCCATGCTGTCGGTGCGGCTCTCTGCCGAGGCGCTGCGGCCCTACCTCGACGCCGACCTCGACCTCGCGGGCGAGAACGCGCCGGAGGCCAGCGTGGTGTCCGGGCCGTTCGAGGCCATCGGCCGGCTGCAGACTCGCCTTGCCGCCGATGGCCTGGCCAGCCGCGCGCTGCACACCTCGCACGCGTTCCACTCGGCCATGATGGAGGCCGCCGTCGCCCCCTTCGAGGCGGCGGTCCGCGGCGTTGCGCGCCATGCCCCGCAGCGCACCATCGTCTCCACCCGCACCGGGCAGGTGCTCCGTGCCGACGAGGCCACCGACCCCGCTTACTGGGCGCGGCACCTGCGCGATACCGTGCGGTTCTCTAGCGCGGTGCAGACGGCGCTGCGCGCGCAGCCCGACTTGGTCGGCATCGAATGCGGGCCACGCGGCACGCTCAGCGCCCTGGTGCGCCAGCATGCCCTCGCTGGTCAGCCCGCGCCCCTCGCCCTGCCCAGCCTGCACGACACCGCCGACAGCGAACTGCGCCAGCTCGCCAGCGCCGTCGGCCAGCTCTGGACGCTGGGCCACGCCATCCCCTGGTTCGACGCCGCCGAGCAGCGCCAGCGCATCGTCCTGCCCACCTACCCCTTCGAGCGCAAACGCTATTGGCTCGACGCCTTCGTGCCCCAGCAGCCCAACCCACAGGCCGCTGCCTTGCAATCCGCGCCGATGGCCGCCCCCGCCATATCCCCTTCTCTACCCGCCGCCATGACCCAGCCCGCTTCTCGCCTGCCCACGCTCATCGCCCGCCTCAACGCCCTGTTCGAAGACAGCTCAGGCATCGAACTGGCCGAGACCGACCCCACCGCCGCCTTTGTCGAACTCGGGCTGGATTCGCTCACCCTCACCC
>JAKAFC010000145.1 GCA_021818065.1 Pseudomonadota bacterium
CAGTCTTGCCTATTCCGGTGGTGTGCCGGTGCCTGCAGCCCGCCGCAGGGCGCGCGGGTTCACCCTGATCGAGCTCATGGTGGTGCTGGTCATCATGGGGGTGCTGGCTGCGCTCATCGTGCCCAATATCCTGGGTCGCACCGACGAAGCGCGGCAGACGGCGGCCAAGACCGATATCGCCACCATCATGCAGGCACTCAAGCTCTACAAGCTCGACAACGGCATCTATCCCACGCAACAACAGGGCCTGCAGGCGCTTGTGGTGAAGCCCACCACGCCGCCCATTCCCAACAACTGGAAGCCCTACCTCGAAAAGCTGCCCACCGATCCGTGGGGCAATGCCTACCAGTACCTCAACCCTGGTGTGAAGGGCCCGGTCGATGTGTTCAGCTACGGCGCCGACGGCAAACCGGGCGGCGAGGGCGCCAATGCCGATATCGGCAGCTGGCAGTAGCACCGCCACGCCGCGCCGCCCGCAGCAGGTGCTCCTGCGGCAAGCGTGGGGGTTCACCCGGCCCGGCCGCCGGGCCGCCCCAAGGCTGGGCCAGCCCCCTTGGGGGGCAGCGCAGTCGCGTCAGCGGCAAGCGTGGGGGTTCACCCGGCCCGGCCGCCGGGCCGCCCCAAGGCTGGGCCAGCCCCCTCGGGGGGCAGCGCAGTCGCGCCAGCGGCAAGCGTGGGGGTTCACCCTCCTCGAAATGTTGGTGGCGCTGATCATCGTCGGCATGGTCACGGCGCTGGCGGCATTCGCGCTGCCGCCGTCGGAAAACGCGCAGATGCAGCGCGAGGCGCAGCGGCTGTCGGCGCTGTTCGACGCCGCGCGGCAGCATGCCGCCGAAACCGGCGTGCCCCTGGCCTGGGCCAGCGGGCCGGGCGGCTATGCCTTTGTGCAGATCGGCCCGCAAGGCTGGGAGCCGGTGCGTTCGGACCTGCTGCGCCCACGCGCCTGGCCGTGGTTGGGTGGTGGCCGCGACCTGCCGCCGCAAGACTGGCGCAGCGTGCTGGGTGGCCAGCCGCGCGAGGCGGCGTTTTCTGCGGGGTCGGTCACGGTGATCTTGCGCGAAGGCGGGGTTCGCGGCCTGGGCACGCCGCCGAGTTGGCTGCTGTTCGGCTCCGAGCCGGTGGGCGGTCCGGTGCAAATCGTGCTGTCCGACGGCGCCGAGCGCGACACCATCGCCACCGATGGCTTCGCGCCGTTCGTGGTGAACCGCAGCCGGTTATGATCGCTCGCCGCGCCGTCGCCCGGGGGTTCACCCTGCTCGAAGTGCTGGTGGCACTGGCGGTGGTGGCCATCGCCTTGCTGGCGGCGATGCGTGCGGCGGGTAATGTGAGCGACAACGCCCAGCGCTACCGTCTCACCGTGCTGGCCGAGCAGTGCGCGCAGGATTTTCTGGTCGATCAGCGTTTGAGCAAGACCTTTCTGGCGGTGGGTCAGAGCACCAGCGCCTGCACCCAGGCCGACGTGCCGTTTACCGTGGCGGTGGACGTGATGCCCACGCCCAACCCCAACTTCCGTCGCGTCCAGGTCAATGTGCTCGACGCCAGTGGCTGGAGCGCCTGGCAGGTCGTCACCATCATCGGGAACTTGTGATGGCACCGCGCCGACGCGGGATGCCCCGCGGCTTCACCCTGATCGAGCTGCTGGTGGCCGTGACCATCCTGGCCGTGGTGGCGGCCCTGGGCTGGCGCGGGCTGGACGCCGTGGCGCGCAGCCGCGACGACGCCAGCCGCGCCTTCACCGCCAGTTCGCGCCTTGCCGACGGCATGCAGCAACTCGGCGACGATCTGCGCCACGCCGCGTCGCAGGGCGCGGGCTTGCCCGCCGTCAGCGTGCTCGGCGGCAACCTGTTGATCGTGCGCCGACCGCCGCAGCCGCTGGGCGGCGAACTGCGCGCCGACACCAGCGCCAACCTCGGCCTGCCACCCGATGCCGGGGCGCTGCAGGTGGTGCGCTGGACGGTACAGGACGGCGCGCTCAAGCGCAGCGCCAGCGACCCCACCGACAACCGCGCCGCGCTGCTGGCCGCGCTGCAAAACCCGGCGGCGCCGTTGCTGACCATTCTGCCCGGTGTCACCACCATGCAGGTTCAGTTCTACCGCTACGCGGGCATCGGCTTGTTGCAGCAGTCCGGCGCCTGGGTCAACCCCGGCACCGCGGCCAATACCGCGGCGCCCGTGGCTGCGGCCAGCGCGGCGGCGCTGGCGGTGCTGAACACCAACGCGACCACGCCCGCCGCGGTGCGGCTGCAACTGCAGTTCGCCGGCGGGGCGTTCGCCGGCATGCTGCAGCGCGACTTCCTGCTGGACGACGCGGAATGAGCGCGTGCCGCAGATCGCTCCAGCAGCGCGGCGCTGCCCTCATCACCGCCATGCTCATCGCGGCGCTGGCGGCGGTGATGGTTTCGGGCATGTTCTGGGGGCAATGGAGCGCCATCGCCCGCGAGCAGACCGCGCGCGAACAGACCCAGGCGCGCTGGATTCTGCGCGGTTCCATCGACTGGGCCCGGCTCATCCTGCGCGAAGACGCCCGCACCTCCACCGCCGACTACCTCGGCGAGCCCTGGTCGGTGCCGCTGGCCGAGGCCCGGCTGAGCACCTTTCTGGCGGCGCGCGGCCAGGACAGCGCCGGCCTGCCCGACGCCTGGCTGGAGGGGCGCATCGTCGACGCCCAGAGCCGTTTCAACCTGCGCGATCTGGCCCCGGCGGGCACGGTCGATCCGCAGGCGCTGCTGGCTTTCGAGCGCCTGTGCACCGCGCTGCAGTTGCCCCCCGGCGTGGCCATCACCATTGCCAACGGCATGGCGGCGAGCAGTCCGATCGGTGCTGCGGCGTCGAACAATGTTGCAAATGCGCCACTTCCCATCCAGCAGTTGCAAGACCTGGCGAGGCTGGGATCGGGCGTGGTGCAGGCCCTGCCCAAGCTGGCGCCCGAAGTCACCGTGCTGCCGCAGGCCACGCCGGTGAACGCCAACACCGCGGGGCCGCTGGTGCTGGCCGCGGTGCTGGGGGTGGACAACGAGACGGCCCAGGCGCTGATCGCGGCACGCAAGCGTGCGTACTTCCGCAATCTGGGCGATATTTCCGTGCTGCTGCCGCAGGGCAGCACCGTCAATCCGCAGCTCGTCAGCGTGGCCACCGGCTACTTCGATGCCATTGCCCGAGTGCGGATCGACAAGCTGGAATACGCCGAGCGGGCGCTGATCCAGCGGGCCGGCATGTTTTCGCAGGTGGTGCGTATCCAGCGCGTGCCACCGTGGCTGGCAACGGCCCCCGAGGGCACGCCGGGCAACGACTGAATTGGCGCAACGCCGTTTCAAGAAGCCGTTGCAAATGCGCGATTTTCCTGTACCTTGACTGCAACAAAGCGTCCCTACAATCGCCCGACCATGCAAACCTTGGTCCTCCGTCTGCCACCTCTCGCTGCCGCGCACCCGTTGCCGGAGCTGGAGTATGTGCTGCTGAGTGCCGAGGGTCGGCTGCAGTCGGCCGGTCGCGAGCAGGTGGCGCTGCTGCCGCGTGGGCGCCGCGTGGTTGTGGTGGTGGACGCGCTTGACGCCTCGGTGCTGGCCGTGACGCTGCCGCCCATGCCCGCAGCGCGGCTGCAGGCCGCGCTCAGCGGCGCGCTGGAAGACCGGCTGCTGCAGGATGCCGGGCAACTGCATCTGACAGCCGGGCCGCTGGCCGAGGACGGCAGCGTCAGCCTGGCCTGCGCGGTGCAACGCGAGGCGCTGGACCAGGCGATCGACGATCTCACCCGCGCCGGTCAGGAACCGCAGAGCATCGTGCCCGAAGCCGCGCTGCTCGCTCCCGGAGACGCGCTGCTGCAGACTTCCGAGCAGGGCCCGCGCCTGTTGTGGCGCGATCTGCAGGGCGAAGCGGCGTGGCTGCCGCTCATCCTCGCCGCCGATGCCGCCGTGCCGCAGGCCTTGCCGCTGCCCGTCACGCCCGAGCATCTGTGGGTGCAAGACCAAGCCAAGCCACAGTTGAGCTGGCTCGATCTGCCGCCCGAACTCACCCCGGCGACCCTCAACGACGCGGGCTGGATGGCGCGAGCCGCGCAATCGCCGTGGAATCTGCGGCAGTTCGACCTGGCGCCCAAGCACGCCTTTTCGCGTGGCTGGAGCGGGGTGATGGAGCAACTTGCCACCCCGGCCTGGCGCCGCGTGGGCATGCTGCTGGTGCTGCTGGCCGTGGTGCAACTGGTCGGCATGAACCTCGCTGCCTTCCAGCTCGCGCGCCAGGAAAGCCGCCTGCGGCAACAGCTCGACGCCACGGCAGTCGAGGCGCTGCCCGGCGTGCCAGCGATTCTCGATGCCCGGCTGCAGGTGCAGCGCGCGCTCAACGCCGCGCGTTTGCGGACCGGCCGCCCGGGCGATGACGATCTCGACGTGCTGATGGGCCGCGCCAGCGTGGTCGTGCCGCCGGGCGTCACCCCCACCGCGCTGAAATTCAGCCCGGGCCAGTTGCAACTCACCCTGCCGGGCGATGCCGCGGCGCAGGCCGCGGCGCGCTGTACCCCGGCGGGCCTGGCCTGCGCCGCGCAGGGCGATGTCTTGAGCATCAACGGGGCCGCGTCATGAGCAGCCAGCCCGTCGGCGGCCGCGTCGCCTCGCTCTCGGCCCTGTGGTACCGCGGCCTGCCACAGGCGGTGGCCTACAGCCGCCAGCGCTGGGGGGCGATGTCGGCGCGCGAGCGCCTGCTCACCACCGCTGCGGTGGTGCTGGTGTTGGGGGCGCTGCTGTGGTTGCTGGCCATTCGTCCGGCCTGGCGCACCTTGCAGACGGCACCAGCGCGGATCGCGTTGCAGCAGCAGGCCTTGCAGGGCTTGCAGCAGGATGCGCAGCAGATCGCCGCGCTGCGCAACGCTCCTGCGGCGCCAGCCTTCAGCGGCGAGTTGCAGCCGGTGATGCTGGCGTGGTTCAAGCGGGTCGATCCCAAGGCCACGGTGCAGGCGCAGGTGCTGCCGGGCGAAGTCAGGCTGCAGCTCGCGGCGCTGCAACCCGCGGCGCTGGCGGCGTTGGCGCAGACGGCGCGGCGCGACTGGTCGGCGCAGGTCGATGGTGCCGATCTCAAGCGCGGCGCCGACGGCCTGCTGGCTGGCACGGTGCACCTGACGCGGCAGAACTCGGGCGGCGGATGAATGGCCAGCGCACCCACTCCGGCGGCGTCGCGAGACGGCCGCTCCTCCAGCAAGCGTGCCGCTTCCGGTTCGCGTGGGTCGTCGCGCAGGCCGGTGCGGCGCAAGCCCCGTTCCAGCCGTCGCTGGCTCTGGCTGGCCACTTTGCTGGGCGTGCTCTGGGCGCTGCTGTGGCAGGCTCCGGCGAGTTGGCTGAGCGCCGCGCTGTGGTCGGCCAGCGGTCAACGCGTGCTGCTGGCGCAGGCGCAGGGCACCTGGCGCGATGGGTCGGCGCTGCTGGTGCTCGAGGGCGGCGCTGGCAGTCGAGGCGCCACCGTGCTGCCGGGGACGCTGCATTGGTCGGTCAGCCTGGCTCAGGCGTGGCGTGGCAGGCTGCAGGCCCGCATCGACTGGCCCGCGGTCTCGGCGCAGCCGCTGCAGGTCGATGCCGGGCTGGGCTGGTCGCAGACCCGGGTGCGCTTGCAGCCCGCGGGCGAAGGCCCGGACGCCCCGTGGCAGGGCTTTTTGCCACTGGCCGTGCTCGAAGGGCTGGGTACCCCCTGGAACACCGTTGCGCTGCGGGGACAGGCGCAGTTCACCTTGCGTGGCCTGAACCTAGAATCGGTCGCAGGCCGCATGCGACTGGGCGGGCAGGTTCGGATCGACCTGCCGGACGTGGCGTCGCGCCTGAGCGTGGTGGCGCCCATCGGCAGCTACACCCTCACCATCACCGGCCAGGGCGCCGATGCCCAAGTCGATCTGCACAGCGACAAAGGGCCCTTGCTGCTGCAGGGCAAGGGGGTCTGGAATGGGCAGGCGCTGCAATTTCTTGGCACCGGCAGCGCCACTCCGGGCAACGAAGCGGCGATGGCCAATCTGCTGTCGCTGCTGGGACGTCCGGAGGGCGATCATGTGCGCATCGCCCTGTGAACGCCGCCGCGCGCAGGTGCCCGCAGCACTAGAACTCCACACGATGCAAGGAATGCCGTGATGCTCCGATACCTCAAGGCCAGAACCCGCGCCAGTCGCCTGCTGGTGCTGCTGCTCGCCCCGCTGCTGGTCCTGCAGCCGGTGCTGGCGCAGGCGCCCGGACCGTCCGGCCTGGCGGGCGGCGCCACGCGCAGCGCCAACGGCGATCTCACCATCAACCTGGTCAACGCCGACATCGCCAGCGCGGTGCAGGCCGTGGCCGCGGCCACCGGGCGCAATTTCATCGTCGATCCGCGGGTCAAGGGGCAGGTCACCCTGCAGTTCGAAAAGCCGGTGACGCCGCAAAAGGTGTTTCAGGCGCTGCTCACGCAACTGCGCCTGGCCGGCTTTGCCGTGGTGGAACACGACGGCGTGTTCCAGGTGGTGCCCGAGGCCGATGCCAAGCTGCAGAGCGGCCCGGTGGGCGTAGGGCTGGCACCGTCGCATATTCC
>JAKAFC010000146.1 GCA_021818065.1 Pseudomonadota bacterium
TTCGAAGGCGCGGGTGTTATCCAGGATCTGGATCATGGCCTGCATGGGGTTGACGTTGCTGCCTTCGAGCGCACCGACCGCGAGCTGCACCGTGCCGTCGGCCGCCGCCGGACCCTGGGTGTCGCGGAACAGGCCGTCGGCGCCGCGCTGCATCTGGGCGGGCGGCGGATTGACCAGCTGGATGCGGTTGATCATCACCAGGGCATTGGGCTGGCTGCCCACCGGCACGCCGGAGATGGTGCCGTCGGCACCGATCTGCACCGACTGCAGCGGTGGCAGCGAAATCGGCGCGCCACCCTGACCCAGCACCGGGTGGCCGTCGCTGGTCGACAGCATGCCGCTGCTGCTGATCTGCAGATCGCCATTGCGGGTGTAGGCGGTATCGCCACCCGCGGCCTGCACCGCGATCCAGCCTGGGCCCTGGATGGCCACGTCGAGGTTGCGTCCGGTGTGGGTGATCGGGCCCTCACGCAGGTCGGCGCTGTTGCCTTGCACCGCGGTGTAGGCGCTGCTCGGCAGCGGGTTGCCGTACACCGGCAGGGCGCGAAACTGCGCCTGCTCGCCACGAAAGCCGGTGGTGTTGACGTTCGCCAGGTTGTTGGTCGTCACCGTCTGCTGGTGCAGCACGGCGCGCGCGCCGGTGGCGGCAATCCACAAAGTATCCATGGTTCAGGCGCGCCGCGGCTTACAGGCTGAGCAGGGTCTGCACGACCTGGTTCTGCGTCTTGATGGTCTGGGCGTTGGCCTGGTAGGCCTGCTGCGCCACGATGAGGTTGACCAGTTGCGACGACAGATCGACGTTGGACTGCTCCACCGCGCTGGCCTGCAGCACGCCCAGGCCGCCACCGCCCGGCTGTCCTGTGAGCGGCTGACCCGAGGCGTAGGTTGGCACGTAGTAGTTGTTGCCCAGCCGTTGCAGGCCCTGCGGCGCCTTGAAGTTCGTCAAGGTGATCATGCCCAAGGTGGCCGAGAGACCGTTGGTGTAGCGGCCATAGATGATGCCGCTGGGGTCGATGGACAGGTTGCTGAGCTGCCCTACCGCCGAGCCGTTGGTGGTGAGCGAATTCACCACCGAGGTGGCGTTGTAGTTGGTCGAGCCGGCGAAGTTCAGCGTGATGCTGGAGGGCGCCGCGCCGTCGGCCCAGGTCAGTCCCGAGATGGCCAGCGTGGCGCTACCGCTGACCGCCCCGGTGGGAGTGAACTGGATGGTGGAGGGCCCGCCGCTGGTGATGCCGCCGGCAGCGCTGGTGCCATCCACCGAGTAGTACACGTCCCAGGCCTGGCCGCTGGCAGTGGCGCCGGTGGAGGGCAGGGCGTAGTAGGTGGTGAGCAGGTGCGCCGTGCCCAGGCTGTCGTACACCGTGCTGGTGGTCGAGTAGTTGTAGCTGGTGGGATCGGACGTGCTGAACGTGGTGCCACTGGCGATCGGCGTGACCGAGGCGTTGAGGTTCAGCCCCAGGGTGCCGCTGGTGGTGGCCACCGGCGCCAGGGTGGTGGCGGTGATCTGCAGCGGCCCGGAGCCGCCGGTGAGCACGCCGCTCACCGCCGGCGTGCCGATGAGCTGGCCGCCGCTGGCATCGACGATGTAGCCATTCTTGTCGAGCTGGAACTGGCCGTTGCGGCCGTACACGGTCGCGCCGTTGGAATTGAACTGGAAGAAGCCCTGACCGTTGATGGCCACGTCGAGCGGGTTGCCCGTGGCTTCGATGTTGCCCTGCGAGAACTGTTGCGCCACGGTGGACACGGTGGTGCCGATGCCGACCTGGCCGTACTGCGGCGAAGTGCCGGCGATGGCCGCGGCATAGGAGTCGGCAAACTGGGCGTTCGAGCTCTTGAAGCCCACGGTGCTGGCGTTGGCGATGTTGTTGCCCATGACCTGCAGGTCGGTGGATGCGGCTTGCAAGCCGGACAGCGCGGTTTGGAAGGTGCTCATGGAAGTCCCCGAGGATGAACTGGACGCGATGCGATGGATACGGCGCTTACATCACGCCTTGAATGCTCGACAACGGCACGGTGCCGCTCTGGCCCTGCAGCTGCAGCGACGGGCCGTTGCTGCCGCTCAGGTAGACCGACTGCACCTTGCCCGTGCCGAACGGCACGGCGGCCACCGGCTGGCCGCTGCCGTCGGTGGCGCTGACGTTGAAGCTGTAGGTGCCCGACGGCGCCTGCTGCCCGCTGCTGGTGGTGCCGTCCCAGTTGAAGGTCTGGACCCCGGTGGGCAGGGCGCCTAGCTGCAGGGTGCTGACGGTTTGCCCCGCGGCGTTCTGCACTTGCACCTGCACGTTCTGCGCAGCGGAGGCCAAGGTGAAGCCCCCGGCGGCACCGCCGCTGACCGGCAGGCTGATGCTGTTGTTGTCGAACACCACGGTCTGCCCCACCAGATTGGCCGCCTGCAGGCCCTGCGTCTGCGCCAGTTGCGCGGTGAGGGTGGCCATGGACTGCTGCATGCTCTGAATGCCGCTGGCGGCGCTGAACTGCGCGAGTTGGGCCGAAAGGTCCTGATTGCTCAGCGGGTTCATCGGGTCTTGGTTGGTGAGCTGGGTCACCAGCAGCTTGTAGAAAGTGTTGACGTCGGCCAGGCCGCTGGCGCTGCTGCCCGAGGTGCCGCTGCTGCTGCTGGTTTGCAGCGAGGTGAGGAAGGCGTTGGAGCTGATGGGAGAGGTGCTCATGGGTGGATTCCTTGTTCAGCGTCCCGGGTCATTGGCCCAGGGTGAGGGTTTTCAGCAGCAGGTTCTTGGTGGTGTTCATGACGTTGACGTCAGCCTGATAGGCGCGCGAGGCCGATATCATGTTGACCATCTCGTCCACCGGGTTGACGTTGGGATAGCTGACATAGCCGTCCTTGTTCGCCAGCGGGTTGCCGGGCTCATAGACCAGCCGCAGCGGGCCCGGCTTTTCCACCACCCTGGCCACGGTCACGCCGTTGACCCCGGCAGGCACGCCCGGGCCGGACAGCGGCTGCGCGGCGAACACCACCTCGCGGGCGCGGTAGGGCTGGCCGTTGGAACTGACCACCGCATTGGCGTTGGCCAGATTGCTGGCGACCACGTTGAGGCGATAGCTCTCGGCATTCAGGCCTGAGTTGGCGACATCGAGGGCGGAGAACAGAGACATGACGGGTTTGCGGGAATCAGGGGAATCAGGCGCCGGTGATGGCCGAGGTGAGGGTTTTGATCTTGCCGGTGAGGAAGGTCAGATCGGCCTCGTACTGGATGCCGTTTTTCTGGAATGCCGCTTGCTCACGGTTCATGTCCACCGAGTTGCCGTCGAGCCGCACGCTGTTGCCCGCCTGGTAGCCGATGAAGTCGGCCCCCGCGGGCGCTGCGTTGCCGGCGAGTTGTCGCGGGTGGTCTGTCTTGAGCGCCAGACCGGCGCCGCCCTGGCCCGACAGCGCCGCCTTGTACGCCGCAGAGAAGTCCAGATCGACGGCCTTGTACCCCGGCGTGTTGGCATTGGCGATGTTGGCCGACAGCAGTTGCTGGCGCTGCGCGCGCAGGTTCAGCGCGGTCTGCAGCGGGGCGAAGGTCTGGTCGAGGGCAGAGGTCATGGCGGCGGTCACGGGTTGCACGCCGTTCCAACTGCAGGTTCCATGCCAGACCTCGCCATCGCCACGCAAGAGGTAGCCGCGAGGCAGTGCGGCAATCGTCAGGGGTGGAAGCGGCAAGAGTTTGCCGCTGGGCGCCGCGGCCAGGCCCCGGTCGGACGGGGCCTGGCCGGTCATCGCGGTCATCGTTCCGCCGGCAGCGACCTGGTATGGAGTTTGCCTTCATCCGACGCAAGCGACAGGGTTGCGGAACCGCTGTCGTGCCGTCGTTGCTCCCTCTCGTCCGATCCTTTGTCTGGTGGTTTGATGTTGCGTGTTGCTGTGTTTTCTTTCAGTGCCGTGCGCTTGATGCTCGGCGTGCTGCTGGCATTGAGCGCCGCGCTGGCCGCGGCCATGCCGGCGCAGCAGAGCGCCGCCAGCATTCGCGCGGCGGTGGAAGCGTTCGTGCGGGCAGGTCTGCCCGCCACGGCCGACAAGGTCCGCATCGACGTCCAGGGGCCCGCCCCGGGTCTGCGGTTTCCGCAGTGTGACGCACTGCACACCGCTGCATTCGGCAACCCCAACCCGTTCGGCGCGCAGACGGTGGAAGTGCGCTGCCTCGCGCCGCAGGCATGGACGCTGTATTTGCCGGTGCGCGTGGACCAGCAGCAGGGAGTGGTGGTGGTGGCCAAGGCGTTGCAGGCGGGGCATGTGCTCACCGCTGCCGATCTGACCACCGTGGAGCGCGACTCGGCGCGTCTGCCACCGGGGGCCTTGGGCGACGCCTCGGCGTTGGTCGGCCAGGTGCTGCGGTTCAGCGTGGCGGCTGGGCAGCCGCTGGTGCCGAGCATGCTCACCGGGCCGCAACTCGTGCATTACGGCCAGCCGGTCAGCCTGGTGGTGCAGGGCATGGGAGTGCGGCTGGTGGCGCTGGGGCAGGCCATGGCCGACGGACGCGTCGGGCAGTCGGTGCTGGTGCGCAACATCCAGTCTGGCCGCGTCGTCAGCGGGGTGGTGGACGCGCAGGGTCAGGTGGTGGTGCCGCTGAACTAAGAGGGTGTGAACCAATCCACCATGGCCCTTCATCGCGTCCCAAGGGCCCCACTCGGCGTTGCGATCGGTGGTGGTGGTACGCGCCATGCCGAAGGGCACGGCTATGCCTGGCGCCTTGATTGGAACCCTTGGGGCACGCTTCTTGGCCACGCCGGATTCATTCCCACCGTCTGAGGGGCTGCAGCGCCTGCGGCATGAGCCACGGATGGCGCAGCGTCAAAAATCCGTCTTTCGCCTCTTTGGTCGCCTTGGGATGTGCGATTAAAACCAGAATATTGCGTTATTGAAGGTCGGACTGTTCCTATAGCCATCACAAAAGGTTTGAATCGCGTGGCACCGGGTTTGCTATGCAGGACTATCTCCCAAGGAGTTTTCCATGCATGCTCACGCCCTGCGGTCCGAATCCACCCTGCCTGATGTCGGTGCCACGTTCCCGCGCCTGCGCGATGGCGACCGGGCGCTGGTCAGCGCTGCCGTCACCGCGGCCGATGATGGCGCCCTGCTGCGGCAGGCACGGCAGATCTACGCTGCATGGCTGCAGCGCAGCCTGCGCCAGGCGACGTTGCGAGGACATCCCGGAGCAGTCGCGGCGTTGCCGCGCGCTGCCCTTGAGCACCAGCTCGACCGTGCGCTGGAGAGCGCCGGGCCGGATGGCGCCGACCTGGTGCCCGTCCATCAAGCGTTGCGCGACCGACTCGATCAGTTGTGCACACTGATCAGCACCCTGGCGGCGGCCGACAAGCGTCATGCCGTGGCGATGCAGACCTGGGACCGGCTGGTCGATCTCGGTCTGGAGGTCTTGCAAGGCTTTGCCGACCTCGAGATCGCTCTGGCCGCGCAGCGCGCGGCGCACGACCCGCTCACCGGTCTGCCAGGCCGGGCGGCGTTGCAGCAGCGGCTGCTGTCGGAACAGGCGCAGGCGCTGCGTCACGGTCGGCCTTGTGCCGTGGTGATGCTCGACATCGACCACTTCAAGGCGGTGAACGACGCGCACGGCCACCAGACCGGCGACCGCCTGCTTGCCGCCTTTGCGCGCGCGGTGCGCGGGGCGCTGCGGCCGTACGACGGCGTGTACCGCTACGGCGGCGAGGAATTCGTCCTCATGCTGCCGGGCGCCACGCCGGCGCAGGCGGTGCATGTGGTCGACCGCATCCGGCTCCTCCTCACCGAGCGGCCGCTGGTGCAGGTGCAAAGCGGCGGGCTGCATGTGCGCTTTTCCGCCGGCGTCGCGGCGCTGACCGAGCGAGCCGTGGCGCAAACCCTGCGCTGCGCCGATCGCGCGCTCTACAACGCCAAGGCCCAGGGCCGCGATCAAGTGCATCTGGAGCGGTGCCCCAGCGCATGAACCCCGTCCTCGCCATCGCCACAGCGCGCCGCGCCACAACGCAGGTGCGCTGAATCGCCATGTCCGCCGCCGCAACCCAGCGCCCGCCAGGCAGTCTGCGTCACGCCAGTGCGCCCGACCTGCTGGCGGCATTTCGCGTCGATGCGGAGGAATTTCTGCGGCAGTTCGTGCAAGGCCTGCAAGCCCAGCCCACGCGCGACGAGACCCTGCAGGCCTTGGGAAATGCCGCCGAAGCCCTGCGTGGCATTCGCATCGGCGCCGATTTTCTGCAACTCGGCGCCGTGAGCGCGCTGTGTCGCGAAGGCGAGCAGGATTTGCTGCAGCAACTGCCCCACATCGCCACCGGCACCCCTTTGCAGTGGCCGGTGCTGGAGACGATCGTGTCCCGCCTGCGGCAGCAGGTCCAGGCTCTTGGACCCGACGCGTTTGCAGCAACGGAGGACGCGAGCCCACCGCTTCATCCGGAGGCTGTCGCGCAACCCCTGGCTGCTCCCGAGCCCGAGCCAGAGCCAGAGCCAGAGCCAGAGCCAGAGCCAGAGCCAGAGCCAGAGCCAGAGCCAGAGCCAGAGCCAGAGCCAGAGCCAGAGCCAGAGCCAGAG
>JAKAFC010000147.1 GCA_021818065.1 Pseudomonadota bacterium
CATCGTTTTCGACCTGACCGGGGTTGCCACGGTGCGCCGCGAGTTGCGCGACGGTTTGGCGGCCACGAACAACCGGCATACGGTCATTGCCCCGGAAAGCGTCGCGCATTTGCTGTGGTCGCTGCTGGCGCCGGGCGTCGACCTTCCGCAAGTGCATGCGCAGTCAGGGTACTGAGCACGGCGGCGTCTGGCGGCGGATCTTGGGCCGGATCAGCCGGATCCGCCGCTTGCCTCGGCCCTATTCGCCGTAACCCTGCGGATTGCTTTGTTGCCAGCGCCAGGCGTCGGCGCAGATCGTGTCCAGCCCGCGCTTGGCCTTCCATCCGAGCAGATTTTCCGCTGCGGTGGGATCGGCCCAGCACGCGGCGATGTCGCCAGGGCGGCGGGCCACGATCTCATACGGTAGCTCGCGCCCGATGCTGCGGCCGAAGGACTGCACCATCTGCAGCACCGAATAGCCCTGGCCGGTGCCGAGGTTGACCGTGAACATGCCCGCATGCTGCAGCAGATGGCGCAAGGCCGCCACATGGCCCTCGGCAAGGTCCATCACGTGGATGTAGTCGCGCACCCCGGTGCCGTCCGGCGTGGGCCAGTCGCCGCCGAAGATGCGCAGCTTCTCCAGCCGGCCGACCGCCACCTGCGTGACATAGGGCATCAGATTGTTCGGAATGCCGCGCGGGTCCTCGCCGATGAGTCCGCTTTCGTGCGCCCCCACCGGGTTGAAGTAGCGCAGCCGGGCGATGCGCCAATGCGGCTCGGCACGGTGCAAGTCGCCCAGGATCTCCTCGATCATCAGCTTGCTGCGGCCATAGGCGTTGGTGGCGCTCAAGGGGAAGTCCTCCCGGATGGGCACCGAGGCCGGGTCGCCATACACCGTGGCCGACGACGAAAAAATCATGTTGCCCACTTGCGCGCGCTGCATGGCCTGCAGCAGCGTGACCGTTCCGCCCACGTTGTTGTCGTAATAGGCCAGCGGCTTCTCGACCGACTCGCCCACCGCTTTCAGCCCGGCAAAATGAATCACCGCCTGCACCCGGTGCTGCGCGAACGCGGCATCCAGCGCGGCAGTGTCACGAACGTCCGCGCGGATGAAGGCGGGTTTGACGCCCGTGATGCGCTCCACCCGTGCCAAGGACTCGGCGCTGCTGTTGCACAGGTTGTCGTACACCACAGGCGCGTAGCCGGCCTGGATGAGGGCCACGCAGGTGTGCGAGCCGATGTAGCCGGCGCCGCCGGTGACGAGGATGGTCGGTGTCAAGACGAGGCTCCAGGATCAAGGGTCATGAGTGTGCGGCCAGCATAAGGCAAGAGCCATGGGGCCGTCGCGTGGAGAACACCTGCGCTGACCCCGGCTTTCAGGGATGTCGAAACGGCGCGGCTTCGGGAAGCCGCAAGCCGAGGCAGCCTGGGTCCATCCCTCACAGCGGCTTCATCCCCTTCATCAGGGCGGCGGCTTGTTCCTCGTCGATGAGGCGGATGGTCATCGGGTCGCCGCCGAACGGAAACCCCCACGAGCGCCCGGGGCTGTATCCCACCAGCAGGTAGTAGATCTGCCCGGCCTGCGCATCCAGCGTGGCCACGCGCTTGCCTTGCGGAAAGGGCTTGAAACGGAATTCGTGATGGCCACCGGCAATGTCCAGCTTGACGTATGTCTGGCGGGGCAAGCTGGCGATCTGCTCGCCGTTGTCGGTGATGTCCTGATTGCTCGACATCAGCGTCGGGCCGCTGTCGTTGATGATGTACAGCACGGCCTGCCCCGGCCCAAGCGATTGCGAGGCCACGGGGGCGGGCGTGCTCGCCGAGCTCGCGGGGGCGAAAGCCGTTTGCTGCGCGCTCGCCGGCCAAGCCGAGCAGACGAAGGCAAGGGCGCAAAAGCCAGATCCGGCCAAGAATCGAAGTCGGTTCATCGCGGCGTAGAAGGCTGCCAGAAGCCGCAATTTAACGCAGTCATCGTTCGCATTGGCCGTTGCGGCAGCGGCGACGGCAAAACAAACAGCGCCGACTGGACGCCGTGCTCCGCCATGGGTTTTTGCGTTCGAGCGCCTCGCCAGCGCCCCGCAAAGCAAAAAGCCCAGCGGTTAGGCTGGGCTAAGTGCTTGAATCCGTTGGTGGGGGCACAGGGACTCGAACCCAGGACCTACTGATTAAGAGTCAGCTGCTCTACCAACTGAGCTATACCCCCGCGAAGCCGGCAATCATAGCGTAGTTCGCAGGCGTATGGCATCGATCGGGCCGACGGGGGTGAGGAGGGCAAGCCGTTCTGCCGAAGCGGCGTGTGTGCCCGCGACGGCGCCATGCGGGCATGGCAAGAAAAAAGCCTGTGTTTGCCAACGCGGCAAACACAGGCTTTTTGTTCTGGTGGGTCGTGCGTGACTCGAACACGCGACCAACGGATTAAAAGTCCGCTGCTCTACCGACTGAGCTAACGACCCAAAGCCGGCAATCATAGCAAAAGTCGCGGGTCTTGGACCCAGGTGCGGGGACGTTGAAGAGGCCATCCGGAGGGCGGCGTTTGTCGTTCAGCGTCGCGGCATGGCAATGGCTTCGAGCGCGGCGCTGGCGGCGACCATGCCGAAGGTGGCGGTGACCATGACGCTCGAGCCGTAGCCTGCGCAATTGAGCCCCTGTGCGGCTTGCGGGTTGTCGCAGCTCGCCTGCAGGGCGGGGCGCACGGGTTCGGCCGAGCAGACGCAAGGCAGGCGCATCGGGCCGCTGCGCGGGGCGCCGAACTCGCGCCGCAGGCGGTAGCGCACCTTGGCGAGCAGGGGGTCGTTGCGCACGTCGGCAAGGTCGAGCATCTGCACCTGCTGAGGCCGGCGCTTGCCGCCCGCGGCGCCGGCCATCACGATGGTCTGCCCGGTATGCAGGGCGTGCGCGGCCAGCGCGGCTTTCGCACGCGCCTGGTCGCAGCAGTCGAGCAGGGCTTGCGCCTCGCCCGGAATCAGGGCGGCGACGTTGTCGGGTTCGACGAAGGCCTCGACCTCGTGCACGACGCAGGCGGGGTTGATGTCGGCGATTCGCGCCGCCAGGGCGCGCACCTTGGCCATGCCGAGGGTGGAGTCCAAGGCCTGGATCTGCCGGTTGATGTTGGATTCGGCGACATGGTCCAGGTCGATGAGCGTGAGCTGCCCGACGCCGCTGCGCGCCAGCGCTTCGGCTGCCCAGGATCCGACGCCGCCGACGCCGATGACCGCGACATGCGCGGCACGGATGCGCTGGGCCGCCTCGTCGCCGTAAAGCCGCGTCACGCCGCCGAAGCGGCGGTCCGGGTCGGGCGTGGAGGCGAGGCAGAGCAGGGCTGACATGGGGGAGGGACTCGGGTGGGGCGGTTTCGCGGGCGGCACGGGTTCGCACGGCTCAGCCGACGCGGTCCAGGCGCCAGGCCTGGTACTTCACGCCCAGCACGCCGCCGGCGATGATGGACGCCAGCGCGATCCAGCTGGTGATGGACAGGGTGGACACGCCGGTGATGCCCTGGCCGATGGTGCAGCCCATGGCGGTGACGCCGCCGATGCCCATGAGCAGTCCGCCGACCAGATGGTTGGCGGTGTCTTCGAGCCCGGCCAGGCCTTCCCAGCGGAAGCGGCGCGTGGCCAGCGCGTGCAGCGCCGCGCCGGCGACGACGCCGAACACCGAGACGATGCCGATATTGAGCACATTGCTGGCATCGCTGTACATCAGGAACCACGACAGGGTGTAAGCCAGCGGAGCGACGAAGGTGAACGATTCCATGTGGTTGCCCACGCTGCCGATGTAGGCGTGCTGCAGGGTCAGCGGGCTCTCGGCCAGGTAGCCGAGATGGCCGGACACCCACCACAGCGCCACGACCAGGCCGCCGATGCCGATGCCGCCCAGCAGGTGGCGCGGGCTGCGCGCCTCGCGCGGCCAGATGGACCATGCCCCCAGGGCCAGCGCGGGGCCGACGCCGAGCGCCAGCAGCCAGGTGGGGCGGCCGATGCCCGTGTGCCGCGCCAGGATCGACGGCAGATCCTGCGGGCCGGCGAGTACCACCGCGATGCGATCGAGCCCGAAGACGCGCGCTTCGGCGGTGATGCCGCGCAGCGTGGCATAGGCGCCTATGGCCAGCATGATGAACACCACCAGGGCCTTGAGGCTGCCGGCGCCCATGCGCACCAGGGTCTTGCTGCCGCAGCCCGAGGCCAGCACCATGCCGAAACCGAACATCACCCCGCCGACCAAGGCGGACAGCCACAGCACGCGGTTGGTCGTGTAGATGGTCTGGTCGGTGTTGATGAAGCCGAAGGCGGCCAGCAGGCTGGTGCCGAGCATGGCGGTGGCGATGGCCAGCGTCCACATGCGCATGCGCGTCCAGTCGCGGAAGTTGACGATGTCGGCCACCGAACCCATGCTGCAGAACTGGGTGCGGTGCATGACGGCGCCGAAGCACAGGCTCAGCAGGAAGGTCCACCACAGCACGGTGGTGTTGAGTGCGGAAACCGAGATGTCCTGCAAGGTGGTGGGCGACGGGTGAGGGGTGAAAGCCGGAGCGGCCTGGCGATGGCCGTGCCGGACATGCCAAGGGTAGGAATTGTCACACGTGAGCCGCGGCTTTGGAGGAGCCGAGCCAGGCGCAGGGATTTCCCGCTGCGGCTGCTCGCCCAGCAGGCCACGCGAGGATGCCGCCTGCGCGGTTGCCGATCTGCCGCGCGGCGGTTCAGTCCGCGGTCTTGTACTGCGTGGGGTCGGCAACCCCAGCCTCGGCGAAGCCCGCGGCGCGAATGCGGCAGGAGTCGCAGCGGCCGCAGGCCCGCCCTCGCGCGTCGGCCTGGTAGCAGCTCACCGTGAGGGCATAGTCCACGCCCAGGCGCAGGCCTTCGCGGATGATCTGCGCCTTGCTCAGATGGATGATGGGGGCATGCACGCGCATGGGCTGGCCTTCGACGCCGGCCTTGGTGGCGAGATTGGCCAGGCGTTCGAAGGCCGCGACGAATTCGGGGCGGCAGTCAGGGTAGCCGGAATAGTCCACCGCGTTCGCGCCGTAGAACAAGTCGCGCGCGCCGAGCGCCTCGGCCCACGACAGCGCCAGCGCCAGCATCACGGTGTTGCGCGCCGGAACGTAGGTGACGGGGATGCCGTTTTGCGGGCCCGTGACCGGCACATCCAGCGTGGTGTCCGTGAGGGCCGAACCACCGAAGCGGGCCAGGTCGAGCTGGATGACTTCGTGCCGGACCGCCCCCAGCGCGGCGGCGACGCGCCGCGCCGCGTCCAATTCGGCGCTGTGGCGCTGGCCATAGTGCAAGGAGAGGGCGTGGCAGGCATAGCCCTGCTCCCGCGCCTGGGCCAGCACGGTGGCCGAATCCAGCCCGCCTGACAGGAGCACGACGGCCTTGGGCGCCATCCCCTGGGCCGCTGTCGGGACGCCCATCAGCGCAGCTTGGCCAGCCTGTCCTTGGCGGCTTGCGCCGCCTCGGATTGCGGATAGTTGTTGACGAGTTTCTTCAGCGTCACGCGGGCCAGGCGCACATCGCGCAATTCGACCTGACAATTGGCCAGGCCCAGCAGCGCTTCGGGAATCCGGCTGCTGTTGGGGTAGCCGCTGATCAGCCCGTTGAACGCCACGACGGCTTCCTTGTATTGCTTTTGGGCATAGAAGGAGTTCGCCAGCCAGTATTGCGCCTCGGGCGCATAGGGGCTGGCCGGGTATTGCGCCAGGAAGGCCTTGAACTGGGTGCTGGCGCCGGTGAAATCGGAATTGCGGAAAGCCGCCAGTGCCTGCTCGTAAGCCGCCTTCTCGGCCGGCTGCACCGTGTAGCTCTTGCCGCCGATCTGCACCGTCACCGGTTCCAGCGGCGCCATGCGCTGGGTGAGGTCCTTCTGGCTGTTCTGCAGCTTGGCGATGGTGTCGCTGAGCTGGCGGGTGGTGGTGTCCTGCTGGCCGCGCAGCTGTGCGATTTCAGTCTTGAGCTGCTCGATCTGGTTGGCCAGGTCGAGCAGCGAGCTGCGCACCTGCTGAATTTGCTGCGCCTGTTGGGTCAACTGATTCTGGTTGGCCTGCTGGTTCTGCGCCACCTGGCTGCGAAGATCCAGAATGGCTCGGCGCGCCTCGTTGTCGGCGAACAAGTCGGCATGCGCCTGGGGAAGCCAGCCCAGGTTCAGCCCGAGCAGCATGGCCAGGGCTGCTCGGCGCAGCCCGGCCATGCCCGCTGCGCGGGGTGCGTCGGAGGATGGCCGCTGCATCATTGCTTACTTCTGGTAGACGATGTCCACGCGGCGGTTTTCCGCGTAGTCGGCTTCGGTGGTGCCCAGCGCCTTGGGTTTTTCCTTGCCGAAGCTGATGGCTTCCATCTGGCTGGGCTTGACGCCCAGCAGTTCCATGCCCTTCATCACCGCGTCGGCGCGCTTCTGACCCAGCGCCAGGTTGTATTCGCGGCTACCGCGCGCATCGGTGTTGCCTTGCAACTGGACATGGGCGGCGGGATGGCTCACCAGGTATTGGGCGTTGTTTTCCAGGACGGGGCGATATTTGCTCTCGACAA
>JAKAFC010000148.1 GCA_021818065.1 Pseudomonadota bacterium
CTTGAAGTCCTTGAAGTCCTTCTTGTCCAGGTATTCCGAGTGCGGATCGAGGTTGTTCACCATGCCGTTGATGGCGTTCTCGATGAGCTTCTTGCCCTCCACCGGCTCGAAAAAGTCGGCCTTGATGAGGCCGTACACCGCGGCAAACTGCTGCAGTTCTTCCAGTGGGAGCGGCGACACGGCGTTGCGCGCCAGCGCCTGGACCTGCAGGGTGGCCATGATGCCGGTGATGGCGCCGATGGCGACCCAGGCTGCGACTCGAAATTTACTGGCCATGACGGGACAGGCGGGAGAGGTTGAAACGAGCGCGCAGTATAGGGGGCGAGCACATTCCCGCCGGGGCGCGAGGGCTGTCGCCCCGAGGGGAATGGGCCGCGATCAGGCCTTGCCGCCTGCGGCGTTCAGGTAATAGCGTTGCAGCGGTTTGAGGTCGGCATCGAGTTCGTACACCATGGGGATGCCGTTGGGGATGTTCACCCCGGTGATGTCCTCGTCGGAAATGTTTTCCAGGTATTTCATGATGGCGCGCATGGAATTGCCGTGCGACACCACCAGGGTGCGCTTGCCGGCCTTGATCGCCGGGGCCAGCGATTCGTGCCAGAACGGCAGCACGCGGGCGATGGTGTCCTTGAGGCATTCGGTCAGTGGCAACTCGTTGGGCTTGAGCCGGGCGTAGCGCGGATCGGCCGCCAGTTCCTGGCGGTGGGCTTCGTCGAGCGGCGGCGGCGGGATGTCGTAGCTGCGGCGCCAGATGTGCACCTGCTCGTCACCGAACTTGGCGGCGGTTTCCGCCTTGTTCAGCCCCTGCAGCGCGCCGTAATGGCGTTCGTTGAGCCGCCAGGTGTGCACGACCGGCAACCACATGGCGTCGAGTTCGTCCAGGGTCAGCCACAGGGTGCGCACGGCGCGCTTGAGCACCGAGGTGTAGGTCAGGTCGAAGCCGTAGCCCAGTTCCTTGAGCAGACGACCGGCGGCGCGGGCTTCGCGGATGCCTTGTTCGGTCAGATCGACGTCGGTCCAGCCGGTGAAACGGTTTTGCTGGTTCCAGGTCGATTCACCGTGACGAAGCAGGACGAGTTTGTACATGGGAGTCTCGGAGTGCAGAAATCAAGGAGTGAAACAATACGCAGTCGCCATGGTAGTCCAGGCGTGCGGCGGCGCTGCGGCGCAGCAAACCGGCCGCCCTGAAGGTGGGGTGAAATCCACACATCAGCGCGCGCTTATCTGTTTTTTTAGAATGTGTCACTTCCAGGAGAAAGCACGTGCAGTTCATTTTTGACAATTGGGCGCTCATCCTTATTGCCCTGACCTCGGGCGGCATGCTGCTGTGGAGTTCCTACGGTGGCTCCAGCAGCAGTGACGGCGTCAGCGCGGCGCAGGCCGTGCTCAAGGTCAACCGCGAGAAGGGCGTGATGATCGACGTCTGCGAACCCAATGAATACCAGGCCGGCCATGCGGTGGGCAGCAAGAGCATTCCCCTGGGTCAGCTCGACAAACGCCTGGGCGATCTGCCCAAGGACAAGTCCACCCCGGTGCTGGTGATGTGCGCCTCCGGCATGCGCGCCAAGCGCGCCGCGGCGCAGCTGCGCAAGGAGGGCTACACCAACGCCACGGCGGTGTCCGGCGGCATGCGCGCCTGGCGCGAGGCCGGCCTGCCGGTGGAAAAAGGATGATTTCGATATGAACACCGTACGCATGTACACCTCGGCGGTCTGCCCGTATTGCATTCGGGCCAAAGCCCTGCTGCAAAAGCGCGGAGTGACCGCCATCGAGGAAATCCGCATCGACCTCGACCCTGGCCAGCGCCACGCCATGATGCAGGCCACCGGCCGACGTACCGTGCCGCAGATTTTCATCGGCGACACGCATGTCGGCGGCTGCGACGATCTGTACGCCCTCGACGCCCGCGGCGGATTGCTGCCGCTGTTGCGCGACGCCGCCTGAGCGGTTCCCCGGCATGCGCAGCCCGAGCGGCTGTGCCGGGCCTGTCACACGGCGGGCCTAGAATCCCCACGCATTGATCGACGCCCGCATCCTGCGGGCTTTTTTCCATGGAGAGTTTTGATGAGCGCCACCCCCGACACCACCCAGTCCACTGATCCGGTCTTCATGCTGCAGCGCTGCTACCTCAAGGATCTGTCGCTGGAGCAGCCGAACTCGCCGCAGATCCTGCTCGAACAGCAACAGCCCAGCGTCGACGTGCAGATGAATGTGGAAGCCAAGCCGGTGGTGGACGGGCTGTTCGAGATCACCGTCGCGGCCACCATCACGGCGCGCATGCAAGACCGCGTGCTGTTCCTGGTGGAGGGCAAGCAGGCCGGCATTTTCGAGCTGCGCAACATTCCGCAAGAGCATGCCGACATGCTGCTGGGCATCGCCTGCCCGCAGACCGTGTACCCCTACCTGCGCGCCAACCTGGCCGACGCCATCACTCGCGCGGGCTTCCCGCCGGTGCACCTGGCCGAAATCAACTTCCAGGCCATGTACGAGCAGCAGCAGGCGCAGCAGGCCGCCAACGACGCGCCTGGCCAGCTGAACTGAGCTGCGCCACTGCGAGGGCCCGCCCACGATGCAGCCGCAACCCACCCGGTCCATCGGCGTCCTTGGCGCGGGCGCGTGGGGAACGGGCATCGCCTGCCAGATCGCGCCGCACCAGCCCACGCTGCTGTGGGGGCGTGATGCCGCGCAAATGTTGCGGCTGCAGGCCGAGCGGGTCAATGCCGCCTACCTGCCCGACGTCAGCCTGCCGCCGACGCTGAACGCCACCGCCGACCTCGACGCCGTGTTGCGCCACGCCGCCGGGCCGCACGGCCTGCTGCTGCTGGCGGTGCCGGTGTCGGGCCTGCGCACCACGGCGCAGGCGGTGCGCATCTTCAACGCCGACAAGCCGCATGGCGCGCGGGTGCAGCATCTGCTGTGGCTGTGCAAGGGGTTCGAGCAGGGCAGCGGTCTGCTGCCGCACGCCGTGCTCGACGCCGTTTTCGTCGGCATGGATCAGGCCCCGGCGGTCGCGGCCCTGTCCGGGCCCAGCTTTGCCCAAGAAGTGGCACGCGGTCTGCCGGTGGCGCTCACGCTGGCCAGCAGCGATGCCGCGCTGCGCCACTTCGGCGTGGCGGCGCTGCACCACGGCGCCATGCGCATCTACGCCACGCCGGATGTCATCGGCGTGGAAGTGGGGGGCGCGGTGAAAAATGTCCTGGCCATCGCCACCGGGGTGAGTGACGGCATGGGGCTGGGGCACAACGCGCGTGCGGCGCTCATCACCCGCGGGCTGGCCGAACTGTCGCGTCTGGGCGTGGCCTTGGGCGGGCAGGCCGAGACCTTCATGGGCCTGAGCGGTTTGGGCGATCTGGTGCTCACCGCCACCGGCGAGCTGTCACGCAACCGCCGCGTCGGCCTAGCGCTGGCGCAGGGGCACAGCCTGGAGCACATCGTCTCCACCCTGGGGCATGTGGCCGAAGGCGTGCATACCGCGCAGACGGCGCTGCAGCTTGCCCGGGCACACCGCGTGTCCATGCCCATCACCGAGGCGGTGAGCCGCCTGCTCGACGGCCGACTCACCCCGCACCAGGCGCTCGACGGTTTGCTGCAGCGCCAGCCGCGCGGCGAGTGAGGCGCAGCGCCACTCCGCTTTTTTCTGCACGGTCTTGCCCATGATTCAACTCCTCGTCGGCCTCGGCAATCCCGGCCCGGAACATGCCCTGGACCGCCACAACGCCGGGTTCTGGTTCGTCGATCAAATCGCCACGGCGGCAGGGGTGAGCCTGCGGCCGGAGCGCGGCTTTTTCGGCGATGTGGCGCGGGTGCGTCTGCAGGGCCACGAACTTTGGCTGCTCGAACCCAGCACCTACATGAACCGCTCGGGCCAGTCGGTCGGCGCGCTGGCACGCTTCTACAAGATTCCCCCCGAGAACATTCTGGTGGCGCATGACGAACTCGACCTGCCCCCGGGGCAGGCCAAGCTCAAACTCGGTGGCGGCCATGCCGGGCACAACGGCTTGCGCGATCTCATCGCCCAACTCGGCACCGCCAACTTCTGGCGTTTGCGTCTGGGCATCGGCCATCCGGGCGATCGTGCGGCGGTGGTCGGTTTCGTGCTCGGCAAGCCGCCACAATCCGAGCTGCGCCTGATCGAACAAGCACTGGACGCGGCGCGGGACGTCTTGCCCGACCTGCTCACGGGCGAATTCGAGCGTGCGATGCAGCGGCTGCACGCCACGGCCAAGCCCGCGCCCAAAGGGAAGGCAACATCATGACCCACTGTCACGTCCCTCGCGGCTCGGCGCGTCGCGGCCCTGGCCTGCCTGCCTTGGTGTGTCTGGCGCTGATGCTGGGCTTGGGCGTCGGCACGGCCTGGGCACAGCCGACCGCACCTGCGGCCCCAGTTTGGCGCTGCGGCAACGCCTACAGCCACCAGCCCTGCGGCGCCGATGGCCGTGTCGTCGAGGCTGAGGACGCCCGCACGCCGCAGCAGCAGGAGCAGGCCCGGGCCCAGCAGCAACGCTTGCAAGGCTTGCTCGACCAGCGCGAACACGAGCGGGCGCAGGCCGAAGCGCGCGCCCGCGCGCTGGCCGAGGCCCAAGCCCGCGCCGAGCACCACCGCTTGCTGGTCGAGCAGCGTCGGCAGCGCGCCGCCGAACACCGGCGTCAGCAGGCCAAGCCGCACAAGCCGACGCATCACCCGCGTCCGGCCCCGGCACGGGCCGCGTCGGACATCCGCCGCAGCGTCAAACCGCCGCAGCCGCGCACGGCGCCGTGAGCGCAGGCGTTCGCCGCCGCCTCACTCCGTCGCGCTCGACCCCCAGAATGCCTGCCGCACATAGGGCAGGCTGGAGAGCTGCTGCACGATGCGGTCGAGTTCGTCGGCCTCGACCGACTGCGCCAGCAGTTGCGCTTCGATCATCACGTCCCGCGGGCCGAAGGGGCGCACCTCCATGTCCTCGTGGGGGTAGTGCGCCAGTTCCAGCAGGTTTTCCAACATCGCCCGCGCGTCCTTCTGGAACTCGCCCTGCGCGACCACAGTCAGGCTCGCCGTCAGTTCCACCCCGGCGGTGTCCACCGGCTGGCGGCTGATGAAGTTGACCACCGGCCGCAGCAAGGTGTTGGCCGCCAGCACCAGCGCCGCCGCCAGCGTGCCCTCGGCCAGCAGACCGGCACCGCAGCAGGCGCCCACCGCTGCCGAGCCCCACAGCGTGGCCGCGGTGTTGAGGCCGCGCACATTGCCTTCCTCGCGCATGATCACGCCAGCGCCGAGAAAACCGATGCCCGATACCACATAGGCCAGCACATGCACCGCACCGGACGCCTGCTCGATGCGCGCGGCCAGGCCGACGAACACCGCCGCGCCAAGTGCGACCAGCACATTGGTGCGCAGCCCGGCGGTGCGCTGGCGGTATTGCCGCTCCAGCCCGATCAGCGCGCCGAGCACAAAGGCGACGAGCCAGTGCAGCGCCAGTGCGGGCAGGGAGTGGTCGATCAGCATCATGGCGCGCGGGAGATGGAAAATCGCGCGAGCCTAGAGGATGCGCATGACGCAGAGGCGGCTGACTGCGTCGCAGCCTTCAGCCGACCACCTTGCCGCTGGCGAAAGCCCAGACGACGATGGCCGTCATCGCCAAGATGTAAAGCCGCAGCGCCCAGAACAGCGCGCGCTGCCACAGCTTCAGGTCGGTGGCACGGCGCACCTCGGGCAGCGATTGCAGCCAGCCCTCGGCCTGCGCGATGGTTTGCAGCGCGGCGGCGTCCTCGCGCCCCGTGGCTTGGTGGGAGACTTGCATGGCGGGCTCCTTTCAGTGCAGGGCGTTGGGGAACAGGGTGCTGATGCCGTACAGCCCGTTGCAGACGATCAGCCCGGCCATCACGGCCCAGCTCAGCGCGTTGCGCACCGGGCCGTTGGCGTAGGCGCCCATGAGTTCGCGGTCGTTGAGCAACAGCAGCAGAAACAACAGCGCCGAAGGCATGAACACCGTGGCAATCACTTGCACCGACAGGTTCAGGAAGCCCAGCGGCATGTGCGGCAGCATCACCACCACCGCCGCGAACACCGTGCCCAGCAGCGCCGGGGCGTAAAAGCCCAGCGCCTGCCGTGGCGGGGCGTTGATCGACCGCGGAATGTCGAAGGCTTCGCCGATGGCCCAGGCCGAACTCGCGGTGATGACGATGGCGGCGATCAGCCCGGCCTCCATCAACCCCAGCGCGAACAGGCCCATGGCCACATCGCCCAGCTTGGCGTCGATGCTCTTGAGCACGGCGTCGAGCTCGAGGTTGCTGGCGTCGGGCAGGCCGTGCAGGGTTTGCGCAGCGAGGATGATGAGAGCCATCGCCACCAGCACCATGCCCGCCACGCCCAGCATCAGTTCGCGCCGGCTGGC
>JAKAFC010000007.1 GCA_021818065.1 Pseudomonadota bacterium
TGCCCACATGTGGCGCGACGTGTTGCAGGCCAACCGCGACGAGGTGTTGCGCCAGTTGCAGCTTTACAAGCAGGCCTTGGCAGGTTTCGAGGCGCAGATGCGCCAGGACAACTGGACTGCCGTGGAGGCGCTGATTCGTCGCGCCAGCCAAGTCCGCCAGGGCTGGGACGCCCCAGCCGCCGCCGATGAAGACGCCTGACGCCCGCGATCTGCCCCCGCTCATCGGTGCGGGCGGCCGGGTGCAGCTCCCCGGGTCCAAGAGCATTTCCAACCGCGTGCTGTTGCTGGCGGCGCTGGCCGAAGGCGACACCGAGATCACCGGTCTGCTCGACTCCGACGACACCCGCGTGATGCTTGCCGCTCTGCAGGCGCTGGGCATCGCCGTCACGCGCGAGGGCACGACGGCGCGGGTGCGAGGCGGGGCCGGGGGCTTTGCCAGCGCGCAGGCCGATCTGTTCATGGGCAACGCTGGCACCGCCATCCGACCGCTGACGGCTGCGCTGGCGCTGCTGGGTGGCGACTACCACCTGCACGGCGTGCCGCGCATGCACGAACGGCCCATCGGCGATCTGGTGGATGCTCTGCGCCAGTTCGGCTGCCAGATCCGGTACGGTGCCAACCCCGGCTATCCCCCGCTGCACATCGGTCCCAGCGCCTTCCGCCTCGATGGCGATGTGACTGTGCGCGGTGACGTTTCCAGCCAGTTCCTCACCGCCTTGCTGCTGGCGTTGCCGCTCAAGGCGGCGCAACAAGACATCGCCATCGCCGTGCAGGGCGAGTTGATTTCCAAGCCCTATGTCGACATCACCCTCAACCTGCTGCGGCGTTTTGGCGTGCAGGTGCAGCGCGAGGGCTGGCAGCGCTTCGTCATTCCCGCAGGCAGCCGTCTGCGCAGCCCGGGCCGTATTGCCGTCGAGGGCGATGCGTCGTCGGCCTCGTATTTCCTCGCCGCGGGCGTGCTCGGGCAGTTGCATGGCCAGGGTGCTCCGGTGTGCGTGGACGGCGTCGGGCGCGACAGCATCCAGGGCGATGTGGAGTTCGCCCGCGTGCTCGAACGCTTGGGCGCCGAGGTGCGCTGGGCCGACGACAGCATCGAGACCTGCGGCCTGCAGCCCGGGTTGGACGCGCTGCGCGGTGGGGTGATCGACTGCATCGCCATTCCCGATGCCGCCATGACCCTGGCGATGACGGCGCTGTTCGCCGCCGAGCCCACCACGCTCACCGCCATCGGCAGTTGGCGGGTGAAGGAGACCGACCGCATCCATGCCATGGCCACCGAGTTGGCCAAGCTGGGGGCAACGGTGGAATCCGGCCCGGACTGGCTGCGGGTGCATCCGCTGCCTGCGGCGCAATGGCGCAGCGCGGCCATTGCCACCTATGACGATCACCGCATGGCCATGTGCTTTTCGCTGGCGAGCTTCGGCCATGCCGACATCCGCATCCTCGATCCGGGCTGCGTCGCCAAGACCTATCCCGGTTATTTCGACGACTTCGCCCGCATCGCCCGGCCTGTGCCCGTCATCACCATCGACGGCCCCACCGCCTCGGGCAAGGGCAGCATCGCCACCGCGGTGGCCGAGGCCCTGGGGTTCGATTGTCTCGATTCCGGGGTGCTTTATCGCCTCACGGCCTGGCAGGCGTTGCAGCAGGGCGTGGCCCTCGACGACAGCGCCACCCTGGCGGGGCTGGCTGCGGCCCTGCCGGTGACGTTTTCCGCCGAGGGCATGCGGCTGCAGGGGCAGCCCTTTGATGCCGCGCTGCTGCGCACCGAGGCCGTGGGCACTGCCGCCTCCACCATTGCCGCGCTGCCCGCCGTGCGCGACGCCCTGTTCGCCTTGCAGCGCAGTTTTCGGCGTGCGCCCGGCCTGGTGGCCGACGGCCGCGACATGGGCACGGTGGTGTTTCCCGACGCGGCGCTGAAGATCTTTCTCACCGCAAGCGCCGCCAGCCGCGCCGAGCGCCGTTATAAGCAGTTGATTTCTCAAGGGATTCCGGCTACACTTGACGCCGTTTTTGCGGACTTGCAAGAGCGCGACGCACGCGACATCCAGCGCAGCGTCGCTGCGCTCAAACCCGCGCCCGACGCCAAACACCTCGACAGCACCCACCTCAGCCTTGCGCAGACGGTGGATACAGTCTTGGCGTATTGGCGTTCCCTGTCCTGAACGCGCGCCCGCGCGATTCAGTTTTTTGTCTCCAACCCCACGGTCCTGCCGTGGTCTGAAGGTCTGAACGTAATGTCCTCTGTCTCCCCAAGTGCTGCCTCCAACGAATCGTTCGCCGCACTGTTTGAAGAATCCCTGCAATCGCGTGACATGCGCGCCGGTGAGGTCATCACCGCCGAAGTCGTCGCGGTTGACCAAAACTTCGTCGTGGTCAACGCCGGCCTGAAGTCCGACGCCTACATCCCCATCGAGGAGTTTTACAACGATCAGGGTGAAGCCGATGTCCACGTCGGCGACTTCGTCTCGGTTGCCATCGACGCGCTCGAAAACGGCCGGGGCGACACCGTGCTGTCGCGTGACAAGGCCAAGCGCCTGGCGTCCTGGCTGTCGCTGGAAAAAGCGCTGGAAACCGGCGAATTCGTCGAAGGCACCACGACCGGCAAGGTCAAGGGCGGCCTGACCGTCATGGTCAACGGCATCCGCGCCTTCCTGCCCGGCTCGCTGCTCGACACCCGTCCGGTGAAGGACACCACGCCGTACGAAAACAAGACCATGGAGTTCAAGGTCATCAAGCTCGACCGCAAGCGCAACAACGTGGTGCTGTCGCGTCGCGCCGTGGTCGAAGCCAGCCAGGGTGAAGAGCGCGCCAAGCTGCTCGAAAACCTGCAGGAAGGCGCGCTGGTCACCGGCGTGGTCAAGAACATCACCGATTACGGTGCCTTCGTCGACTTGGGCGGCATCGACGGTCTGCTGCACATCACCGACCTGGCCTGGCGCCGTGTGCGTCACCCCAGCGAGGTTGTCACCCCCGGCCAGGAAGTCACCGCCAAGGTGCTCAAGTTCGACGCCGAGAAGGGCCGTGTCTCGCTGGGCCTCAAGCAGATGGGCGACGACCCGTGGCACGGTGTGTCGCGCCGCTATCCGGCCGGCACCCGCCTGTTCGGCAAGGTCACCAACATCGCCGAATACGGCGCGTTCGTCGAGATCGAGCCGGGCATCGAGGGTCTGGTCCACGTCTCCGAGATGGACTGGACCAACAAGAACGTTGCCCCGAGCAAGGTGGTGCAACTGGGCGACGAGGTCGAAGTGCAAGTGCTGGAGATCGACGAAGACCGTCGCCGTATCAGCCTGGGCATGAAGCAGTGCCGCCCCAACCCCTGGGACGAATTCGCTGCCAACCACAAGCGTGGCGACAAGGTCTCCGGCCCGGTGAAGTCCATCACCGACTTCGGCGTGTTCATCGGCCTGCCCGGTGGCATCGACGGCCTCATCCACCTGTCCGATCTGTCGTGGAACGACACTGGCGAGTCGGAAGTGCGCAACTACAAGAAGGGTCAGGACGTCGAAGCCGTGGTGCTGGCCATCGACATCGAGCGCGAGCGCATTTCGTTGGGCATCAAGCAGATGCTCGACGATCCGTTCATGTCCTTCGCCGCGCTGAACGACAAGGGCAAGATCGTCGAAGGCACGGTCAAGGCGGTCGATCCCAAGGGCGCGACCATCGACCTGGGCAACGACATCGAGGGGTACCTGCGGGCTTCCGAGATCTCGCGTGAGCGCGTTGAAGACGCGCGCAACGTACTCAAGGAAGGCGACCAAGTCTCCGCCGTGGTCATCAACATCGACCGCAAGACCCGCAACATCCAGTTGTCGGTCAAGGCCAAGGACGCCGCCGAGCAGCAAGAGGCCATGGACCGTCTGGCGGGCGACCAGCGCGAAGCTGGCACCACCAACCTCGGCGCCCTGCTGCGTGCCAAGATGGACAAAGGCTCCTGATCGACGCCGTCTGAACGCACCGCCTGCCTGGGGTGCGTTCGCCAGCAGCCCTGATCTGCGGCGGCCTTGGTGGCAACACCGGGGCCGCCGTTTTCACCTCCACGTTCTATGACCCGCTCCGATCTCGTCGAAATCCTGTCGGCCCAGTTTCCGCAACTGGCGCACCGCGATGCCGAACTCTCCGTCAAGACCATCCTCGACGCGCTGGCGCAGGCGCTCGATGACGGCCATCGGGTGGAGATTCGCGGCTTCGGCAGCTTTAGCGTCAGCCATCGCTCGGCCCGCATCGGACGCAATCCGCGCTCGGGGGAGCAGGTGGCGGTTCCGGAAAAGCGCATCCCGCATTTCAAGCCCGGCAAGACCCTGCGTGAGCTGGTGGATTTTCAGGCGCACGACAAGCAGTCATCGCAGCCGGAGCCCACTGACAGCGTCGACGCCTGACACTGCGGTTGTGTCCGGCCCGTTGTCGGGTTCTGAGTGCCCCGCGCCTCGATCGAGACGCGGGGCATTTTTCATGCCGCGGGCAGGCGGGCAATCTGCTCCTGCACCTTGCGCAGCAGCGCGTTGAATTCGGCCAGGCGGTCACGCTCCTGCGCGACCACGGCAGCCGGAGCACGGTCGACGAAGCTGGCATTGCCCAGCTTGCCTTGCGCCTTGGCGATTTCGGCTTGGAGCCGCAGGGCTTCCTTGCCCAGGCGGGCGCGCTCGGCAGCGGCATCGACGGCGACGAACAAGGCGAACTGCAGATCACCCAAGGCGCTGGTCGGGGCGGACTGCGTGGCCGCTTTCCACTGCGTGGCGTCGTCGAACAGCGAGATCTCCGACACCTTGGCCAACGCCTGCAAGGCAGCGCGGTGGCGCGTGAGGAGGCCGACGTCGCCGCAGGCCAATAGCGGCAGACGCTGCGCCGGGGACACACCCAACTCGCCGCGCAGGTTGCGGCAGGCCTCGACCAGTTGCTTGAAGGCGGCGATCTCGGCCTCGGCTGCCGAATCGATCTTGTCCGGTTGCGCCACCGGGTAGGGCGCCACCGCGATGCTGGCGCCGCCACGTCCGGCCAGCGGTGCCACGGTCTGCCATAGTTCCTCGGTGATGAAGGGCATGATGGGGTGGGCCAGCCGCAACACCGTCTCCAGCGTGCGCACCAGGGTGCGCCGCGCGGCGCGCTGCTGTTGCGGCGTGCCTGCGGCGATCTGGGTCTTGGCGATTTCCAGATACCAGTCGCAGAACTCGTCCCACACGAACTGGTAGATGGCCTGGGCAGCGAAATCGAGCCGGTAATCGGTGAAGCCCTGCGCCACCTGCAACTCGGTGCGCTGCAGTTGCGACGCGATCCAGCGGTCGGCGGCGCTGAAGTGCATATAGCCCTCGGGGCCGCAGTCGCCGCCGCCGGGCCGCCCCAAGGCGGCGACTGCTCCCTCGGGGAGCAGCGAGCTTTGGCGAGCGTGGGGGCTGTTGTTCGCGCCACATTGATCCATGCCACGGTCGAACGCGCTCAGGCCGTCCACCTGCATCAGCACGAAGCGCGTGGCGTTCCACAGCTTGTTGCAGAAGTTGCGATAGCCCTCGCAGCGCTTGGTGTCGAAGTTGATGTTGCGGCCCAGCGTGGCCATGGAGGCGAAGGTGAAGCGCAAGGCGTCGGCACCGTAGGCCGGAATGCCGTCGGGGAATTCTTTCTCGGTGGCACGGCGCACGGTCGGTGCGGTCTCGGGTTTGCGCAGGCCGGTGGTGCGCTTGTCGAGCAGCGGGCCGAGTTCGATGCCGTCGATCAGGTCGACGGGGTCGAGCACGTTGCCCTCGCTCTTGCTCATCTTCTTGCCATGGGCGTCGAGCACCAGGCCGTGGATGTAGACGTGCTTGAACGGCACGCGGCCGGTGAAGTGGGTGGTCATCATGATCATGCGCGCCACCCAGAAGAAGATGATGTCGTAGCCCGTGACCAGCACCGAGGACGGCAGGAACAGGTCGTACTCCTTGGTTTGCTGCGGCCAGCCCAGGCTGGAGAACGGCACCAGCGCCGAGGAATACCAGGTGTCGAGCACGTCCGGGTCGCGGGTGAGTGCGCGGTTGTAGCCGGCGGCGCTGGCCTTGTCGCGGGCTTCGGCCTCGCTGCGGGCGACGAACACCTCGCCGTTTTCGCCGTACCAGGCGGGGATCTGGTGGCCCCACCAGAGCTGGCGGGAAATGCACCAGTCCTGGATGTTGTGCATCCACTGGTTGTAGGTGTTCACCCAGTTGTCGGGGACGAATTTGACAGCGCCTTGCTCCACCGCGGCGATCGCCTTTTGCGCCAGGCTCTTGCCGTCGGCACCGGGTTTGGTGGTGGCGACGAACCATTGCTCAGTGAGCATGGGCTCGACGATCTGGCCGGTGCGGGTGCAGACCGGCACCATGTTCTTGTGCGGCACGGCTTTTTCCAGAAAGCCGCCGGCCTCCAAGTCCTTGAGCAGCGCCTTGCGCGCGGCGTAGCGATCCAGGCCCTGGTAGGGCTTGGGGCCATTGGCGTTGATGTGCGCGTCGTCGGTGAAGATGGTGATCAGCGGAATGTCGTGACGCAGGGCGCAGGCGTAGTCGTTGAAGTCGTGCGCGCCGGTGATCTTGACGCAGCCCGAGCCGAACTCGCGCTCGACGAAGGTGTCGGCGATGATGGGAATCTTGCGGTTGCACAGCGGCAGATCGACGAACTTGCCGATGAAGCGACCATAGCGTTCGTCGTCCGGATGGACCGCCAGCGCGCCGTCGGCCATCATGGTCTCGGGGCGGGTGGTGGCGATATGCATGCCGCGCACGCCGTCGATGGGGCCGTCGCTGAAGGGGTAGAGGATGTGCCACATGAAGCCGTCATGCTCCTGGCTTTCCACCTCCAGGTCGCTGACCGCGCTCTTGAGCACCGGATCCCAGTTCACCAGGCGCTTGCCGCGGTAGATCAGCCCCTCTTCATACAGCCGCACGAAGGTTTCCACCACGGCCTTGGACAGCTTGTCGTCCATGGTGAAGTAGGCGTGCGGCCAGCTCACCGACGAACCCATGCGGCGGGTCTGGTTGGCGATGGTGTCGCCGGACTGCTGCTTCCATTCCCAGACCTTCTGCACGAAGGCGTCGCGGCCGAGGTCATGGCGGCTCAGCCCTTGCGTCTGCAGTTGACGCTCCACCACGATCTGCGTGGCGATGCCGGCATGATCCATGCCCGGCACCCACAGGGTGTTGTCGCCCAGCATGCGGTGGTAGCGGGTGAGGGTGTCCATCACCGTCTGGTTGAAGGCATGGCCCATGTGCAGCGTTCCGGTGACATTGGGTGGTGGCAGCTGGATGCTGAACGAGGGCTTGCTGGCGTCGAGCGTGGGGACGAAGACGCCGAGTTGCTCCCAACGCTGCGTCCAGCGGGCTTCGATGTCGTGGGGCTCAAACGATTTGGCGAGTTCGGTCATGGGGATTCGGGGAAAAAGGCGACGCACCGCGCTGCCGCGCGAGGCTGGAGGCCAGGTTGACCATGGCATCGCAAGCGCAGGTGCAGACCCGACGGCTGTGTCGGGTCTGGACAAGAGCACGATTTTATCGGCCCTCCTACCGCAGGGCCCATGGTGGCGCGGGTTGCAGCGCCGATCGCCGTAAAATCACAGTTTTTGTCGGCCGCGCAACAGGCGGTCCCGGCGGTTCCCTTACCCGCCGCTCAACGAAAAAGGTCTTCCATGTCTGTCCTGCTCGACAGGGGCGCTGCACGTCAGCGCGTCCTCGTGGCCGCACTCGCGGCGCTGCACATTGTCATCATCATTGCCAGCAACTACCTGGTGCAACTGCCCATGACCCTGATGGGTCTGCACACCACCTGGGGTGCATTCAGTTTTCCGCTGGTGTACGTGGCCACCGATCTGACGGCCCGCGTTCTGGGGCCAGGCGCGGCGCGGCGCGTGGTGCGCTGGGTGATGCTGCCAGCCCTGGTGCTGTCGTACGCCATTTCGGTGCTGTTCCACGATGGCGCATTCGCGGGCTGGGCCGCCCTGGGCGGGTTCAACGTGTTCGTGTTCCGCATCGCCCTGGGCAGCTTCATCGCCTACGCCGTGGGGCAGATGCTCGACATCGCCGTGTTCTCGCGGTTGCGTGCCACGCTGGCCGGGGGGCGCCACTGGTGGCTGGCGCCCGCGGCGTCGAGTGTGCTGGGAAACCTGGTGGACAGCGTGCTGTTCTTTTCCATCGCGTTCTACGCCAGCACGGATCCGTTCATGGCGGCGCATTGGGTCGAGATCGCGCTGGTGGACTACGCGGTCAAGCTGATCATGGCGGTGCTGGCCATTCTGCCGCTTTACGGCATGCTCCTGGCCGCCTTGCTGCGCTGGGCCCCGCGTCTGCAGACGCCTGCCGTGGCGGTGTGAAACTGCACGCCGTCACGCCCCCGCATGCTTGTGGTCGAGCAGCCAGCGGTAGAGCTGGTCGCGCTTGAGTCCGGTGAGGTCGGCGGTCACGGCAGCAGCGCGGGAGGCGGGCAGTTCTTGCGCCAACCGCTGCAACAGCGCAATCGCCTTGGCGTCGAGTTCGGCGGTGGAAGGCATGGGCTGCAGCACAAGCACGAATTCCCCCTGTTCCCGCCTCGGGTCGGCGTCGAGCCAGGCCAGCGCCGTCTGCGCGGTGCACGGCAGGATGGTCTCGAACTGCTTGCTCAACTCCTTGGCCAGCACGAGCTGGGCTCCAGGCTCCAGATCATGCAGGGTTTGCAGAAACGTCCGGATGCGGTGCGGCGCCTCGAACAGCACGGTCACGCGGGGCCCGTGCAGCGCGGCCTGCAGCGCCGTCTGTAGCGCGGCGGGTTTGTCGGGGGCGAACCCGGCGAAGCAGTAGCCAGCATGCAGATCCAGACCGCAGGCGCTGAGTGCCGCCGTCACCGCGCTGGCACCGGGGATGGGGATGACGCGAAGCCCGGCCTGATGCATGGCCGCGGCGATGCGGCTGCCGGGGTCGCTGATGCCCGGCGTGCCGGCGTCGCTGAGGAAGGCCACGCGCTCGCCTGCCGTCACGGCGGCGACGATCTGCGCCGCGGCCTGCGCTTCGCGGTGTTGATCGCAGCGCAGGGTGGGTTTGCGCAGGCCGTGGCTGTCGAGCAGACGTTGCGCCACGCGGGTGTCCTCTGCGGCGACGCGGTCGGCCTGATGCAGCACGGCCAGGGCACGCAGGCTGATGTCGGCCAGATTGCCGATCGGCGCGGCCACCATGTACAACGCGGGCGGAAAATCCTGGTGGGCGCACAAGGCGAGCGCGGTTTCGGTGGGGGTGGACATGGCGGGGTGGATGCAAAAGGTGCGGCAGCACGCGGCGCGGCGTCTGGGGCAGTCGGCCGAAGACCAGGCCTGCGCCGCCTTGGAGCGCCGCGGGCTGCAGCTGGTGACGCGCAATTATCGGGTGCGTGGCGGCGAGATCGATCTCATCTTGCGCGCGGCCGACGGCACGCTGGTGTTCGTCGAGGTGCGCGCCCGCAGCCATGCCGATTATGGCGGGGCTGCGGCCAGTATTCATGCCGCCAAGCGCCGTCGCATCGTCCTGGCGGCGCGGCACTACCTGGCGCGTCTGCCCGAGGAGCCGGTGTGCCGCTTCGACGTGGTCACCCTGGAACAGGGCAAGCTGGAGTGGTTGCCCGGCGCTTTTTCCGCCGACGACTGACGCTGTGCGCTGGCACCGGGGCGGCTAACATCAACGCTTTATACCCCCGTTCACGTCATGCTTGAACAGCGTATCCAGAAGCATTTTTTCGACAGCGCCGACCTGAAGTATCAGGCTGCCGATCAACTGGCCGGGCCGATCGCGCGGGCGGTGGAATTGCTCGCCGCCGCGGTCTCCAACGGCCACAAGATTCTGATCTGCGGCAACGGCGGTTCGGCCGCCGACAGTCAGCATCTGGCGGCCGAGTTGGTGGGCCGCTTCGAGCGCGAGCGGCCTGAGTTGGCGGCCATCGCCCTGACCACCGACACCTCCACGCTCACGGCCGTGGCCAACGACTATGGCTTCGACCATGTGTTTTCCAAGCAGGTGCGCGCCCTGGGCTTGCCTGGCGACGTGCTGGTGGCCTTCAGCACCAGTGGCAATTCGGCGAGCATCGTCGAAGCCGTGCGTTCGGCCCAGGGGCGCGACATGGCGGTGCTGGCGCTGACCGGCCGCACCGGGGGGCGGTTGGCGCAACTCCTGCGCGAGGGCGATGTCCATATCGCGGTGCCGAACGACCGCACCGCCCGCATCCAGGAGGTGCATCTGCTGGCCCTGCATTGTCTTTGCGATGGCTTAGACTGGGCGCTGATGGGTGACCCACAACCCACGGAGTGACACCGATGAAGACGACAAAACTCTCCCTCTCCGCAGCGCCTGTGCAGCCAGCCCGCGCCCCGCGCAGGCTCTGGCGGGCGGCAAGTGTGCTGGTCATTGCCTTGGCGGCAACACAGCTGCAGGGTTGCTTCGTCCTCGGCTTGGGCGCCGTTGGCACCACGGCGTATGTCGCCACCGACCGGCGCACGGCTGGCTCCATCCTCGAAGACAACACCATCCAACTCAAGGCCGACAACCGCATCAGCAGCGCCCTGGGTGGCTATGCCAACGTGCGCGCGGTGAGCTACAACCAGCAGGTGCTGCTGGTTGGCCAAGTGCCGACCGAGGCCGCGAAAAAAGAGGCGGGCGAGGTGGTACGTGGCGTGCCCAACGTGAAGGCCGTGCTCAACGAAATCGATGTCGGCCCCATCTCCGACCTTAACCGCAGCGCCACCGACACTCTGATCACCACCAAGGTGCGGGCCCGCCTGATCGATGCGCACGACATCTTCGGCAACGCCTTCAAGGTGACCACCTCCAACAGCGTGGTCTACCTCATGGGCATCGTCACGCAGCGCGAGGCGAATCGCGCGGTGCAAATCGCGCGCGAGACCACCGGGGTGTCCAAGGTGGTGACCATGTTCAACATCATCAGCGAGCAGCAACTGCAGCAGATCCAGAATCCGCAAAAGACCGACGCGCCGCCACCCGAGCCGCGCGGCAACAACCCGGCCTGATCGCGGCGCTGTCGCGCCCCGTTCAGACCCTTTCTCCCACCTAACAAAGGATTGCTTATGAGCGTGCTAGCCGTTCCCGCGGGAAAAAACCTGCCCGACGATTTCAATGTGGTCATCGAAATTCCCGCCCATGCCCCGCCGGTGAAGTACGAAGTCGACAAGGCCAGCGGTGCGTTGTACGTTGACCGTTTCATGTCCACGGCGATGCACTATCCGTGCAACTATGGCTACATTCCGCAGACCCTGTCGGAAGACGGTGATCCGGTGGATGTGCTGGTCGTCACCCCCATTCCCCTGGTGCACGGCTGTGTGGTGCGCTGCCGCCCCGTCGGCCTGCTGAAGATGACCGACGAGGCCGGCATCGATGCCAAGCTGATCGCCGTGCCGGTGGAAAAGCTGTTGCCGCAGTATCGCAACATCCACAAGCCCGAGGATCTCGCGCCCGAACTGCTCAAGCAGATCGAGCACTTCTTCAACCACTACAAAGACCTCGAAGCCGGCAAGTGGGTGAAGACCGAAGGCTGGGCTGGCCCTGATGCGGCGCGCGCTGAAATCACCGCCAGCGCCGCCCGCTACGGCGCCATCAAGTAAAGCTGCATCAGCGCAGGCGGGTGAGCAAGGACGAGGTGTCGAGGCGGCCGCCCCCCTCGGCCTGCACGTCGGCGTAGAACTGGTCGACCAGAGCGAGCACAGGCAGGCGTGCGCCGTTGCTTCGTGCTTCATTCAGGCACAGGCCGAAGTCCTTGCGCATCAGGTCCACGGCAAAGCCGAAGTCGTAGCGGCCCTCGATCATGGTCGAGCCGCGGTTGTCCATCTGCCAGCTTTGCGCCGCGCCCTTGCCAATGACCTGCAGCACCTTGTGCAGATCCAGCCCGGCGCGTTCGCCGAAGGCGATGGCTTCGGCCAAGCTCTGCACCACGCCGGCGATGGCGATCTGGTTCACCATCTTGCACAACTGACCCGCACCTTGGTCGCCCAGGTGCGTGACGGCGCGGGCAAAGGCTTCGATGACCGGTTTGGCGCGGGCGAAGGCCTCGGCATCGCCGCCGCACATCACCGTGAGGCTGCCGTTCTGTGCACCGGCCTGGCCGCCGGAAACCGGGGCATCGACAAACCACAGCCCGCGCTCGCGTGCCGCAAGGCCGAGTTCGCGCGCCACCTCGGCCGACGTGGTGGTGTGGTCGATGAAGATCGCTCCCGGTTGCATGCCGGCAAACGCGCCGCTCGGACCCAGGGTGATGCTGCGCAGGTCATCATCGTTGCCGACGCAGGAGAACACGAAGTCCGCTTGGGCGGCGGCCTCCTGCGGGCTCGGGGCGGCGTGTCCGCCATGTGCGCGAACCCAGTCTTGCGCCTTGCTGGCCGTGCGGTTGTACACCGTGACGCGATGGCCCGCGCGCGCCAGATGTCCGGCCATGGGGGCGCCCATCACGCCCAGCCCGAGAAAGGCGACGTTGAAGCTGGAAGGGTTGGAGGAAACGGCGTTGGACATGGCGGTGAAAACTCGCTGAAAAAAGAGAGAGACGACCTTACAGCAGCCAGAAGCAACTCATGGCCACGGCTGTGGGTAGCAGGGCTGCGCCCAACAGGCCCAGGGGATGCACGGCGCCATCGTCGAAGCCCTGACGCAGCAGCGCAAGCCCGGCGGGGTTGGGGGCGTTGGCGATGACTGTCAACCCACCGCCACTGACTGCGCCGGCAACCAAGGCGTATTTGAACTCGGGGCTGAGGCCTTGCACCAGTGAGCCAAGGTAGGTCAGTGCCGCGTTGTCGGTGATGGCGGTCAGCGCGGTGGCGCCGAAGAACACGGCCGTCGCGTCCATGCGCGTGAGCAGCGGTTGCAGCCACCATTGCTGCAGGCCGCCGAGCACCACCAGCCCGCCAAGGAAAAAGCCGACCAGCATGCCCTCTTTGAGCATGGGCGGATCCTGGTAGCGGGCGTAGGCGGTGACGAAGCCAAGGAAAAACAGCAGCAGCGGCAGGAAGACGGAAGGGTGGTGGGCGAACACCACGACCCCCGCGAGAAACACCAGGTGCACGGCGATGACGCTCCACGGCGCCCGCAGCGCGGTTGGCTGCTGCGACGAACGATACGGTTGGAGCCGTGCCAGTTCGCGGCGGAACAGCAGGGTTGCGCCCAGGGCGTTGATGCCCACGGCCAGAGCTGCCTTCCAGCCGAAATGGCTGAGCATGAACATCAGGTCCCATTGCCAGGTCGAGGCGACCATGAGCACGGGCGGCGCGGCGAAGTGGGTGAGCGTGCCACCGATGGACACATTGACGAACAGCACGCCGAGGGTGGCGTACTTCAGCCGCAAGGAAACGGGAGCGCCGAAGATGCGGTCGCGCAGCAGCAGGGCGGCGAGGGTCATGGCTGCTGGCTCGGTGATGAACGATCCCAGCAGCGGCACCAGGACCAACACCACCAGATAGAAGGTCAGCGCGCCGGGAAGGGGAATGGCGCGCGCCAGGGTATTCACCGCATCGCCTGCGGCCTGCAGAATGGGGCGGGTCCCAGCCACCACCATGATGACGAAGACGAACAGCGGCTCGGTGAAGTTGCGCGTGTCGAGGTAGGTCACCGCCTGGTGCTGGCCGAGGGCAAAGAACAGAAAGACCATGAGCACCATGGCCCAGAAGCCGAAGACCACTTCGACTTCACCCAGCAGGTGCCAGAGCCCGGCATGGGCCGGTTGGCGGTGCGCCAGCTTCTCGAAAAATTTGGTCGAGAAGGTATGGATCACGGCGATGGCAAACAGTGCGGCGCCGACATGCTGGACGTAGGCAGGCGTGTCTTCGGTCATGGTGTGGTGGGGGTTGGGCTTTGCGGCATGGTACAGGCCGCTTGCGCGATGGCGCAGGGCGGGCGCCAGGGCCATAATGCATAGCAAACGGCCCTTGGCGAGTGTTTCCATGTCTGCTTCAGCACCGCGCGCGTGGCGCCTGTTGCGCCGCATCCTTCTGAGCCTGCCCTTTCTTGTCGTGGTCGGGCTGATCGCGGCGTATGTGGCGTTCGGCTATCTGGCCGTGGGGCCGCTGGCGGCGCACTACATCCCGAAACTGGCGCAGTCGCAACTCGACAGCCGCGCCACGCTGGGCAAGGTGGCGTTCGATCCCTTGCGTCTGGATGTGACGGTGGACGACTTCCAGCTCGCCACACCCCAGGGGGTGCCGCTGGCGGGCTTCAAGCGTCTGGTGGTCGATTTCGCGCCATCCAGTTTGTGGCACTGGGCCTGGACCTTCCACCAGATCCGTCTTGAGCAGCCGCAGGTCAATATCGCCATTGCCCAGGGCGGAGCGATGAACTGGGATGGTGTGGTGCGCGCCCTGCAGCGCGGCGCCAAGCCGAGCAAACCCTCGGACACCATCCCCCGCGTGGTGATCGAACAGCTGCGCATCGCCGCTGGCGTGCTGCGCTATGCCGATGCCGACCGCTCGCACCCCTATGTGACGCAGCTTGCGCCGCTGAACGTGCAGATCGACGCCCTGTCCACCCTGCCGAAGGCGCGGGGCGACTACGCCATCAGCCTGGTTCTTCCCGAGCAGAAGGCCACGTTGCGCTGGAAGGGTTATGTCGGGCTCAATCCGTTGGTGTCCGGCGGCCAGGCGGAGCTGACCGGGCTGGACCTTGCCGCCGCGGCCCATGCCATCCCCGATTTGGCGCGCACCGCCCAGATCGTCGCCGGTACGGCCAACCTGCACGCGGCCTACAGCGCCGTGCTGGGCAAGAGCGGGTTGCTCTGGGCGGTGAACGATGCCGGGGCGCAGGTGCAGGGGCTGCGTGCCAAGACACCAGCCGCGACCTTTCAGTGGCACGACTTGACCCTCGCGCAGGCACGCTTCGATGGGTCCACGCGCAACGCCGCGCTGCAGGCCATCACCCTCGATGGCTTGCAGATGCAGGCGGGGGCAAGCGATCTGCGTCTGCAGAGCGCGCGTCTGCAGGGGGGCCAGCTCGACTGGGCAGCGCATCGCGCGGGGTTCGGCCCCTTGCGGCTGCAGGGCCTCTCCGGGCAGGTGGGCCAGGTGGCGCTGCAGGCGGATGCGCTGCAGACGCAGCCTGGACAGGCCGATCTGACGGGGCCGACGCTGCAACTGCCGCAGCTGCTGTTGCGCGAGCTGCGGCTGCAGCCGTTGCAGGGCGCTCAGGCCGCATGGCTGCAGGTGCCGACGCTGCAGATCGACGCCGTGCGCGCCGACGGATCGCAGCATCGGCTGCAGGTCGGGGCGGTGCAACTTGATGCCGCCCGGCTGCAACTCAAGCGCCTGGCCGACGGCCGGATCGACCTGCTGCAAGCGCTCGGTGCCGCTGCGCCGGCGACGGCATCCAAGCCCAGCCCTGCCGTGACGCCGCCGACCCAGGCAGCCGCGTGGACGGTCGATGTGCAGCGCATTGCCACCCGCCTGCAGGCCCTGGACTACACCGACCAGAGTTTCCGGCAACCCATGCAGCTGCAGCTCCACACCCTCGCCCTGGACACCGCGCTGCAGGCGACGGTGGCTGCGGGCCACGCGCCGCAGGTGCACGTCAAGGACCTGCGCCTGCAGTCGGGCGCGCTGCACCTGGACAGCGCGGGCAAGCCGCTGGCGCGCTGGGCGGCGCTGCGGCTGGGCCCCACCACGGTCGCTCTGCCCGCCACAGGGGCGCCGCGCATTCAGGCGGGTCCGCTTGAGATCGATGCCCTGCACGCCGATGTGGCGCTGCGCCCGGGCGGGTTGAATTGGGCGCAGGCCTTTCAGCCGCGTGCGACCGCAGCGCCCGCCGCCGCCAGAGCCACATCGCCCGCCGGCATGTCGGCCGACGTGCAGCTCCAGAGCGTGAACCTGCGCCAAGTGAGCGCCCGTATTGACGACAGTACCGGGCCTGCTCCTCTGCGGCTGGACGTGGTGCGCGGGCAGATGCGCGCCCAGCACCTCAGTCTGGATTTGCGCAAGCCGGTACCGCTGCAACTGCAGTTCGCCGTGGCGCAGGGCGGCACGTTCAGCGCCCAAGGCCGGATTGCGCCACAGCCGCTGGCTGGCACGCTGCGGGTGCGGCTCGATCAACTCGCGCTAACGCCCTTCGGCGTGCTGCTGCAGCCGTATGTGCGCCTGCTGCTTACCAGCGGCACGGCGTCGGCCGATGGCAGCGTGCAGCTGCGTCACGGGCAAGGCGCGTTGCCGCTGGTGCGGTATGACGGCAGCGCCCAGGTGGACAACCTGGCGCTGGTCGAACCCGAGGGCCGTACCCCCTTCCTGGGCTGGCGCAAGCTGGCGGCCAGTGGCCTGCAGGTCGACAGCGCGCCGCTGGCGGTGTCGATGACGGTGCTGCATGCCGTCGAACCCTATGGCCGCATCGTGCTCAACCCCAACCGCACCCTCAACGTGCAGGCCATTCTGCTCACACGCAAGGCGGTCGCCGTCCCAGCGCCCAGCACCAAGGCGGCCGAGACCGCACCGCTGCCGCTGCAACTGCGCATCCAGCGCACGGCCATCGAAAACGCCGACGTCGATTTCACCGACCAGTCGATCAAGCCCGACTTCCGCGTGCGCATGCAAAAGCTCAGCGGCGTGATCAACGGTCTGTCCGACGCTCCCGACAGCAGCGCCCAGATCGAGCTCGACGGCCAGGTCGACGCCTATGGACAGGCCAAGGTGCGCGGTCGGCTGCAACCCTTCCGCGCCACCCATGCCACCGACGTCACCCTGGACCTGCGCAACCTCGACCTGGCCTCGGTGTCCCCCTACTCGGGCAAGTTCGCCGGACGCACCATCGAATCGGGCAGGCTCGATGCCAAGCTGGATTACAAGATCCAGAAGGCGCAGATGCAGGGCGATAACCAGTTCACCATCACCCGGCTGAAACTCGGGCCGCATGTGGACAGCCCCGACGCGGTCAACCTGCCCCTCGATCTGGCGATTGCCGTGCTGGAGAACAGCCAGGGGGTGATCGACATCAACCTGCCGGTGCATGGCGACCTCGACAACCCCAAATTCAGCTACGGCGGCATCATCTGGCAGGCCATCGTCAACGTGCTGACCAAGGTGGTCACCGCGCCGTTTCGTGCGCTGGGTGCCTTGTTCGGCGGCAGCGGCGACGCCCAGCCGCCGCAGGCCGTGGTGTTTGCGCCGGGCAGTGCGGTGTTGAGCCCGCCGCAGCGCGAAAAGCTCGCGCAATTGGCCCAGGCTCTGCTCAAGCGTCCCCGGCTCGACCTGCAGGTGCCGCCCACCGTCGATCCCGCCCGCGACACCGCCGCGCTGCAGGATACGGCGGTACGCCGCCAGGTTCTGGGCAAGCTGGGGGTCGTGCTGCCGCCGGATGCTCACCCCGGCCCGCTCGACTTGGGCGATGCCCGCACCCGCCATGCCATCGACGCGCTCTACCTGGAGCAGCACCCGACCAGCGCCCGCGACGCGCTGAGCAAAGCCCTGCCCAAGGACGCTGCGGCGCACGCCTTGTGGCATGCCATGCTGCAGCAACTGGCGTCTGCCGTGGTCATTCCGCAGTCGGCCCTGGACGCGCTGGCCCAGGCCCGGGCCAGGGCGGTGGTGACGGCGCTCACCACGGGCGCCCCGGCCCTTCCCGCTGCGCGCGTGCAAATCGGCGCAGCAGCGCCATCCGCGGCGCAGGCCGAGACGCCCGGCAACGACGACAAGGCCGACACCGATGTGGTGCTGCAACTCGGCTTGCGCGCCGCGGCGTTGACGGCGGCTCCAGCACCCGCGTCATCGGTGCCGTCACCCAGCCCGGCGCGCTGAGGGCGGGGCGCCCTCAGGGCAGGTAGGTGACGGGCCGCATGGCCAGAAAGCGCTCCAGCGCTGGCGGGTGGTAGTCGGGCAGGGCCGAGTGGCGGCTCAGGGTGGAAGTGTGCACACCCTCGTGTCCGGACGGATTGGTCTGCCCGGGCTGACGCTCGCGCTGCCCCAGCAGGCGGTAGAACGGCGTGAGGGTGTCGCCCATGGGCGCGGCTGGGTCGCCGTGGGGCGGCAGCAAGGCGGGGTCGAGCGCCAGTCCACAGCGGCTGGCACGGTCGGCCATCCACAGCAGGGCGCCGTCGGACAGGCCGGTGAGCGTCTGTCCGCCTCCCACGTCGCCATGCACGCCGGGAAACCAGGCCTGCTCGACCACCTGATTGGTGGCATGGCTCTGCGTCTGCCATAGTGTGGGGACAAACGGCTTGCGCCGCTCGTCCAGGGCCAGCGCCTGGTAGGCGTAGCGCACGTGGCTGCTCAGCGCCACGTCGTGGAACTCGTACAACGATTTGGTCCAGAAGCGCAGCGGTGTGACCGGTATGCCCAGCGCGCCCACTGTGTCCCACACGCCGATGAGCTCGATGGGTGCATCCGGCCAGGCGTAGGCCTCGCGGAACGCCACGGATTGCGGCGCATCCGGGTGGCTGTCGGGGGTACGGTCGCGGTACAAGGCATAGGCATCGTCCATGCGATCGACGAACTGGGGGCGCAGGATGCCGCAGTTGCGAATCAGCCCCGCCACGCTGCGTACCGTGTAGGCGCCGCGGCTGTAACCGAACAGGAAGATTTGGTCGCCCGGGTGGTAGTTCTGCACCAGAAACAGATAGAGCCCGCGGATGTTGGCCGAGATGCCCAGACCGAAGGCGCCGCCGCTGAGCTTGTCCCACAACCCACCTTGCTCGCCCAGACCTTTTTGGTAGAAGACCACTTGATCGATGCCATTCGGGTCTTGCGGTGCCACGGCAATGGAGAGCTTGACCACATTGGTCGGCGTGGGATGATCGCCATCGTGCTGGTCGGGTTTGCTCCATGTGCCATCGGCAAAAAGGGCGATGCGTTTCATCGGGCAGCGAGAGGATCGGTGCGTCACACTCTGTGACATTTGCAAGGCTCCATGATGGGTTCGGCCGCCCGCTTTGCCCACCCCCAAACCCGGTGGCGTCTCCTGCTTTGAATGCGGGGGATAGACTGGCACATCACGCCTTCAGATTCGTTCCATGCCCACCACTTCGCCTCCGGCGGCCGCCAACGATCCGGCCGATGCCCAGAACGCCCCCCACGCCGACCAACGGGCGGTGGATGCCGCCATCACCTCGCGCCGCTCCATCCGTCGGTTTTTGCCGACCCCGGTGCCAACCGCCACCATCGAGGCCATCCTGCAGGTGGCGGCGCGTGCGCCCTCCGGCACCAACACCCAGCCCTGGCAGGTGCATGTGCTCACGGGCGCGGCCAAGGCGCGGCTGTCGGCCCGCATCCTGGCGGCCTATGACGATCCGGCGCAGGCCGCGCAGCACACCGAGGACTACGCCTACTACCCGCGGCAGTGGGTGTCGCCCTACATCGACCGTCGCCGCAAAGTGGGCTGGGATTTGTACGGCCTGCTGGGTATTGCCAAAGGCGACAAGGCGGCGATGCACGCGCAGCACGGCCGCAACTACCTGTTCTTCGGTGCGCCCGTCGGCCTGATCTTCACCATAGCCCGGGTGATGGAGCAGGGCAGTTGGCTCGATTACGGCATGTTCCTGCAGAACATCATGGTGGCCGCGCGTGGCCGTGGCCTCGATACGTGCCCGCAGGCTGCCTTCACCCCGTTTCACCGTCTCGTCGAAGACGAACTCAAGCTCGACCCCGCCGCGCAGCAGGTGGTCTGCGGCATGGCCCTGGGCTGGGCCGACCCCGACGCGGTGGAGAACAGCTTGGTGACCGAGCGCGCGCCGGTCGCCGAGTTCACCCGGTTTATCGACGCATGAACGCGCCGGGCCGCTCCCAAGCGTTCATCCCGCAGCGTGCAGCGCGGAGGGGCGCGCCTTGAACGCCCTGGCCTGGATCGGCGAGACCCGCATCGCCCAGGCGGTGCAGGAGGGCAAGCTCGACCATCTGCCCGGCGCCGGGCGTCCGCTCGATCTCACCCAACGCGACGCTGCGCTCGAGGCCCAGGCCCGCCTGGGCCTCGAACTGCTCGACCGCGCCCGCCGGGCGCCCACTGACACCGCGCATGACCAGCGCGAGCGCGCCGCGCTGCGCCTGCTCTGGGCCAAGGCGCTCGCTCGGCGCGGCGGCACCCCATCCAAGCGATGATCATCGAATCCTTGCTCGATACCGATCTCTACAAGTTCACCATGATGCAAGTGGTGCTGCACCACTTTCCCGGAGCGCAGGTGGAATACCGCTTCAAGTGCCGCACACCGGGGGTCGATCTGGTGGCGCGGCTGGACGAGATCAACGCCGAACTCGACGCCCTGTGCACCCTGCAGTTCCAGCCCGAGGAACTCGACTACCTGCGCAGCCTGCGCTTCATCAAGAGCGACTTTGTCGACTTCCTCGCGCTGTTCCGCCTCAACCGCCAGCGCATCCGCGCCACGCCTGCGGCAGACCCGGCGGCACGGGCGCGCGGCGACATCGACATCGCCATCCAGGGCCCCTGGCTGCACACCATTCTGTTCGAGGTGCCGGTGCTGGCCATCGTCGGCGAGGTCTACGCCCGCCACGCCCATGCCGACGCCGATTTGCAGGCCGGACTGCAGCGCATCGACGACAAGATTGCGCTGCTGCGCACGCCCGAGCTGCAACACTGCCGCATCGCCGACTACGGCACCCGCCGCCGCTATTCGCGGCGCTGGCAGGCGCAAGTGCTGGAGCGGCTACGCAGTGGGCTGGGGTCACAGCTCGCCGGCACCAGCAACGTGTTGCTGGCCAAGGAGATGGGCCTCACCCCCCTGGGTACCATGGCCCACGAATACCTGCAAGCCTGCCAGGCGCTGGGCCCACGGCTGCGCGACACCCAGGTCTTCGCCTTCGAGATGTGGGCCAAGGAATATCGCGGCGATCTCGGCATCGCCCTGGCCGACGTCTACGGTCTGCAGGCGTTTCTGCGCGACTTCGACCTGTACTTCTGCAAGCTGTTCGACGGCGCCCGGCACGACTCCGGCGACCCGTTCTCGTGGGGCGAACAGATGATCGCGCACTACGCCAAGCACCGCGTCGACCCGCGCACCAAGACGCTGGTGTTCAGCGACATGCTCACTATCCCCAAGGTCATCGCCCTGTACCGCCAGTTTCACGCCCGCGTCGGCCTGGCCTTCGGCATCGGCACCAACCTGATGCACGACCTCGGCTTCGAGGCCCCGCAGATGGTGCTCAAAATGACGCGCTGCAACGGTCAGCCCGTCGCCAAGGTCAGCGACGCTCCGGGCAAGAACATGTGCGACGACCCGGCGTATCTCGCCTATCTGCGCGAGGTGTTCCAGATTCCGGCGAGCCAGACCGTGGAGCACGATGCGGAAGATGGCTGAACGCGGCGAGCCCTTTGCTTATCAACTGTTTTGAAAAGGAGAGGCCCGTGCCTGTTGCCAAGATCGAGGTATGCCGTACCCATCCACCTGAGATGGTCCAGGCCATGATCGATGCCGTCTACCGCGCCCAGATCGAGGCGCTCAAGGTGCCGGAGGACGACAAACAGATCCGCTACATTCAGCACAAGCCCGAGCACTGCCCGATTCCTCCGGGCAAGACCATGAACTACACGTTCATCGAGTTCCTGCTGTTCCCGGGGCGATCGCTCGAAGCCAAGCGCAAGCTGTATCAGGGCATTGTCGACAGATTGCAACTGCTTGGCATTCAACCCTCGGACATTTTGATTGTGTTGATCGAGCCGCCGTTGGAAAACTGGGGGGTGCGCGGTCAGCCTGCGTGCGACGTCGATCTGGGTTTCAATCTCCAAATCTGAAACGCCGCGCCTATCGCCAAAGCGCCAACCTTACCGACACACGAGTATGAACACCGACACCGCCCGCGCCGCCATCCTGGCGCAAATCCGTGCCCGGCAGGGCCGACCTGCCGCCCTGCACGCCATGGAAGTGCAGGACGTGGAGGTCGACATCGGCCGTCATGTGCGCGGGCCGCAGCCGAGCATCTCGGCCGACCGTGTCGCCGCCTTCACGACGCAGGCGCTGGCCCTGCAGACCAGCGTGGCGCGGGTCGCGGCAATGGCCGATGTTCCTGCCGCCGTGGCAGGCTACCTGCACGAGCAGGGGCTGGGCCTGGAGGGTGTGGTCTGGGATACTTTGGCCGATCTGCCCTGGCAACAGGCTGGGCTGGCGCTCGACGCTCGCCCGCCGCGCGATGCGGACCAGCTCGGCATCACCGGTTGCTTCTGCGCTGTGGCCGAGACGGGCTCGCTGGTGCTGGCCAGTTCGCTCACCACGCCGGCGTCGACCCATCTGTTGCCGGAAACGCATATCGCCATCGTCCCGGCCAGCCGCATCGTGGCGACGCTGGAGGACGCCTACGCGCTGCTGCGCACCGAGCTGGGCGAGTTGCCACGGGCCTTGAGCACCGTGTCCGGCCCCTCGCGGACCGGCGACATCGAGCAGACCATCGTGTTGGGCGCGCATGGCCCGTACCGGGTGCATGTGGTCATCGTCGATGCGGCCTGACCCCGCGCGCTGGCTCGGCGTGGCGGGGTCGTTGGCGTTGTTGCCGTCGCAAGCCTTCGCGGCAAGCGGGCACGGGCCTGACGCGGCAGCGCTCTCGCTATGGTGGGGGCTGCCGTTTGCCGCCATGTTGCTGTCCATTGCCCTCATGCCGCTGTTTGCCGCGCAAGTGTGGCACCACCATCAGGGCAAGATCGCCGCGGGTTGGGCGGCGCTGTTCCTCGTGCCCTTCGCCGCCAGCTTCGGCATGCAGGCTACCTGGAACGCGGCGATGCACACCCTGCTGCACGAATACCTGCCCTTCGTCATCCTGCTCACTGCGCTCTACACCGTCAGTGGCGGCATTGCCGTGCGCGGCAACCTGCACGGCAGTCCGGGGCAAAACACTTTACTGCTGGCCATCGGTACGGTGCTGGCCAGCCTCATGGGCACGACCGGCGCGGCCATGCTGATGGTGCGCCCCGTCATCCGAGCCAACGACGCCCGCCGCCACAACGCCCATGTGCTGGTGTTCTTCATTTTCCTGGTGGCCAACGCGGGCGGCGCACTCACGCCCCTGGGCGACCCGCCGCTGTTCCTCGGCTTTCTCAAAGGCGTGGATTTTTTCTGGACGCTCAAACATCTGCTCGCGCCCACCGTGCTGCTGTGCGCTCTGCTGTTGGCCGTGTTCTACGGTCTCGACCGCTGGTTCTGGGCGCGCGAGCCCGAGCGTGCCGCGGCCGATCCCACGCCCGACAGCCCGCTGGGCCTGCTCGGCGCGTGGAACGTGCTGTGGCTGCTGGCCATCGTGCTGGCGGTGCTGCACAGTGGGCTATGGAAGCCGGGGGTGACCGTGCCGATTCTCGGGCAGCACCTGGAACTGCAAAACCTCACGCGCGACGCGGTGCTGATCGGCGTGGCCCTGCTGTCGCTGGCCACCACGCCGTGGCAGGCGCGGCATGAAAACCAGTTCAACTGGGCGCCCATGATCGAGGTGGCCAAGCTGTTTCTGGGCATCTTCCTCACCATCATTCCGGTCATCGCCATCCTGCGCGCGGGCAGCGGCGGGGCGTTGGCCGGGCTGGTGCGGCTGACCTCGGACGCGCAGGGCCAGCCCATCGCTGCGGCCTACTTCTGGCTGACCGGCGCGCTGTCCTCCTTCCTCGACAACGCCCCAACTTACCTGGTGTTCTTCAACCTGGCTGGGGGCGAGGCACCGCAGCTCATGGCGCATGGCACCACGCTCATGGCCATTTCAGCCGGGGCGGTGTTCATGGGCGCGGTCACCTATATCGGCAACGCACCCAACTTCATGGTCAAGGCCATTGCCGAGCATCGTGGCGTGCGCATGCCTTCGTTTTTCGGCTACATGGGATGGTCGTTCGCAATCCTGCTGCCGTGTTTTGTTCTTCTGACCTTGGTGTTCTTCCGATGAGCCTTGTTGCCGCTGGCAGTCTGCTGCGCGTGCTGGTTGCCCGCGCCGTGTTTCCCGACATCATCGACGCGTTGCGCGACATTGCCGACGTGGAGACCACACCCGACGACGCCATCAGCTCGCCCGAGGCGCTGCGACGCCGTATGGCCGACAAGCACGGCGCCTTCATCACCGGCAGCGAGCGCATCGATGCCGCCCTGCTCGATGCCTGCCCGCTGCTCAAGGTCGTCAGCACCATGACCGTGGGGGTCGATCACATCGACCTGGCGGCATGCCGGGCGCGCGGCGTCACCGTCACCCACGCCCCCGACGTGCTCACCGAGACCACAGCCGACTTCGGTTTCGCCCTGCTGCTGGCCGCTGCGCGCCGCATCGGCGACGCCGAGCGCTACCTGCGCGCCGGGCAGTGGACGAAGTGGAGCGTCGATCTGTTCGCCGGAGCCGACGTGCACGGCGCCACGCTGGGCATCGTCGGCATGGGGCGTATCGGCCAGGCCATCGCCCGGCGCGCGGTGCATGGTTTCGGCATGCGCGTGCTGTATCACAACCGCAGTCCGCTGCAGCCCGCCGTGGCGCAGGCGCTGCACGCCACTTATTGCGATCTGTCCACCCTGCTGCGTGACAGCCACCATGTGCTGCTGGCGCTGCCCTACAGCCCGGCGGCCTATCACCTCATCGGCGCGGCGCAGTTGGCGCAGATGCGGCGCGGCGCTACCTTGGTGAACATCGCGCGCGGTGGCGTGGTGGACGAAGCCGCGCTGGCCCAGGCGCTGCACAGCGGCCACCTGGGCGCCGCCGGGCTTGACGTGTTCGAAGGCGAGCCCGCCGTCAACCCCGTGCTGCTGAGCGCTCCGCGTCTCGTGCTCACACCGCACATCGCCAGCAGCAGCCTGCCCACCCGCCGCGCCATGGCGCAGCTTGCCGTGGACAATCTGCGCGCGGTGCTGCAGGGCAGGGCGCCGCTCACCCCCGTTCAAGGCTGATTGCCCATGTCGCCAGAATTCATTCTGCTAGTTGTCGTTGCGCTGTTGCTGCTCGTGCTCTTGGGCATGGGCTGGGCATTGTTGTCCCGTCTGCGGGGCCTGGCCGAGCTGCGCCGCGAGCTCGGCGCCGAGCTGGCGCCGCAGCTCGAACGCCTGGAGCGCGAACTGCGCGCGGCGGTGCAAAGCAGCGGCCAGGGCCTGCGCACCGAACAGTCGGCCGAGTTGGCTCGCTTCCAGCAAATGCTGCTCAACCAGCAGGGCGAGAGCACGCGCACGCAAAACGCCCAGCTCGACGCCGTGGCGCTGCAACTGCAGAGCCTGCAGAAGGCCGTGGGCGACACCCTGGTGCAGCAGGTCGGCCACCTCACGCAGACCAACAATCAGGCCATCCAGACGCTGCAAGCCCAGCTCGTGCAGCACCTCGACGCCCTGCGGCAGACCACCGACCAGCGCCTGATCGAGGCGCGCCAGAGCGGCGAGCAGGGCCAGACCGCCATGCGCCAAGCCACCGAAGCGCGGCTTACCGAACTGCGTCAATCCACCGACAAGAACCTGGGCGAGGTGCGTGCCACGGTCGAGCTGCGGCTGCGCGAGCTGCAGGCTGACAACGAAAAAAAGCTGGAGCAGATGCGCGCCACCGTGGACGAAAAGCTGCACGCCACGCTGGAACAACGCCTGGGCGAGAGCTTCAAGCAGGTGGCCGAGCGGCTGGAACTGGTGCACCGCGGCTTGGGCGAGATGCAGACCCTGGCGCAAGGCGTGGGTGATTTGCAGCGGGTGTTCAGCAACGTCAAGTCGCGTGGGGTGTTCGGCGAAATCCAGCTCGCCGGGCTCATCGAGCAGGTGTTCACCCCCGAGCAATACGGAGTCAACGTCGAAACCGTGCCCGGCAGCAATGCCCGGGTGGAATACGCCATCCGCCTGCCCGGCAAGGGCGACGGCCCGCTGTGGCTGCCCATCGACGCCAAGTTTCCGCGCGAGGACTACGAGCGTCTGCTCGACGCCCAAGACCGCGCCGACAAGACCGACGCCGAAGCCACCGCCCGCGCGCTGGAACTTCGCCTGCGCGACGAGGCCCGCAGCATCCAGACCAAGTACATCGCCGCGCCGCACACGGCCGATTTCGGCATCCTGTTCCTGCCCACCGAGGGCCTGTACGCCGAGGCGCTGCGCCGCCCCGGGCTGGTGGAGGCGCTGCAGCGCGAGCACCGCGTCATGCTGGCCGGGCCCACCACCTTGCTGGCCCTGCTCAACAGCCTGCACATGGGTTTTCGCACCCTGGCGCTGGAGCAGCGCTCCACCGAAGTGTGGAAGGTGCTGGGTGCGGTCAAGACCGAGTTCACCAAGTTTGGCGACGTGCTGGCCAAGACGCGCAAAAAGCTGGACGAAGCCAGCAACACCATCGGTAGCGCCGAGGTCCGCACCCGCGCCATGGCCCGCCAACTCAAGACGGTGGAGGCCTTGCCGGTGGATCAGGCGCAGAGTCTGCTGGGTTTGACCGAGGTGGACCCCGGAGACAGCGAAGACACGCTATAACCGGCATCTCAGCACCCGTTCGCCACGCCCTGCGGCGACTGGCCTGCGGCTCGCGCCGAAATTCTTTTGTTGCCGTTCGCCTTGGAGGCTTCACTCCAACGCCCAAGGCGCGGTTCTCTTTGTTCATCACGCACCATGCAAGCACAAGACATCAGCATCGACGTTCTGGCGGAAAAGTACGCCAAGGGCGACGAACGCAGCATCGACGACATCCACGCCCGCGTGGCCCGCGCCCTCGCGGCGAAGGAGGCTGACCCGGCCCGCTACGAGGCCTTGTTTCGCGAGGCGCTGGCCGCGGGCTTCGTGCCGGCGGGGCGCATCATGTCGGCGGCGGGCACCGACATTGCGGCCACGCTGATCAACTGCTTCGTGCAGCCCGTGGGCGATTCAGTGTCCGACGACAAGGACGGCAAGCCCAGCATCTACAAGGCCCTGGCGCAGGCCGCCGAGACCATGCGGCGCGGCGGTGGCGTGGGCTACGACTTTTCGCGCATCCGCCCGGTGGGCGCGCATGTCGGCAGCACCCACAGCCGCGCCAGCGGCCCGCTGTCGTTCATGCGGGTGTTCGACGCCTCGTGCGAAACCGTGGAGTCGGCCGGGAGCCGCCGCGGTGCGCAGATGGGTGTGCTGCGCATCGACCATCCGGACATCGAAGCCTTCATCCACGCCAAGGATCAGGGGGCGTTCAAGAACTTCAACCTGTCGGTGGGTGTGAGCGACGCCTTCATGCAGGCCGTGCAAGCCGATGCGGCCGTCGATCTGGTGCACAAGGCGCGGCCCGGCGACGACCAGATCGCAGCCGGCGCCCACCAGCGGGCCGACGGCCTGTGGGTGTACCGCAGCGTGCCTGCCCGCGCGCTGTGGGACCAGATCATGCAGTCCACCTACGACCATGCCGAGCCGGGCATTCTGTTTCTCGACACCGCCAACCGCGACAACAACCTCCACTACTGCGAGACCTTCGAAGCCACCAATCCCTGCGCCGAGGAATTCCTGCCCGACTACGGCTGCTGCTGCCTGGGCTCCATCAACCTCACCCGCTTCGTGCACCATCCGTTCACCCCGCAGGCGCGTTTCGATGTCGAGCGCTTTCAGGCTATCACACGCATTGCCGTGCGCATGCTCGACAACGTGCTCGACGTCACTTACTGGCCGCTACCCGAACAAGGCGAGGAAGCGCAAAACAAGCGCCGCGTCGGCCTGGGCTTTCTCGGTCTGGGCGATGCCTGCGTCATGCTGGGCCTGCGCTACGACAGCGAAGACGCCCGGGGCTTCGCTGCCGACATGGCCCGTGCCCTGCGCGACGCAGCCTACGCCGCCTCGGTCGATCTCGCCCGCGAGAAGGGGGCGTTTGCGCTGTTCGATGCCACGCCCTACCTGGCCAGCGGCTTCGCCCAGCGCCTGCCGCAGGACCTGCGTGCTGCCATCGCCACGCATGGCATCCGCAACTCGCATCTGCTCGCCGTGGCGCCCACCGGCACCATCAGCCTGGCCTTTGCCGACAACGCCAGCAACGGCATCGAGCCGGCATTCTCCTGGGTCTACACCCGCAAGAAGCGCATGGCCGACAACACCACCCGCGACTACGAAGTGGCCGACCACGCCTGGCGCCTGTACCGCAGCATGGGCCACGACATGACCCAACTGCCGAGCGCCTTCGTCACCGCGCTGGAGATGTCGGCTGCCGACCACATGACCATGCTGCAGGTCGTGCAGCCCTTCATCGACACCAGCATCAGCAAGACCGTCAACGTCCCCGCCGACTACCCATACGACGACTTCAAGGACCTGTACCTGCAGGCCTGGAAGGCCGGGCTCAAGGGCCTTGCCACCTACCGTCCCAACACCGTGCTGGGTGCGGTGCTGCAGACCGCGCCTGCCGCGTCTACCTCGGCGGCTGCGCCCGTGGCCGCAGCCGCACCAGCCGTGGCTTCTCCCTCCGATATCGACCCGCTGACCCGCCGCATCGAAGGTCGGCCCGCTGGCGACCTGCAGGCCGTGACCAGCAAGATCAGCTACATGACCTCCGAGGGGCAGAAAACCGTCTATCTCTCCGTTTCCTTCGCGGAAGTGGAGGGCAGGGTGAACGGCGCGGCGGTGCGCATCGAGCGGCCCATCGAGTTCTTCATGCCCGCTGGCCAGCGCGACGAAGGCCAGCAGTGGATCGCCTCCAACATGCGCCTGCTGTCGCTGGTGGCGCGCTCCGGCGGCTCCATTGCCAAGAGCCTGCAGAACATGCGCGAGGTGGTGTGGGACAAAGGGCCGGTGCGCTGCGGCGAGGTCATCAAGGCCGACGGCAGCCGCGCGCCGCGCTTTCACCAGTCGGAGGTGGCGGCCATCGCCTACGCGCTGCAGGAGTTGCTGCGCCGTCGTGGCTACCTCGATGCCGCGGGCCGCGAGCAATCGCTGTCGGTGCTGGCGCAGCGCGCCCACGTTCCCGAGGCGCTGCGCATCGACCTCGAATCCGCCGACGCCTCGCCCGACCTGCTGCCCGGCGGCCGCATCTGCCCGGAATGCGGCGGCCCCTTCCTGCGCCGCGTCGATGGCTGCGACCGCTGCGAGAACTGCGGCTACATCGGCAGTTGCGGCTGAGCGTTGTCGCTCACGGCCTCGCCCGTACGGAGGGGGGCGGACGCAACCTGTCGTCTGCCGCATCAATCACCCGCTGCAGCGGCATCGATCGGCAGGGCGCCGCCGCTTTTCACCGTGCGAATGGCAAAGCTGCTGTTGATGTCTTGCACCGCGGCCAAGGTTTGTAGATTGCGTACAAAGCGCTCGTACCCCGACAGGTCGGGCACCACGACCTCCAGCAGGTAGTCGAACGCGCCGGAGACGACGTGGCAGGCCACGACCGTGGGCAGCGCTTCGATCTCGCGCTCGAAGGCGCGGGCGGCGTCTTCGCGGTGGTGTTGCAGCCGCACGCTGACGAACACCGTGATGCCCAGCCCCAGGCGCTTGCGGTCGAGTTCGGCGCGATAAGCGCGGATGAACCCCTCCTGCTCCAGACGCTTGACGCGGCGGGCGCACGGCGAGGGCGACAGCGCCACGCGCTCGGCCAGTTCTGCCACGGTGAGCTTGCCATCGGTCTGCAGCAGGCGCAGCAGGGTGAGGTCGGTCGTGTCGAGCATGGGGTTTGGGGCGAAATTTTCGTCATTTTGCAATACAACGGGTGAAAACCGCCAAAGCGTGGCGACTTGGCGATGAACATTGCCCACTTTCACCGCCTTGTGCGCCAGACAATGATGGTCCGACACTGCCAACGACCGCCCCATGTCCGCCTGCTCGCCCGTCTCGCATTCACCCAGTCTGCCCGCCTCCAAGGTGTCAACGTCGCTGGGATTCGTCGCCCTGGCCGTCACGGTGTGCATCTGGGCCGGGTTTTTTGTGTCCTTGCGCGCTGGAGCCCAAGCGCATCTGCCGGTGGCCGAATTGGCGCTGCTGCGCTTCGGTCCCTCGGGTGTGCTGTTCGCCCCCTTGCTGTGGCTGCGTCGTCATTGCATCGCGGCGGTGGGTGCGCCTAGTCTCGCTGCCATGATGCTCGGCGCGGGCTTGCCGTACTTTCTGATCGTCGGCCAAGGCCTGCGCTTCGCCCCGGTGAGCGACGCCAGCACCCTGGTTCCCGGCACCATTCCCTTGGCGGTCGCGCTGCTGTTGCAGACGCGCGGCCAACCCACGGCGTTGCCGCAGTGGCGGGCGCTCGGCATCATCAGCCTGGGCGTGGTGCTGATGCTGGCCTTGTCGTTCTGGCACGGCGCGCCCGGGCTGTGGCGCGGCGAGCTGATCTTTCTGCTGTGCAGTCTGCTGTGGGCCAACTACACCGTGGCACTGCGCCATAGCGGGCTGACGCCGCTAGAGGCCTCGGCCTTGCTGTCCACCGGCTCGCTGTTAGGGCTGCTGCTTTGG
>JAKAFC010000149.1 GCA_021818065.1 Pseudomonadota bacterium
CCAGATTCGCAGCTACGTCGGCGCCGGAGTGCGGGTGCAGGGTGTGCTGCCGCAGCGTCCCGCCGACACCCTCACCGTTGGCGTGGCCCGGGCCACGCCGCTGGGCCTGCAAGCCGAAACCGTGATCGAGACGGTGTATTCGCTGCAGTTGGCGCGGCACATCTACCTGCAACCCGACCTGCAGCATGTGCGCAACCCCGGCGGCCTGCCCGGGCAGCAGTGGGTGGCAGGCCTGCGCCTGCACCTGGAGCAGTGAGGCCGCCACCGTAGAATGGCGGGCCGCGCAAGCCCTGCGCACGTCCACCACCCCGTTCACCATGAGCCTGAAATGCGGCATCGTGGGCCTGCCCAATGTGGGCAAGTCCACCCTTTTCAACGCGCTGACCCAGAGCGCGATTCCCGCGGAAAACTACCCCTTCTGCACCATCGAGCCGAACACTGGCATCGTCGAGTTGCCCGACCCGCGTCTTGATCAGCTCGCAGCCATCGTCAAGCCGCAGCGGGTGGTGCCCGCAGTGGTGGAATTCGTCGACATCGCCGGGCTTGTGGCCGGAGCCAGCCAGGGCGAGGGCCTGGGCAACCAGTTTCTGGCACACATCCGCGAAACCGACGCCATCATCAACGTGGTGCGCTGCTTCGACGACCCCAACGTGATTCACGTTGCCGGACGGGTGGACCCGATTTCCGACATCGCCGTGATCCAGACCGAGCTTTGCCTGGCCGACCTGGGCACGGCCGAAAAGAGCCTGCACCGCATGCACAAACAGAGCCGCGCGGGCGACAAGGACGCCAAGCGCGTGGCCGATCTGCTCGAGCGCATCGTCCCCGCCCTGAACGAAGCGCGGCCGGTGCGCGCCCTGGGTCTGTCGGCCGAAGAACTTGCGCTGCTCGCCCCGCTGTGCCTCATCACCGCCAAACCGGCGATGTTCGTTGGCAACGTCATGGAAGACGGCTTCGCCGACAACCCGCACCTCGACCGCCTGCGTGAGTATGCAGCCAGGGAGAATGCGCCGGTGGTGGCTATCTGCGCCAAGCTGGAGAGCGAACTGGCCGGCCTGGACGCCGAAGAAAAGCAGGCCTTCCTCGCCGATCTCGGCCAGGACGAACCCGGGCTGAACCGCCTGATCCGCGCCGCCTTCAAGCTGCTGGGCCTGCAGACCTACTTCACCGCCGGGGTGAAGGAAGTGCGCGCCTGGACCGTGCGCATCGGCGCCACCGCGCCGCAGGCCGCCGCCGTGATTCATACCGACTTCGAACGCGGCTTCATCCGCGCGCAGACCATCGCCTTCGACGACTTCGTGCAGTACGGCGGCGAACAGGGCGCCAAGGACGCGGGCAAGATGCGCGCCGAAGGCAAGGACTACATCGTCAAGGATGGCGATGTGCTGCACTTCCTGTTCAACGTCTGAACCCCAAGGTCAATCTCGGGCATGACACGGCCCTGCACCGACCCTGGCCGCTGAAGCCCGGCCGAGTGGCTGGCAACATCTCGCCCGGGCCCCACGCGGCCTGTCGCTCCCAACCCGAGCGCCTGCAGCCGAAGGCTTTCACGGTTAAAGTGGCAGGCTCCCGCGCGCGTGCATGCGCCTGGGCACACATTCCAAAACACCGTTCACATGAATCCTGGCGTGGTCTACGCGCTCAGCGCGTATGTCATCTGGGGATTGTTTCCGCTGTATTTCAAGGCGCTCGAGCACATCCCCTCCTTGCAGATCCTGGCGCACCGCATGGTGTGGTCGCTTCTGGTCGTCGTGCTGTTGCTCGCCGTGCTCCGGCGCTGGGCGTGGATGCGCATGCTGCGCGAGCGCCCGGCGGTGCTGGCACGCTTCGCGCTCAGCGCCTTGCTGCTGTCGGGCAACTGGGGCATCTACATCTGGGCGGTCAACCACAACCATGTGGTCGACGCCAGCCTGGGCTACTACATCAACCCGCTGGTCAACGTCGCGCTGGGCTCGCTGCTGCTGCATGAACGCCTGCGTGGCGCGCAGTGGGTGGCGCTGGCGATTGCCGCGGCTGGTGTCTCGGTGATGGCGCTGGAGGTTGGCCATGTGCCGTGGATCAGCCTGAGTCTGGCGCTGACCTTCGGCGGCTACGCCCTGCTGCGCAAAACAGCGCCGCTGGGCGCGCTGGAAGGGCTGGCGGTGGAGACCGCCGTGTTGTTTCCGCTGGCGCTGCTCTACCTCTACTGGCTGGGCGCGCACGGCGACAACGCCTTTGCCACGGCCGATAACGCCACGCGCTGGCTGCTGGTCGCGGCTGGGCCCATCACCACGGTGCCGCTGCTGCTGTTCGCCGCGGGGGCCAGGCGCATGTCCATGACCTTGCTCGGCGTGCTGCAGTACATCACCCCCAGCCTGCAACTCGCCCTGGGGGTCTGGCTGTATCACGAACCGTTCGCCGCGGCGAAGATCATCGGCTTCGGCCTGGTGTGGCTGGGGCTGGCTGTGTTTCTGCTGGACGGTCTGCGCGGTGCGCGGCGCAAACCATCACCTGCCAGGGCCGGGGCGACGGCGAACGAAGCCATCGCCACCAAGCCCTGAGAGCGCCGGTATCAGGGGTACAGGCCGCGCTCTTCGCGTGCCTGCAGCACCCGTTCGCACGCCACGACAAAGGCGGCGGTGCGCAGGCTGATGCCCAGGCGGTCGGCGGTTTCCCAGATGCGGACGAAGGCGTTGCCCAGAATCTTGTCCAGCCGGGCATTGATCTCGTCTTCGTCCCAGAAGAAGCTGGAAAAGTCCTGCACCCATTCGAAGTAGGACACGGTCACCCCGCCGGCGTTGCAGATCACGTCGGGCACGACCAGAATGCCACGGCTGGCGAAAACATCATCGGCCGCGGGCAGCGTGGGGCCGTTGGCGCCCTCGAGGATCAGGCGCGCGCTGGTTTTGCGGGCCCGCTCCACGGTGAGCTGGCCTTCCAGTGCGGCCGGGATGAGCACGTCGCATGGCACGTCCCAGAAGTCGGCTGCGGCCATGGCCTCGCCGCCGTCGAAGCCGGCAACACCGCCGCGGCTGGCGACATGCTGCTGCAGCCGCGCCACGTCCAAGCCCTTGGCGTTGTGCACGCAACCGGTGTGATCCTGCACGGCGACGACCAGCGCCCCCGCCTCGGCAAACAATTCGGCCGCGGTACCGCCCACGTTGCCAAAGCCCTGGATCGCCAGGCGCAGACCTTTGATCTCCAGCTTCAACCGCCGCAGCGCCTCGCGCCCGGTGACAAAGACGCCGCGACCCGTGGCCTTCACCCGACCCATCGATCCGCCCAGCGGAATCGGCTTGCCTGTGACCACGCCCGTCGCGGTGGCACCGACGTTCATCGAGTAGGTGTCCATCATCCAGGCCATGATCTGGCCGTTGGTGTTCACGTCCGGCGCCGGAATGTCCTGCTGCGGGCCGATGATGATGCCGATTTCACTCGTGTAGCGCCGGGTGAGCTTCTCCAACTCCTTGCGCGACAGGGTCGACGGCTCGACGCGGATGCCGCCCTTGGCGCCGCCGTAGGGTAGGCCGACCGCGGCGTTCTTGATGGTCATCCAGGCCGACAGCGCCATCACTTCTTCCAGCGTGACATTGGGGTGATAGCGCACGCCACCCTTGCCCGGCCCGCGCGACAGGTTGTGCTGCACGCGATAGCCCTCAAAATGCCGCACCGTGCCGTCGTCCATTTCGATGGGCACGTCCACGATCAAGGCCCGCTTGGGGCGCTTGAGCGTCTCCCCCCAACGGGCCAGATGGCCCAGATGCGGGAGCACGCGGTCGACCTGGGCGAGGTAGGTCAGCCAAGGGCTATCCGCTTCGGGATGGATGTACGACAGAGAGCAGACCGGTGTGGTCTGGGTGGGTTGATGGGCTTGCATGACGTCTCCTGATGGTGTCCTTGTTGTGCGGTCCGGCCACTGGCAGGCGCCAGAGGCGTGGTCCGACGAGCTTGTGATTGCTCAACCGACACTGTAGTCCTGCCCTGCACGCCAGGCACCACCCGCCTGGTGAGGACTCGCAAGACATGCAAGCAATTCTGTCGGCAATTCGGTACCGATCAAAACAAAAGCCCGCTGCCCGCCAGCCGTGCAGACAACACACGGCTGGCGGGCAGCGGGCTTGAGCCCTACTCCTTGCTGGCGCACGCGGCGTCAGCAAGGCAAGCGCGGCATCAGATCACTTGACCCTTGGTGATCAGGCGGCTGACGACCCAGGACTTGGTCTTGGAGATCGGACGCGATTCGGCGATCTCGACCACATCGTTGAGGTGGTACTGGCCCGACTCATCGTGAGCGCTGTACTTCTTGGAGCGGGCGATGAACTTGCCGTAGATCGGGTGCTGAATGCGGCGCTCGACCAGAACGGTCACGGTCTTCTGGCGCTTGTCGCTGACCACGCGGCCGACCAGCGTGCGCTGGACTTTCTTTTGTTCAGTCATGGCTTAACCCTTGGCCTTCTTTTCTTGCATCAGCGTGCGAACCCGCGCGATGGCGCGCTTGGTGTTGCCGAGCTGACTCGTGTTCTGCAACTGCTGCGTGCCCTTCTGCATGCGCAGATTGAAGTGGGCCTTGAGCAGGCTGTCGAGTTCGGTCTGCAGCGCCGGAATGTCCTTGGCGCGCAGCTCTTTGAGTTGAGCGGTGGCTTTCATAGCGCTCTCCTTAAGCGCCGATCTGGCGCGAGACAAAGATGGTGCGGAACGGCAGCTTCGCTGCGGCGAGCTCGAAGGCTTCGCGGGCGATGGCCTCGGGAACACCCTCGATTTCGTACAGCACGCGGCCCGGCTGGATTTCCGAGACGTAATACTCGGGGTTGCCTTTGCCGTTACCCATACGCACTTCGGCGGGCTTGATGGAGATCGGCTTGTCCGGGAACACGCGAATCCAGATGCGGCCGCCCCGTTTGACGTGGCGCGAAATGGCGCGACGGGCCGATTCGATCTGGCGCGCGGTGATGCGGCCACGGGTGGTCGCCTTCAGGCCGAATTCACCAAACGCCACGGTGGCGCCGCGGGTAGCCAGGCCGGTGTTACGGCCCTTCTGCTCTTTGCGGTATTTGCGACGAGCGGGTTGTAGCATGAAATCTCTCCTTAAGCGCCGGTGGCACCGCCGGACTGAGCCGGTTTGCGCACGCGCTTGACTGCAACGGATTTTTCGCCATCGGCAGCCGGGGCGGCGCGACGGGCGCCAGACGGACGGGCTGCGCCGGGACGGCGATTGCGGCGATCTTCCTCGGGTGCGGCAGGCTCGGCCTTCGCCGACACCACGGCGCCCTTGGCCGGGGTGTCGCCCTTGTAGACCCACACCTTCACGCCGATGACGCCATAAGTGGTCTTGGCTTCGGACGTGGCGTAGTCGATGTTGGCACGCAGAGTCTGCAGCGGCACGCGGCCTTCACGATACCACTCGGTGCGCGCAATCTCGATCCCGTTGAGACGACCCGCCGACATGATCTTGATGCCCTGGGCGCCCATGCGCATGGCGTTCTGCATCGCGCGCTTCATGGCGCGGCGGAACTGGATGCGCTTCTCGAGCTGCTGGGTGATGGAATCGGCGATCAGTTGGGCGTCGATCTCGGGCTTGCGCACCTCTTCGATGTCCACCGCCACCGGCACGCCCAGACGCTTGGTCAGTTCGGCCTTGAGGTTCTCGATATCCTCGCCCTTCTTGCCGATCACCACGCCCGGACGGGCGCTATAAATGGTGATGCGGGCATTCTTGGCCGGGCGCTCGATCAGCACGCGCGACACCGAGGCGTTTTTCAGACGCTTGGCCAGGTACTCGCGCACCATGATGTCTTCGCTGAGCATCTTGGCGTACTGCGTGCTAGGCGCATACCAGCGCGAAGCCCAGCCGCGGGTGACGGCCAGACGGAAACCGGTCGGATGAATTTTCTGTCCCATGTGACGTCCTCAGTTCCCGACTTGAATGTAGATGTGGCAGGTGGGCTTGCTGATGCGGTTGCCACGACCCTTGGCGCGCGCCGAGAAGCGCTTGAGGGTCGAGCCCTCTTCCACCATGATCTTGGTCACTTTCAGTTCGTCCACATCGGCGCCATCGTTGTGCTCGGCGTTGGCGATGGCCGACTCCAGCACTTTCTTGATGATGCCCGAAGCCTTCTTGGGCGAGAACTCCAGGATGTTCAGGGCGGAGTCCACTTTCTTGCCGCGGATCAGGTCCGCCACCAGACGGCCTTTTTGGGCCGAGAGGCGAACGCCGCGTAGGGTTGCACGAGTTTCCATGTGTCTGCCTTACTTCTTCGCCTTTTTATCGGCGGGATGTCCTTTGAATGTCCGCGTCA
>JAKAFC010000008.1 GCA_021818065.1 Pseudomonadota bacterium
CTCGGGCTGGGCGGCCGCGGGCATCGGCTTTTCGCTTGAAAACAATATGCTCATCATCGCCGGTTCGTTGGTGGGCTCGTCCGGTGCCATCCTGAGCTACATCATGTGCAAGGCGATGAATCGTTCGTTCATCAGCGTGATTCTCGGCGGTTTCGGTGCCGAAGCCTCGGGCGGTGCGGCGCAGGCGCAGCAGCGTTCGGTCAAATCGGGCAGCCCGGATGACGCCGCCTTTCTGCTGTCGAATGCGGAAACCGTCATCATCGTGCCGGGTTATGGCTTGGCCGTGGCGCGCGCTCAGCATGCGGTGAAGGAAATGGCACAGAAACTCACCGAGCATGGCGTCAAGGTGCAATATGCCATTCACCCGGTCGCCGGGCGCATGCCGGGCCATATGAATGTGCTGCTGGCCGAGGCCGAGGTGCCTTACGACCAAGTGTTTGAAATGGATGACATCAACCCGGAATTCGGTCAGGCTGACGTGGCCGTGATTCTGGGTGCCAACGACGTGGTCAACCCAGCGGCCAAAACCGATCCCAAGTCGCCGATCGCCGGGATGCCGATTCTGGAGGCCTACAAGGCGAAAACCGTCATCGTCAACAAACGCTCGATGGCCGCGGGATATGCCGGTCTGGACAACGAACTGTTTTATATGGACAAGACCATGATGGTGTTCGGCGATGCCAAAAAGGTGGTCGAGGACATCACCAAGGCCATCGAGTAATGGAACCCTGAGTTGTCATTTGAATGGGCCCGCTTGCTACGGGCCTTTTCTTTTTCCATTTTGCAGTATGATACGCAGGCTTTTTTCTTACACCACAGGAGTTGGCGTCCATGGCAACCTATAAAGAATTGCAGAGTCAAATCGAAGCCCTCAAGCAACAAGCCGAGGCGCAACGCAAGGCGGAAATTTCTGCCGTCGTTGCGGATATTCGCGCCAAAATGGAAGAATATGGCATCAGCCTCGCCGATCTGGGCTCGCGCCGTGTCGCGGCGTCGTCCAAGGGTTCGGTCGTGCCGCCCAAATACCGTAACGCCGCCACCGGCGAGACTTGGACCGGACGTGGCAAGATGCCGCGTTGGCTGCAAAGCGCGGTCGATGCGGGCAAGAGCAAGGATGCGTTCCTGATCTGAGGCACGCGCCTATTGCCGCTTACGCCGCGGCCCATGCAAAAAACCGGGGACTCCCCGGTTTTTTGCATGTTGCATTGCGTTTCGACACCATGGTTACGAGCGGATAGACGCATGGCGCCCGAAAATGGCGACCATGGAGGCTGGCTCGAACGACATCGCAATGAACGATGAAAAACATCCAATCTGGGCAGCGCGCAGCGGCTGGTGGGGGCGGCTCACTGCGGCGGAGCGCGCGCGCGTGGCGTCTGAGGTTGGGTATCAGACAGTTCCCAGCGGCGAGGTGCTGCAGCAGTACGGTCAGCCGGCGTTGCACTGGATCGGTCTGATCACGGGCCTTGCCAAATTCACCGTGACCACACTCAGCGGCAAGCCGCTGGTGTACTCGGGGGTGGGTGCCGGAGGCTGGTTCGGCGAGGGCACGCTGATGCGGCAAGGCGTGTGGCGCTACGAAGCGCTGGCGGTGCGCAACTGCGAACTGGCGTTGATCCCCCGCGACACCTTTCTCTGGTTGCTGGAGCGCAATATCGCCTTCAACCACTACTTGTTGCGACAGCTCAATGACCGCCTGGAGCTCATGACCTTGCAGGCCTTGGACGACCACCAGGGCGGTGCCGAGTCGATGGTGGCGCGCACCCTGCGGCATCTGTTCCACCCCCTGGCCGGCGCCGAGGGTGAGACGCTGCGCATCACGCAGTCGGAGGTGGGGCAGTTGTGCCAGCTGTCGCGGCAGCGGGTGAATCAGGCGTTCCAGCGCCTGGAGGCCGATGGCGTGCTGCGCCTGCAGTACGGCGGGGTGGAAATCCTCGATCGCGACAAGTTGCAAGCCTGGGAGTTCCGAGGTCTGGGCACGCGTGGGGCTGCGGGACCTGCAATGCCGCCGCAGCCTGCCAAGCTGAGGGCCGACGGCGATCTGCCCGATTCAACGCAGCGGCTCGCGCCCGTACTGGATGGGGCGCAGGACGACCGCCAATTCGGCTGAGCCGCCCGGGTGCGGCACGCGCGGGTAGGGCGGCTTGGGCCATTCCCACTGCGTGGCGGGAAAGACGGCGCGCATGGCCAGAATGTCGCAGTGGTAAGGCGGCCCCTCGATCTTGCCGGATTCAGCGCCCGGTTTGGCCGCCTGCATGAACTGGACGAAGAGCCGCCCTTGCGGCTGCAGCCAGCGATGCAGTTGTTGCGCATAGCCGACCCAGTCGTCAGGGTAGAGTGCGCACAGGCAGGTCTGCTCCCAAATGGCGTCGAACCGTGTCGGCGCCTGCCACTGACGCACATCGGCCTGCAGTACGGTGGCCTTCAGGCCCCGCTGCTGCAGACGCTGCTCGACCAAGGCGACCGCCTGCTCGGAATAATCCAGCGCCGTCACCTCGAACCCGGCCGCAGCCAGATACTCCACCTCGTGCCCCGCGCCACAGCCCGGCACCAGAATGCGGCAGGGCTGCAATCCGCCGCTGGTCACGCAGTGCAGCAGTTGCGGGTGCACGCCGCCCCGATCCCAGCCGGTGCTGTGGGAACGAAAGCGCTCATTCCAGAAGTCGACAGTGGGGCCAGCCATCACGGTTGCTCATGCCAAAGCAACCGATCGTACCGTGCAACGATTCGCGTGTCCCGGCGGGACGATCGGGAAATCCCTAGAATCAGCCGTTCTTCGACTTTCACAGTTCGCCCGACGCCTGATCTCCCGGCCGTATTGCCTGGGGCAGGGCGCTTCCCACTCCCCTATGCCCGCATCGTCCGCCCCTGCCATCGTCCAGATCGATGCCCTCGATTTCGGCTACGGCGAGCGCCTGATTCTGCGCACCATCGACATGACCATCCCGCGTGGCTCGGTGGTGGCCGTCATGGGGGCGTCGGGCGGTGGCAAGACCACCCTGCTGCGCCTGATCGGCGGTCAGGTGAAGCCGCAGCGCGGCACGGTGCGCTTTGACGGCCAGGACTTGGCGGGTGCTTCGCAGCAGCAGATCTTCGCCATGCGCCGTCGCATGGGCATGCTGTTTCAGTTCGGGGCGTTGTTCACCGACATGACGGTGTTCGAGAACGTGGCGTTCCCCTTGCGCGAGCACACCGATCTGCCCGACGCCATGATCCGCGACCTGGTGCTGATGAAGCTCAACGCCGTGGGCTTGCGCGGTGCGCGCGACCTTTACCCCGCCGAACTCTCGGGCGGCATGTCGCGGCGGGTGGCCATGGCTCGGGCCATCGCCCTCGATCCCGCGCTGGTGATGTACGACGAGCCGTTCGCCGGACTCGACCCGATCTCTCTCGGCATTTCCGCACGCCTGATCCGCAGCCTCAACGATGCCCTGGGGCTGACCAGCATCGTGGTGTCGCACGATGTCGAAATCACCTTCGACATTGCCGATTACGTCTACATCCTGGGCAACGGTCAGCTCATCGCCCACGGCACGCCGCAGCAGATGCGCGACAGCGCCGATCCGCTGGTGCACCAGTTCGTGCGTGGCGAGCCCGACGGGCCGGTGCATTTCCATTACCCCGCGGCCGCCATCGACCGCGATTTTCTGACCCCCGCAGCCGGGCGCAAGGAGGGGGCATGACCGTCGTCGACAGGCTGGTGGCTGTGGGCGCGGGAACCCGCCGCCTGCTGGCTGCCCTGGGTTATGCCGCGCGTCTGTTCGCGCGTCTGCTTCTGCTGGCGGGGCGGGTGGCGATGCGCCCGGGCCTGCTGATTCAGCAGATGTATTTCCTCGGCAATCTGTCGCTGGTCATCATCGCGGTGTCCGGGCTGTTCGTCGGCTTCGTGCTCGGCTTGCAGGGCTACTACACCCTGTCGCGCTACGGTTCATCGAGCGCGCTGGGGGTGCTGGTGGCGCTGTCGCTGGTGCGCGAACTCGGACCGGTGGTCACGGCGCTGCTGTTTGCCGGACGCGCCGGTACCTCGCTCACCGCCGAGATCGGCCTGATGAAAGCCGGCGAGCAGATCGCGGCGATGGAAATGATGGCGGTCGATCCGGTGGTGCGGGTGCTGGCGCCGCGCTTCTGGGCCGGCGTCATCGTCATGCCCCTGCTGGCGGCGGTGTTCAGCGCCGTGGGCATCATCGGTGGCTACGTCGTCGGCGTGGTGATGATCGGGGTCGATGCCGGGCAGTTCTGGTCGCAGATGCAAAGCGGGGTCGATGTGTTTCGGGATGTCGGCAACGGGGTGATCAAGAGCCTGGTGTTCGGTCTGGCCGTGACCTTCATCGCCCTGCTGCAGGGCTGGGGCAGCCAGCCCACGCCGGAAGGCGTCTCGCGCGCCACCACGCGCACCGTGGTCATCGCTTCGTTGGCTGTGCTGGCACTCGATTTCGTGCTGACGGCCATGATGTTCAGCACCTGAGGGCCGAGGGCTCTGGAGTTGTCGCAAATGAATCAACGTCAAACAGATCTTTGGGTCGGCATTCTGGTGCTGCTGGGTGCTGCGGCGCTGCTGTTTCTCGCCCTCAAGGCGGGCAACCTGCTGCAGATCAACTGGGGACCGACCTACACCGTGACCGCGCGCTTCGACAACATCGGCGGCCTCAAGGCCGATGCGCCGGTGAAAAGCGCCGGGGTGGTGGTCGGCCGGGTGACCTCCATCAGCTTCGACAACCAGACGTTCCAGGCCGATGTGCGCATGTCCATCGACCAGCGCTATCAGTTTCCGCAAGACACATCGGCCAAGATTCTCACCGCCGGTCTGCTCGGCGACCAATACATCGACTTCAGCCCGGGCGGCAGCGACAAGAACCTGCACAACGGCTCGGTGATCCGCAACACGCAATCGGCTGTGGTGCTGGAGAATCTGATCGGACAGTTCCTCTACAACAAGGCCGCGTCCAGCGGCGCGGGAGACAACAAATGAGGGGCGCGTCGAAAGCGCTGACGGTCCTGGCCGCGTTGTCGGCCCTGGCTGGTCTGGCAGGCTGTGCAACGCACAATCCGCAAGATCCGCTGGAACCCTACAACCGGGCGATGTTCACCATCAATGACAAGCTCGACCGGGCGGTGGTCAAACCGGTTGCCACGGGCTACAAGGAGGTCACGCCCACCCCGATCCGCCATGGTGTCACCAACTTTTTCGGTAACTTTGGCGATGTCTGGTCGATGACCAACGACTTCTTGCAGGGCAATGTGCAGGACGGCATGAGCACCTTCATGCGGGTCGGCGTCAACACCGTGTTCGGCCTGTTCGGCACGCTGGACATCGCCACCGAAATGGGGATTTACAAGCACCCCAACGACTTCGGCCTCACCCTGGCGCGCTGGGGCGTGGGTTCGGGGCCTTATGTGGTGCTGCCGTTCTATGGTCCCAGCACCGTGCGCGACGCGGTGGGCACCGGCGTGTTCCTGGGCTACGGGCCGACGGCGCAGGTCAGCCCGCCCAGCGCCAGCTACGGCGCGCTGGCGCTGAACCTGGTGAACACCCGTGCCAACCTGCTCGATGCCTCCAACCTGTTCGACCAGATTTCGCTCGATCCCTACGTGTTCATCCGCAGCGCCTATGAGCAGCGCCGCAAGGCGCAGGTGGAGGATGTGCGCGATCGTCCCATCATCGACCTGGGCGCGCCCAACCCGCTGGCCAAATACAGCTACGGCCCGACCGACGCTGGCCTGCCGACCTTTGCCGCAGCCGCCGCGGACGCCCCTCCCGAGGCGGCTGCCAGTGCGCCCAAGGCGCAGGGCACCCAACCCTGAACCTCCGCCTGCACTGTCATCCTGGCGCCCCCTGCCGCGTTATCCCCACACAATCAGAACGAACCGGAGAACCTTCCATGCTTCGACGCGCTTTTCTCACCCTGACCCTTTGCGGTGCCGGGCTGCTCGCAGCGGCCCCCCTGGCTGCGCAGGCAGCCGACACCCTGACCCCACCGCAGCTCATCGAGAGCATGTCCAACGAGATCATTCGCGACGTGCAGCAAGACCCCAAGCTGCGCACTGGCAATCCCGAGGTCGTGATGCAGTTCGTCGAGCAGAAGATTCTGCCCAACGTGGACTTCCAAAAAATCACCCAGAGCGCCGTGGGTCGCTACTGGCGTGAGGCCACGCCGGCGCAGCGCACCGCGCTGGAGCAACAGTTCAAGCAGTTGCTGGTGTACACCTATGCGGGCGCAGTGCGGCAGATCAAGGACCAGAAGGTCAAGCTGCTGCCGTACCGAGAGCCAGCAGGGGCGCAGGATGTCACCGTACGCACCCGTGTCATCAACAACGGCGAGCCGCTGCAACTCGATTACCGCCTGGAGAACACCGCGGCGGGCTGGAAGATCACCGACGTCAATGTCATGGGCATCTGGCTGGTGGACAACTACCGCAGCGTGTTCGCGCAGGAAATCGGGCAGAAGGGCATCGACGGCCTGATTGCTACCCTGAAAGAGAAGAACCAGACGCTGGCGCAGGCCAAGGCGGCGGGCTGATCGTCCTCATGACCACGGCTTCGTCCTTCGCGCTGCCTGCCGAGCTGACGCTCGCCTCCGCGGTCGGCCTGCGGCGCCAGGCGCTGGCCGCACTGGCTGCGGCGCCCGCGCCCTGGGTGGTAGACGCTCGCGCCCTGCAGACCTTCGATTCGGCGGCGCTGTCTTGGCTGCTCGAACTGCGTCGCCATGCGCCGCAGCAGCGGCTCGAGGTGCAAGCCGTGCCGCAACGCCTGCGCGACCTTGCTGCCGCTTACGGGCTGGACTTCCTGTTCGAGGCAGCTGGCGCCGATTCCTGAGGGTTTAGGCCCGCAACGGTCGGCGCCGCGCGCCGGGCGGGCGGGCTGTTTGCATGACTTCCATGATGTCTCCCACTCCTGCCGTGCACTTTGACCGTGTGGTCAAGCAGTACGGCCGCCAGACCGCTGTCGACGGCGTCAGTCTGGATCTGGCCGAGGGCGAGTTTTTCGGCTTGCTCGGGCCCAATGGCGCGGGCAAGACCACGCTGATCAGCATGCTTGCGGGCCTGACACGGCCGACCGCGGGCGCCGTGCGGGTGCACGGCCACGATGTGCAGACCGACGCCGCCGCGGCACGCCGTCTGCTGGGCGTGGTGCCGCAGGAGCTGGTGTTCGATCCGTTTTTCACCGTGCGGCAGGTGCTGCGCATTCAGTCGGGCTACTTCGGCTTTCGCCGCAACGACGTCTGGATCGACGAGTTGCTGCACAACTTGGGGCTAACGCCGCAGGCCGACAAGAACATGCGCGCCCTGTCGGGCGGCATGAAGCGCCGGGTGATGGTGGCGCAGGCGCTGGTGCACCGGCCCCAGGTCATCGTGCTCGACGAGCCCACGGCGGGCGTCGACGTGGAACTGCGTCAATCCTTGTGGGAGTTCATCGCCCGGCTCAATGCCGAGGGCCACACCGTGCTGTTGACCACGCACTACCTCGAAGAAGCCGAGGCGCTATGCAAGCGCATTGCCGTGATCAAGGGCGGCAAAATCGTCGCCCTCGACCGCACCGAGGCGCTGCTGCAGCGCTTTGCCTCGTCGGTATTGTCGTTCCGGCTGCTCAAGGGCACGCTACCCGCGGCGTTTGCCCAGGCGCAGGAGCAGTCCGGGCGCACCGCGCTGGCCGTGCGCGGCCCGGTGGACGTGGAACAGACGCTGGCGGCGTTGCGCCAAGCGGGCTGCGACATCGACGAGCTGGAGTTGCGTCGCGCCGATCTGGAAGACGTGTTCCTCGAACTCATCGGAGCCGCGCGATGACCGGCTTGCAAACCCTGTTGCAGAAGGAGCTGCAGCGCTTCCTCAAGGTTGGCTTCCAGACCGTGGCGGCGCCGGTGGTCACGGCGCTGCTGTATCTGCTGATCTTTTCGCACGCCTTCACCGCGCACATGCAGGTGTACGGCCGTGTGCCCTACACCGCTTTCCTCATCCCCGGTCTGATGATGATGAGCGTGCTGCAGAACGCCTTTGCCAATACCTCGTCGTCGCTCATCCAGTCCAAGATCACCGGCAATCTGGTGTTCGTGCTGCTGTCGCCGCTGCGGCCCTGGGAGCTTTTTGTCGCTTACGTCGGCGCGTCGGTGCTGCGCGGGGTGATCGTCGGCGCTGGCGTGCTGCTGGTGACGGTGTGGTTCGTGCCGCTGAGCTTCAGCCATCCGCTCTGGATTGCGGTGTTTGCCGTGCTCGGCGCCAGCATGCTGGGGGCGCTGGGCCTCATTGCCGGCATCTGGGCGGAAAAATTCGACCAGATGGCGGCTTTCCAGAACTTCATCATCACGCCAGCCACCTTTCTGTCGGGCGTGTTCTACTCGGTGCACACACTGCCCGGCTTCTGGAAACTGGCGTCGCACCTCAATCCGTTTTTCTACCTCATCGACGGCTTCCGCTACGGCTTTTTCGGTGTCGGCGATGTCTCGCCCTGGATCAGCCTGCTGGCGGCGCTGCTGGGCAATCTGCTGTGCGGTGGCATCGCCATGGCCATGCTGCTGCGCGGCACCAAACTTCGGAATTGACCATGTCGCTGCCCACCCCGCAAGACCTTCATCGCTACATCGCCGCCGGCCTGGAGTGCAGCCATCTGCACGTCGAGGGTGATGGCCAGCATTTTTACGCCACCATCGTCAGCCCGGCCTTCGAGGGCCGCAACCGGGTGCAGCGGCACCAACTGGTGTACGCCGCTCTGGGCGAGCGCATGCGGGCGGAGATTCACGCGCTGTCGATGAAGACCCTCACGCCGCAGGAATTCGCGGCGTCGCCGACCCCCTAAAATCGGGCCTTTTGCACGCGCTGCCGCGTGCGCGCCCCGCTCAACGAGCCTGCAGGGCTGAAAGTCGTCATGGATAAACTCAAAATCACTGGGCAACGCGCCTTGCAGGGCGTGGTGCACGCCAGCGGGGCGAAGAACGCTGCGTTACCGTTGATGGCCGCCGCGCTGTTGACCGCCGAGGCTGTGCACCTGCACAACGCGCCACAACTCATGGACGTGCGCACGCTGGCCAAGCTGCTGCGCAGTCTGGGTGCGCAGGTGGAGCAGGCGGGCGACGCGCTCCAGGTGCAGGCCGCCGCAGTGCACAACTTCGAGGCCTCGTACGACCTGGTCAAGACCATGCGGGCGTCGGTGCTGGTGCTCGGTCCGCTGCTGGCGCGGTTCGGCCAGGCGCGGGTGAGCCTGCCCGGGGGGTGCGCCATCGGTGCGCGTCCGGTCGATCAGCACATCAAGGGGCTGCAAGCGCTGGGCGCCGACATCGTGGTGGAGCATGGCTACATCGTGGCCCGCGTCGCCACGCCGTCGGGGCGGCTGCGCGGCGCGCGCATCACCACCGACATGGTCACCGTCACCGGAACGGAAAACCTGATGATGGCTGCGGCGCTGGCCGAGGGCGAAACCCTGATCGACAACGCCGCACGCGAGCCCGAGGTCATCGACCTGGCCAATCTGCTGCGCGCCATGGGGGCACGCATCAGCGGCGACGGCACGTCGCAGATCCGCATTCAGGGGGTGGAACGCCTGGGCGGGACGCAGCATCGCATCATTCCCGACCGCATCGAGGTCGGCACCTTTTTGTGCGCGGCCCTGGCCACGCGCGGTGACGTCACGGTGCAGGGCGCCGAGCCCGCGCATCAAGATGCGCTGCTCGACAAGCTGCGCGAGGCCGGAGCGCAAATCGACACCGACACCGACTGGATTCGTCTGCGCGCCGACGCCATGCCCGGCGGTCGCCCCCGCGCGGTCTCGGTGCGTACCACCGAGTACCCGGGTTTCGCCACCGACATGCAGGCACAGTTCATGGCGGTGAATTGCCTGGCGGAGGGTGCCGCGCGCATCACCGAGACCATTTTCGAAAACCGCTTCATGCATGTGCAGGAGCTCATGCGCCTGGGCGCGCAGATCGACATCGACGGCCACACCTGCGTGGTGCGTGGCGTGCCGCAGCTTTCGGGCGCCACCGTCATGGCCACCGACCTGCGGGCCTCGGCCGGCCTGGTGGTGGCAGGGCTGGCGGCCGAGGGCGAAACCGTGATTGATCGCATCTACCACCTCGACCGCGGCTATGACGCCATGGAAGTGAAACTGCGCGGCCTGGGCGCGCAGATCGACCGCATCAGCGGCAAGGAGCCTGTTTGACCATGTTGACCCTCGCACTGTCCAAGGGACGCATCTTCGAAGACACCCTGCCCATGCTGGCGCGGGCCGGAATCACCGTGTCCGAAGACCCCGAATCCACCCGCAAGCTCATTCTGCCGACCAATCGTCCCGATGTGCGCGTGGTGCTGGTGCGCGCCAGCGACGTGCCCACCTATGTGCGCTACGGCGGCGCCGACATCGGCGTGGCCGGTCTGGACGTGCTGCGCGAATACTTTGCCGGCAGCGGCCCTGACGGCCTGTATCTGCCGGTCGATCTGGGCATTGCCCGCTGCCGTCTGAGCGTGGCGGTGCGCCACGACTTCGACTACGCCGCGCAGGTCAAGCAAGGCGCGCGGCTGCGCGTGGCCACCAAGTACCTGCACATGGCGCGCGAGCACTTCGCCACCAAGGGGGTGCACGTCGATCTGGTCAAGCTCTACGGCTCCATGGAACTGGCGCCGCTCACGGGCTTGGCCGACGCCATCGTCGATCTGGTGTCCACCGGCGGCACGCTCAAGGCCAACGGCCTGGTCGAAGTCGAGCACATCATGGACATTTCCGCGCGCCTGATCGTCAACCAGGCCGCCCTCAAGACCCGCACGGCGCTGCTCAAGCCCCTGATCGAGCAACTGCGCGACGCCGCCCGCCTTGCCGAGGAGACCGCTGCATGAATGCCCCCACCCAGGCCTTGCAACTGCGCCGGCTCGATGCCACCGGTGCCGACTTCGAGGCTGAGTACCGTGCCCTGTTCGCCCGCATGGCCGAAGAAAACGCCGAGATCGACACCCGCGCCGCCGCCATCCTGGCCGCCGTGCAACAGCGTGGCGACGCCGCCGTGCTCGACTTCACGCGCCAGTTCGACCGGCTCGACGCTCCCGACATGGCAGCACTGGAGATCGGCCAGGACGAACTGCAGACGGCGCTGGCCAGCATCACCCCCGAGCAACGCGACGCCCTGGAACAGGCCGCTGCGCGCGTACGCCGCTACCACGCCCGGCAGCTCGAGCAGGTGGGGCAGAGCTGGCATTACCGCGATGAAGACGGCACCTTGCTCGGGCAGAAGGTCACGCCACTCGATCGCGTGGGCATCTACGTTCCGGGGGGCAAGGCGGCCTATCCGTCCTCGGTGCTGATGAACGCCATTCCCGCGCATGTCGCCGGGGTGGAAGAAATCATCATGGTGGTGCCGACACCCGGCGGCGAGCGCAATCCGCTGGTGCTGGCCGCCGCCGCAGTGGCCGGGGTGAGCCGGGCCTTTGCCATCGGCGGCGCCCAGGCCGTGGGTGCGCTGGCCTACGGCACGGCCACCGTGCCCGCGGTGGACAAGATCGTCGGCCCCGGCAACGCCTATGTGGCCGCGGCCAAGCGGCGCGTGTTCGGCGTCTGCGGCATCGACATGATTGCCGGACCGTCCGAGATCCTGGTGCTGGCCGACGGCAGCACACCGCCCGACTGGGTGGCCATGGACCTGTTCAGCCAGGCCGAGCACGACGAGCTGGCGCAGAGCATTCTGCTGTGCCCCGACGCCGCCTACATCGACGCCGTGGCCGAGGCCATCCACCGCCTTTTGCCCACCATGCCGCGGCAAGACATCATTCGCGCCTCGCTCAGCGGCCGCGGTGCGCTCATCCAGGTGCGCGACATGGCGCAAGCCTGTGCCCTGGCCAACCGCATTGCTCCCGAGCACCTGGAAATTTCTGCGCGCGACCCGCAGCAGTACGTCCCTGCACTCAAGCATGCCGGTGCCTTGTTCCTCGGCGCCTACACCTCCGAGTCGCTGGGCGACTACTGCGCCGGGCCCAACCATGTGCTGCCCACCTCGGGTACGGCGCGGTTCTCCTCGCCGCTGGGGGTGTACGACTTCATCAAGCGCTCCAGCATCATCGAGGTCAGCGCCGAGGGCGCGCAAACCCTGGGCCGCATTGCCAGTGTGCTGGCGCATGGCGAGCGCCTCACCGCCCACGCCCGCGCCGCCGAACTGCGTCTACGCTGAGACCGAACCGCCATGAGCCGCTTCTGGAGCGCCGTCGTCCATGACCTCACCCCCTACGTCCCGGGGGAGCAGCCCAAGATCGACGGGCTGATCAAACTCAACACCAACGAGTGCCCGTACCCGCCCAGCGACCGCGTGCTGCAAGCCATCGCCGCGCAGACCACGGGCGACCTGCGGCTCTATCCCGATCCGCAGGCCACCGGTCTGAAGGCGGCCATCGCCCGCCACCACGGTTTGCGCCCCGACCAGGTTTTCGTCGGCAATGGCTCGGACGAGGTGCTGGCTCACACCTTCATGGCCTTGCTGCGCCACACCGCGCCGCTGCTGCACCCCGACATTTCCTACAGTTTTTATCCGGTGTACGCGCGGCTGTACGGCATCGCCACGCGCGAAATTCCGCTGCGCCCCGACTTTTCGCTGGCGGTTGACGATGTGTTGGGCGCCGGGCCGAATGGCGGCATCATCTTTCCCAACCCCAACGCCCCCACCGGCATGGCCCTGCCATTGGCCGAGATCGAGCGGCTGCTTGCCGCCAACCGCGACTCGGTGGTGGTGGTGGACGAGGCCTATGTCGACTTCGGCGCGCAGACCGTAGCAACGCTGATCGAGCGCCATCCGCAATTGTTGGTCATCCGCACCTTGTCCAAGGCATGGGCGCTCGCCGGGCTGCGCGTCGGCTACGCCCTCGGGCATCCCGAACTCATCGACGCCCTGGTGCGGGTGAAAGACAGCTTCAACTCCTATCCGTTGGACCAGCTGGCGCTGGCCGGTGCCACCGCGGCGCTCGACGATGCCGCGTGGCTGGCGCACACCAGCGCGCGCATCCAGGCCAGCCGCGACGCGCTCTGCGTCGGGCTGCAGGCGCGCGGCTTCGAGGTCTTGCCTTCGGCGGCCAACTTCGTGTTCGCGCGCCATCCGCAGCACGCGGGGGCGCAGCTGGCGGCGCAGTTGCGCGAGCATCGCATCCTGGTGCGGCAGTTCGCCCGGCCGCAGCGCATTGCTGACTTTCTGCGCATCACCATCGGCACGCCGCAGCAGTGCGATGCCTTGCTCGCCGCGTTCGACGCCATCGCCGCGCAGACGGTGCCGCCGCGCTGACGTTACGATTGCGCCTGTCGCCCGCCGTTTTCGTTCCAGCCCCTTATGCGCACTGCCCAGGTTTCCCGCAACACTGCCGAGACGCAGATCGCCGTGGCCATCAATCTCGATGGCAGCGGTGTGTCCAAACTGTCCACCGGGGTGGGGTTCTTCGACCACATGCTCGATCAGATTGCGCGCCACGGGCTGATCGATCTCGACATCCAAGCCAAGGGCGACCTGCACATCGATGCCCACCACACTGTTGAGGACGTGGGCATCACCTTGGGGCAAGCGCTGGCCCGCGCCGTGGGCGACAAAAAAGGCATTCGCCGCTATGGCCATGCCTATGTGCCGCTCGACGAAGCGCTGAGCCGCGTGGTCATCGACTTCTCCGGGCGTCCCGGCCTGATCTGGCATGTGCCGTTCACCCGCGCCATGATCGGCGAGTTCGATGTGGACCTGGCGCGCGAGTTCTTTCAGGGACTGGTCAACCACGCCGCCATCACCGTGCACGTCGACAACCTGCGCGGCGACAACGCCCATCACCAGTGCGAAACCGTGTTCAAGGCCTTCGGTCGCGCGCTGCGTGCCGCTGCCGAGCGCGATCCCCGCATGGGTGAGGTGATTCCCTCGACCAAGGGTTCGCTGTAAATTTGCCTTGCCTTGGCGTACGTGCCGCGACTCCCTTTTCTCCGCTCGATCCCCTGATCCGATGAAACGTGTTGCCGTTGTGGACTATGGCATGGGCAACCTGCGCTCGGTGTCCCAGGCCGTGGCCCATGCCGCAACCGACACCGACGTCAGCGTCATCGTGACCGCCGACCCCGCCGTGGTGCGCGCCGCCCATCGTGTGGTGCTGCCAGGGCAGGGCGCCATGCCCGACTGCATGCGTCAGTTGCGCGAGTCGGGCTTGCAGGAGGCCGTGCTCGAGGCTGCCGCGAGCAAGCCGCTGTTCGGCGTCTGCGTTGGCATGCAGATGCTGCTCAATCACAGCACCGAAGGCCATGTGGACGGTCTGGGCCTGATTCCGGGGCAGGTGTTGCGCTTCGATCTCGACGGCCAACTGCAGCCCGACCAAAGCCGCTACAAGGTGCCCCACATGGGCTGGAACACGGTGTGGCAGGGGCGCGATGCGAACGATCGGGTGCATCCGCTGTGGGCCCGCGTGCCTGATGGCGCGGCCTTCTACTTCGTGCATAGCTACTACGCCGCGCCGCAACAGCAGGGTCACAGCGCCGGTACGACCGAGTACGGCGTGCGCTTTGCCAGCGCCGTGGCGCGCGACAATCTGTTTGCCACCCAGTTCCATCCCGAAAAAAGTGCGGATGCCGGGCTGATGCTCTACCGCAACTTTTTGCACTGGTCGCCCTGAGCGGCCCGGCTCTCCCTGCTCCTATCCCTCTCCTTTTTCTGCCCCGACATCATGCTGCTCATCCCGGCTATCGACCTCAAGGACGGCCAGTGCGTTCGCCTCGAACAAGGCGAAATGCAGGGTGCGACTGTGTTCTCGAAAGACCCTGCCGCCATGGCCCGGCACTGGATCGATCAGGGGGCGCAGCGCCTGCATCTGGTCGATCTCAACGGCGCTTTCGCCGGCAAGCCGCGCAACGCCGAAGCCATCACCGCCATCCTCGACGAGGTGGGCGATGAAATCCCGGTGCAGCTCGGCGGCGGCATCCGCGATCTCGACACCATCGAGGCCTATCTCGATCAGGGACTGAGCTTCGTCATCATCGGCACCGCAGCCGTGAAGAACCCCGGGTTCCTGCGCGATGCCTGCAGCGCCTTCGGTGGCCACATCATCGTCGGCCTCGACGCCCGCGACGGCAAGGTGGCTACCGACGGCTGGAGCAAACTCACCGGGCACGAGGTCGCCGATCTGGCGCGCAAGTTCCAGGACTACGGCATCGAGGGCGTGATCTACACCGACATCGGCCGCGATGGCATGCTCACCGGCATCAACATCGACGCCACCGTGCGCCTGGCCGAAGCGCTCGACGTGCCGGTCATCGCCTCGGGCGGGCTGGCGGGCATGGGCGACATCGAAAAGCTCTGCGCGGTGGAGAGCAGTGGAGTCGAAGGTGTGATCTGCGGCCGCTCCATCTACACCGGCGCGCTCGACTTCGCCGCCGCCCAACGCTACGTCAGCAGCCGCTGACCCCGGCCCCTCGCGCGCTGACCATGCTGTTCAAACGCATCATTCCCTGTCTGGACGTGAACGGTGGCCGCGTGGTCAAGGGCGTCAACTTCGTCGGCTTGCGCGACGCCGGTGATCCGGTGGAAATCGCCGCGCGCTACAACGCCCAAGGCGCGGACGAACTCACCTTTCTCGACATCACCGCCACCAGCGATGCGCGCGATCTGCTGCTGCACCAGATCGAAGCCGTGGCCTCGCAGGTGTTCATCCCGCTGACCGTGGGCGGCGGCGTGCGCAGTGTGGACGATGTGCGCCGCCTGCTCAACGCCGGCGCCGACAAGGTGAGTTTCAACTCCGCCGCCGTGGCCAATCCGCAGCTCATCGCCGACGCCTCGGCCAAGTACGGCGCACAGTGCATCGTCGTCGCCATCGACGCCAAGCGTCGCGAAGGCGGTGGCTGGGAGGTCTACACCCACGGCGGCCGCAAGGCCACCGGGCTCGACGCCGTGCAGTGGGCCGTGGACATGGCACGCGCCGGAGCCGGTGAAATCCTGCTCACCAGCATGGACCGCGACGGCACCAAGAGCGGCTTCGACCTGGCGCTGACGCGCGCCGTGTCCGATGCGGTGACTGTGCCGGTCATCGCCTCCGGGGGCGTCGGCAACCTCGACCACCTCGCCGAGGGCTTTCTGCAGGGCCATGCCGATGCCGTGCTGGCTGCCAGCATCTTCCACTATGGCGAATACACCGTGGGGCAAGCCAAGCAGCATCTGGCGGCGCGCGGCATCGCCATGCGCCCCGATCTGTCGCTTTGAGCCTGCTGCGTGCCTGGCTGCATCGCCGCTCGGCGGCAGTGCTGCCAGCGCGGACTAAGATGCGCACCATGAACAACTGGCTCGATCAAGTGAAGTGGGACTCCCGCGGTCTCGTCCCCGCCATCGCGCAGGATGTGCACACCGGGCGTGTGCTGATGTTCGCCTGGATGAACCGCGACGCGCTGGAGCAAACCCACAAGCGCGGCGAAGCGGTGTACTGGTCGCGCTCGCGGCACAAACTCTGGCACAAGGGCGAAGAATCGGGCCATGTGCAGACCGTGCGCGACATCCGTCTCGATTGCGATGGCGACGTGGTGCTGCTGCAGGTCGAGCAGGCTGGCGGCATTGCCTGCCACACCGGTCGCGAATCCTGCTTTTTCAACAGCCTGGATCACGACCACTGGGCCGTGGCCGATCCGGTGCGCAAAGATCCGGGACAGATTTACGGCCAAACCACCAGCCATGCGCCGCCACCTCCTGAGGCGGAGGCCGACGCCGGCGCTGTGCTCGCGCGGCTGTATGCCACCATCGCCAGCCGCCGCGGTGGCGACCCGGACGCCTCGTATGTCGCCCGTCTGTTTCACAAGGGTGAAGACGCCATCCTGAAAAAAATCGGCGAGGAGGCCACGGAACTGGTCATGGCCGCCAAGGATGCCGACCCGCAGAAGATTCTCTACGAAACCGCCGACCTCTGGTTCCACAGCCTCATTGCCTTGGCCCAGCATGGCCTGACGCCGCAGCAGGTGCTGGCCGAACTGGAGCGGCGCGAAGGGCGCTCGGGTCTGGCCGAATTCGCCGCCCGCACGGCAACCAACTGAGCTTTGGCGATGTCCGACCCGCATTCCGTGATCGACGCCCCCGGCAGCCAAGACCTGGACGGCCTCAAGAGCGTGGCGCTGGCCGTCTATGTGCTGCAGGCGCTGAGCTTTTTCTGGGGCATCACCGCGGTGATCGGCGTCATCATCGACTATGTCAAGCTCGACGATGCCCGCGGTACCTGGGTGGAAAATCACCTGCGCTGGCAGATTCGCACCTTCTGGTGGGCTCTGGTCTGGTCGGTGCTGGGCATCGCCCTGATCTGGGTCTTCGGCCTGGGCTTCCTGATTCTGGGCATCACCTATTTCTGGACCATCTACCGCGTGGTCAAAGGCTGGCTCAAGCTCACCGAGCGTCGGCCGGTGTATCCGTCCCTCTGAACCCTGGGTTTGCGCCATGACCGATCCCAACTGCATTTTTTGCAAAATCGCCGCGGGCCAGTTGCCAGCCAAGCTGCTGTATCAAGACGACGACATTCTGGCCTTTCACGACATTCACCCGGCGGCGCCGGTGCATTTCCTCATCATTCCCAGGCTGCATCTGCCGTCTTTATTCGACGCGGGTATCGAACACGCGCCCTTACTCGGTAAAATGCTGCAGCTTGTACCCCGTCTGGCGCGCGAGCAGGGTTGCGACGACGGATTTCGCACCGTCATCAACACCGGTCAGAATGGCGGACAGGAAGTGTTTCACCTGCACTTGCACGTCATGGGCGGCCCCCGCCCTTGGAAAAAACAGGCCCCTTAATTTTTGCGGCGAAGGAGTAAATCATGGGCTCATTTAGCATTTGGCACTGGCTCATCGTGCTGGTGATTGTGATGATGGTGTTCGGCACCAAGAAGCTGAAAAACATGGGGTCCGACCTGGGTTCCGCGGTCAAGGGCTTCAAGGACGGCATGCGCGATGCCAGTGCCGACGACAAGGCCGCCGAGGCCGACAAGCAGATCACGGCAGACGCCAGCGCCAAGAAAGAGGCGATCGACGTGCAAGCCAAGGAGAAGTCCTCCTCCTGAGCGCAACCGCAACCTGCGGGCCGGCAGCAATGCCGGTTTTTTGTTCCTGATGTTCCGTTCTTACGGCTCCGTGCCTCCCACTTCCTTGACCGCCCATGTTTGACATCGGAATGTCCGAACTCGGCCTGATCGGTGTGGTCGCGCTCGTCGTGCTCGGGCCGGAAAAGCTGCCGCGCGTGGCACGCACCGCGGGCAATCTTCTGGGCCGGGCGCAGCGTTATCTGGCCGAAGTCAAGGCCGAGGTCAACCGCCAGATCGACCTCGAAGAACTGCGCAACGTCAAGTCCTCGCTGGAAACCGCGGCGCAGGACATGAAAAAGACCGTGACCGACAACGTCGCCGAAGTCCAGGGGAGTTTTGACGACGCCTGGAAGGAGGCCACCGCAGGGCTGAGTGGCGATTCGCCACCGTCGATTGCCGATGGGTTGTCCGCCCCCACGCTGCCCAGCCCCGACTATCCCTCGAAGCGGCGCAAAAAACTCCCGGGCAACGCCGTGCCGCAGTGGTACCGACGGCAAGCGCGGGTGCGCACCCAAGCGCTGTCGGGAGCCGCGCGCATGGCACGCTATCGCGTCAAGCGCTGATGCGTCGTCTCGCTCCCGGTGCCGCCGGGATGTTCCATTCCCCTCTTGCAAACGAGTGCATCGCCCGTGCCTGATCCCAAGAAAACCGTGTCGCCGGACAGCCCCGAAGCCGAGCAGCCTTTTGTCTCGCACCTGATCGAGCTGCGCAACCGGCTGATCCGCTCGATTGCCGCCGTCGGGGTGGTGTTTCTGGTGCTGTCCATCTATCCCGGCCCCTCAGGGCTGTTCGATCTGCTGTCGCACCCGCTGATCGCCCACCTGCCCAGGGGTTCGACCATGATCGCCATCGGGGTGATCTCGCCTTTCGTCGTGCCCATCAAGGTGACGTTGCTGGTGGCTTTCATGATTGCCCTGCCCGCGGTGCTCTACCAGATCTGGGCCTTCGTCGCCCCCGGCTTGTACACCCACGAAAAACGGCTGGTGATGCCGCTGATCATCAGCAGCACGCTGCTGTTCTACATGGGCGTGGCGTTCTGCTATTTCTTTGTGTTCGGGCGCTTGTTCACCTTCATCCAGGGGTTTGCGCCCAAGGTCATCACCGCAGCGCCGGACATCGAGGCCTACCTCAGTTTCATGCTCACCATGTTCATGGCCTTCGGCACAGCGTTCGAGGTGCCGGTGGTGCTGATGGTGCTGGTGCGCTTTGGTTTGGTCTCGGTGGAGCAGCTCAAGTCGTGGCGCAGTTACTTCATCGTCGTGGCGTTCATCGTCGCCGCCATCGTCACCCCGCCCGACGTGGTGTCGCAGACCTCGCTGGCCTTGTCCATGATTCTGTTGTTCGAGGTCGGCATCCTTGCTGCCAAGTATCTGGTGAAGTATTCGGCGCCACCGTCGGACGAAGAAAAGGACGCGCAGTCGACGGCGTCCTGAAACAACATCCCATGCGTTACGGCAGCACGCCTTCGCTGTCTTCCGCAGGCGCGGTCTGACCAAGGTTTTGCGGCCGCGCGCCCACACGCACTTGCAGCGACGTCGGCTTGCCGTCCCGCAGGATCTGGATGGCAGTTTCGCTGCCGGGCTTGAGCGCGGCCACGGCGTTGAGCAGCTGGCCGGTGTTGGCCACCGGTTTGCCGGCCACGTCCAACACCACGTCGCCAGGCTTGATGCCCGCCTTGTCGGCTGGCCCCTGGCGCAACACGCCGATGATCACCACCCCCTCTGGATGCGGCAGCCGCAAGGTGCGGGCGAGCTGATCGGTGACGTCCTGCGGTTCCACACCGATCCAGCCGCGCACCACCTTGCCAGTGGTGATGAGCTGCTGCATCACATTGCGCGCGGTGGACACCGGCACGGCAAAGCCGATCCCCAGCGAGCCGCCGCTGCGCGAAAAGATGGCGGTGTTGATGCCGATGAGATTGCCGCTGGCGTCCACCAAGGCGCCGCCGGAGTTGCCGGGGTTGATGGCGGCGTCGGTCTGAATGAAATTCTCGAAGGTGTTGATGCCCAGCTGGGTGCGGCCCAGGGCGCTGATGATGCCCTGCGTGACGGTCTGGCCGACGCCGAAGGGGTAGCCGATGGCCAGCACCACATCACCGACGCGCGCGTTGGCATCGTTGCCAAAGGTGATGACCGGCAGGTTGACTAGGGCGATGCGCAGGACCGCCAGATCGGTGTCGGGGTCGCGGCCCACCAGGGTGGCTTTGGCCTCGCGGCCATCGGCCAGGGTGACCTCGATCTGATCCGCGCCCTCCACCACATGATTGTTCGTCAGGATGTAGCCGTCCGGGCTGACGATCACGCCCGAGCCCAATCCCACCGCAGGCTGGCGGTTGCCCTGGAACTGGCGCCGCCAGGGGTCTTGTCCGGGCAGGCGGCGCAGGGTTTTGGAGGTGGTGATGGACACCACGGCAGGCATGGCCTTGAGCGCCGCCGTGCTGTAACTGTCCACGGCGGGTTGCAGTGGGGCGTTGCCCGCCGCCGCCTGGATGGTGACCACCGCCGGCTGGCTTGCGGGCAACGCTGCGCGTCCACCGGATTGCAGCCATTGCGGCTTGAGGGTGGAAACGACGAACAGCGCGGCGAGCACAATCGTCACAGTCTGGGAAAATAGCAGCCAGAGGCGTCGCATACCTTGGAATCGAGTGGGAAGCCTCCCACATGGCGGCGCATCGTCTTGCTTCAAGGCCACCATGCACAGAGCGCAGTTGCAGCGCGACATCGATACCTTCCTCGATTGCGCGCGGTTTACCGATTATTGCCCAAACGGCCTGCAAGTCGAGGGCCGGGAGGAGGTGCAGCGCATCGTCACTGGTGTCACTGCCAGTCTGGCGCTGATCGAGCGCGCCATTGCGCTGCGGGCCGATGCCATTCTGGTGCATCACGGCTACTTCTGGCGCGGCGAAGACCCGCGCGTGGTGCATCAGAAGCGCAAGCGCCTGGGGCTGCTGCTGGCGGCGGACCTCAACCTGTTCGCCTATCACCTGCCGCTCGATGCCCATGAGCAGGTGGGCAACAATGTGATGCTGGCCAAACGTCTGGGCTGGTCGGTGCAGGGGCGCTTCGGCAAGCAGCAGCTGGGTTGTCTGGGCCGTGCACCCCAGTCCACGGTGGGCCAGTTGGCCCAGGCCGTCGCCCGTGATCTCGGCCGGACGCCCTTGGTGGTGGGAGACGCGGACGCCGCCGTCGGCCCGCTGGCCTGGTGTACCGGCGGCGCGCAGGACTGGATCGAGGCGGCGTGGGAAGCCGGGGCCAAGACCTTCATCAGCGGTGAGATTTCCGAACCCACGGCGCATTTCGCGCGCGAAATGGGCATCACCTACCTCGCCTGCGGCCACCATGCCACCGAGCGCGACGGCATCCGCGCTCTGGGCGAGCATCTGGCCGCCAACCATGGACTCGATCATGTCTTCATCGACCTCGACAACCCAGCCTGAGGGGCGCCACACCCCGCCGCTGGCCCTGACCATGGGGGACGCCTGCGGCATCGGCCCGGAGACCATCGTGCGGGCCCATGCGCTGGGCGCGGCGCAGGACTGCGTGGTGTTCGGTGACGCGCAGTGGCTGGCGCGCACGGCCCGCGCCATGCACTTCGCGCCCGACAGCAGCCGTCCCGTGGTGGTCGAGCTTGGCAGCCTGACCGAATGGCCCGATGTGCCGCAAGGCGCGCTCGCCGTGGTGCCGGTGGTGCGCCTGGCCGACGATCTGCCCATGGGGCAGGTGGATGCGCGTGCCGGTGCCGCGGCATTCGCCTGCATCGAGGCAGCGGCCAGGCAAGCCCTGGCAGGCAAGGTGGCGGCGGTGGTGACCGCCCCCATTCACAAGGCGGCGCTGCATGCCGCCGGGGTGCACTTTCCGGGGCATACCGAAATCTTGCAGCACCTCGCCGGCGGCGTGCCGGTGCGCATGATGCTGGCCAACCCGCAGCTCAAAACCGTGCTGGTCACGGTGCACATGGCGTTGCGCCAGGCCATCGATGCCGTGACCACCGACGCCGTGCTGCAAACCCTGCGCATCACGCACCATGCGGCGCGGGCCTGGGGTCTGGAGCGGCCCCGGATTGCCGTGGCCGGGCTGAACCCGCATGCCGGCGAAGACGGCCTGTTCGGTGACGAAGAGGCACGTGTCATCGCCCCGGCCATCGCCCAGGCGCGGGCCGAGGGCATCGACGCCAGCGGACCGTATCCGCCGGATACCGTGTTCATGCGGGCCCGGCATGCCCCACCGCAGCATCCCGGGGCATTCGACCTGGTGGTGGCCATGTACCACGACCAAGGCTTGATCCCGGTGAAGTATCTGGGTGTCGAGGAGGGGGTGAACGTCACCCTGGGGCTGCCCTTCGTGCGCACCAGCCCCGATCACGGCACTGCATTCGACATCGCCGGTCAGGACAGGGCTGATGCCTCCAGCCTGATTGCCGCCATCCGCATGGCCCGCGCCCTCGCAGCTGGGGGCTGACGCGGTCTTTTCAGAGACCCACGCCCAGCAGCAGACTGCGCAGCTCGCGCAACGCCAGATCGATGTTGGGGTGCTCGGCGGCAAAGCGCGTGGCCAAGGTCTGCGCTTGCTCCGACAAATCGCTGGTGGTTTGCGGCTGCTTGTGCTCCAGCGCCTGCTGAATGTCGCGATCGAGGGTTTGCAGCAAGGACTTGAGTTCGGGGTCGAGCTGGGGCTGCGATTGCAGCACGCTGTGCAGGCGCTGCAGGGTGTCGCGGATCTGAGAGTCGGACATGATGGTCGGGAAGGCAGGGAACCTCTGCATTGTGCCCACGCCCCGCACGCGGGGCAAGGGCGCGGCTCAAATCATCGCCAGCGGCTGCTTGCCCCGCGGCGGGGCGAACACGCTGTCGAGTTGCTGCAGATCGGCGGGCGTGAGTTGCAGCGTCTGGGCGGCAAAGTTGTCGCGCAGATGCGCACTGTGCACGGCCTTGGGAATGGCGATGACATCGGGCTGGCGCAGAACCCAGGCCAGCGCCACCTGCGCCGCGCTCACCCCGTGCCGGGCCGCGACGGCATACAGGGCGGGATGGTCGTTGAGCGCGCCCTGGTCGATGGGGCTGTAAGCCATGGTGGGGATGCCGCGCTGGCGCTGCCAGGGCAGCAGGTCGAACTCGATGCCGCGGGCGCCCAGGCTGTAGTACACCTGATTGGCGGCACAGTGCGGCCCTGCGGGCAAGGCGAGCAGTTCGACCATGTCGCTCACGTCGAAATTGCTCACGCCCCAATGCCGGATCAGTCCGCGCGCCTGCAGCCGGGCGAAGCCCTCCAGGGTGTGCGCCAGGGGCTCGTCGCCACGCCAGTGCAGCAGGTAGAGATCGATGCTGTCCAGACCCAAGCGTCGCAGGCTGCGCTCGTAGGCCTGCACCACACCTTGCGTGCTGGCGTGGTGCGGATAGACCTTGCTGACCACGGTGAGCTGCTCGCGCTGCACCTCACCGGCGGCGAAGGCCTGACGCAGCGCCATGCCCAGCATGGTCTCGGCGCCGCCCTCACCGTACATCTCGGCGGTGTCGATCAGCCGATAGCCCAGGCGTAGCGCCTCGCGCACAGCAAGGATTTCGGCGGCCTGGGTATCGGCACGCTCGCCCATGCGCCAGGTGCCCAGGCCGAGTGCGGGAATGGCCGTGCCGTCGGTGAGGTGGCGCATCAGGAGCGGTGGGGTCATGGCTGGGGATGGGTGAGAAGCGTGGGTCAGAAGAACAGCGCGTGCAGCCAGCGGCCGTCGATCGCACCGATCAGCAGCACAGCGACGATGAAGCCGACGACAAAGGCCATCAAGGTCTGCAACAGTTGGTTGGTGCGCCGCTGCTCTTGCAGCAGTTCGCGCAGCAGCGGATCGTCGCGTTTGTCGTGTGCCTGCAGCGCCTGATGCAGCAGGCGCGGAATTTCCGGCAGGTACTGCGCGTAGCGGGTGGACTCGTTGCGCAGCTTGTCGCGGAAGGCGGGCCAGCCGACCTGGCTTTTCATCCACCGTTCCAGAAAAGGCTGGGCCGTGGTCCAGAGATCGAGTTCGGGGTCGAGCTGGCGCCCCAGGCCCTCGACGTTGAGCAGAGTCTTTTGCAGCAGCACGAGTTGTGGCTGGATTTCCACCTTGAAGCGACGCGACACCTGGAACAGCCGCATCAGCACCTGACCCAGCGAAATGTCTTTCAACGGCCGGGCGAACTGCGGTTCGCAGACGCTGCGCACGGCAGCCTCGAGCTCGTCGATACGGGCGTCTGCGGGCACCCAGCCCGATTCGACGTGGAGCTCGGCCACGCGCTTGTAGTCGCGGCGGAAGAAGGCGATGAAGTTCTGCGCCAGGTAGTCTTTGTCGAAGTCGGACAGCGTGCCGACGATGCCGAAGTCCAGGGCGATGTAGCGCCCGAAGGTTTCGGGTTTCAGGCTCACCATGATGTTGCCCGGGTGCATGTCGGCATGGAAAAAGCCGTCGCGGAACACCTGGGTGAAAAAGATTTCCACGCCCGCCTTGGCCAGTTGCTTGAAATCGACCCCGGCGCTGCGCAGGGTGTCGATGCGACCGATGGGCACGCCCTCCATGCGCTGCATGACGATGACATCGCTGCGGCACAGATCCCAGTGCATTTCCGGGATCAGCAGCAGTTCGAGCGAGGCCATGTTGCGGCGCAGTTGCGCGCCATTGGCCGCTTCGCGCACCAGATCGAGTTCGTCATGCAGATATTTATCGAACTCGGCCACCACTTCGCGTGGCTTGAGCCGCCGCCCTTCGCTCCACAGCCGGTCGATCAGCGCCGCCATGGTGTGCATCAGCGCCAGGTCTTCCTCGATGATTTTGTGCATGCCCGGGCGCAGCACCTTGACGGCGACATCGGCCCCGCCCTGGCGCTGCGGCAAGGTGGCGAAATGCACCTGGGCGATGGAGGCGCTGGCCACGGGCGTGCGGTCGAAGCTGGCGAACAGGCTGTCGATGGGCTTGCCGAAGGACCGCTCGATGATGGCGACCGCCGTGGCCGAATCGAATGGCGGTACTTTGTCCTGCAGCTTGGCCAGTTCGTCGGCGATATCGGGCGGCAGCAGATCGCGGCGCGTGGACAGCACCTGACCGAACTTGACAAAGATCGGTCCCAGACTCTCCAGCGCCAGACGCAGCCGCTCGCCGCGCGGGCGCGTCTGCGGACGGCCGACGGTGAGGACCCGGCTCAAGCGCCGCAGCCACGGACGATGAAAGCTGGACAGAACCAGTTCGTCCAGGCCTTGGCGCAGGACGACGGAGAGGATTTTCAGCAGACGGAGAAGACGACGCATCGGCGGCTCAGGCGGCGTTGTCGTCGAGCCGACGGCGCAGCAGGTCGAGACGTTTGTCCAGCCGCGCCGCGCTGTCGCGCAACTCGCGAACGGCGTCTTGCAGCGTCGCCAGTTCGCAGCGGCTGACCAAAGCACGCGGGCTCGCGGCGAACCAGTCACGGGCCTGGGTCTGGGCGCGTTCCCAGCGCTGCTTCCCCTGTGTCAGGACGGCTTGTCCGCCACGCGCCACGCGGTGTGCCGGGATGTCGCCGATCAACCGGGCCAGATCGTCCTCCGCATCCCATCGCACATGCGCCATGAGCCACGACACCGTCTGCGCCAGTTCGGCGTCGCCGCGTACCTGCGCAGCGCTCAGCCGCAGCGGCGTGCGGCGGGCGATGGCGTCGCGCAGCGCGTCGGCCGCAAGGGCGATGTGAAGGTCCGCCTGCTGCGCGTCGACCGGTTGATCGGCGGCTTGCAGCAAACCCTGGTCACCCACGGTCCAGGCGAGATCGACGCCTAGAGCGCTGAGCACCAGACTCTTGCCGTGATGCGAGCGCAGCTTCTCCTGCGCCTGGGCATCGGTGGCGAGAAGATGGTTGAGCGCGGGCAGGAGAACAGTCTGAAGCCGCCTGGCGACGGTGCTGGCGTCGGGCATGAGGCTGGTGAAGTCGGGAAGTGGCATCGTTCGGTGGGGAAGCGGACCCATTCTAGGAGCCTGCCGGAATCCGGCACGGTCCAGCGTAAGCCGCCATGAAAAACGCCGCGGCGCTTGCGCTGCCGCGGCGTTTCGAGGACGAAGGCAATCAGCCGACTTGCTGGATGCCAGCCAGTTGCCAGCCGCTGGAACCATCGCGCGGCTTGACCAGATTCCACACCTCGCGCACCGGACTCGCGCCGCCCCAGGTTTCCTCGCGCACCAGACCGGAGAACTCGACGCTGGCAAGGTACTCGGTGGGCAATTCCTGCAGATCGAGCAGCGAGGCTTCGAGTGTGACGACTTCGGTTTTGTTGGGCGCCATGCCGCGCTGCTGCAGTTCGCCGGCCAGAGCCTCGAACATCTCCGGCGTGGTGAACGTCTTGAGACTGTTCAGGTCGGCCGCATCCCAGGCCTGCTGCAGACGGATGTAGTGCTGCTTGGCGCTGGCCAGGAAGTTGGCTTGATCGAAATCGGCCGGAATGTGTGCCGCAGGAGCTTGCGCGGCTGCATGAGCCGTGCCCTGCGGCGGGAGTTGCGCCTCGGCGCCCAGCGGTGCCTGGCCGTAACCGCTCGATCCGGCTCCCGCATACTGCACGGGCGACGCCGACATCGGACGCGCTGCGCTCGGCGCCGACTTGCGCCGCAGCAAGCTGAAAATCCAGAAGGCAGCAACCGCCAGCAGGCCGATCATCAGCGCAGAACCGAGGAAGGATGCCAGCGCCCCGCCGAAGCCGAGCGAATGGAACAGCGCGGCCAAGCCCAGACCCGCAGCCAGACCGCCGAGGATGCCGCCCCAGCGGCTGGGTTGTTTGGCGGGCGGCGTTGCAGCGGCTTGCTGGCGCGTGGCAGCGGGCGCGGCCTGTTGCGGCGGCGTGGCTTCACGCTGCGTCACGGCATTGTTTTGACGGCCCATGCTCTTGCCCGAGCCCATGCGCTTGGCATGCGCATCCATGGCCCCCAGGGCAAGGGTGAGCATCAGGCCCAAGGCGAGAACACTGCGGAGCAAACCGGTGGTTTTCATGCGAAATCCAGAAAGTCGAGGGAGGGTGACATTCTGTTACGAGATTGAAGAAAAAGTTCAATCGACCGATTTCGCATTGCGCCGCATCAAAATTTTTGACCGATGTGCAGCGCGACGATACCGCCGGTGAGGTTGTGCCAATCGACATGGCCGAACCCCGCATCGCGCATCATGTCGGCCAGAGTGCTCTGGTCGGGGTGCATGCGGATGGATTCGGCCAGATAGCGGTAACTCTGCGCATCTCCGGCCACCAGTTTGCCCAGCCGTGGCAGGACCTGAAAGGAGTACAAATCGTAGGCGGGTTGTAGCGGCGCCCAGGGCTTGGAAAATTCCAGCACCAGCAACTTGCCCCCCGGTTTGAGCACCCGCTGCATCTCGCGCAGCGCGGCATCCTTGTGGGTCATGTTGCGCAGGCCGAAGGCCACGCTCACGAGATCGAACGTGGCATCGGCAAACGGCAGATGCTCGGCATCGCACAGCGCCGTGGGAACCAGCACGCCGTCGTTGATCAGGCGGTCGCGACCGGCGTGCAGCATGGCGCCGTTGATGTCGGTCATCACCACCATGCCGCTGGGGCCCACCTTGCGGGCGAAGGCGCGGGAGAGGTCGCCGGTTCCGGCGGCGACGTCGAGCACCTTGTGCCCTGCGCGCGCACCGGATACGGCAATGGTGAACGCCTTCCACACGCGGTGCATGCCGCCGCTCATCAGGTCGTTCATCACGTCGTAGCGCGGAGCCACGGAATCGAACACGCCGCGCACCCGCGCAGCCTTCTCGGCTTCGGCCACCTGCTCGTAGCCGAAGTGGGTGGTGGCGGAGGATTTGGATTCAGACATGGGCGGCTTCAGTGAGAGGAGCAGTGATGACCGGACGCCGATTTCTCGGCCATAGGCGTGTCGCGATCGACCCCGGCAGCCTGCAGCCGGGCAAGATAGTCGGCCCACAGCGTCTCCTGGTTCTGACCGAGGAAGTGCAGGTAGTCCCAGGCGTAGATGCCACTGTCGTGGCCGTCGGAGAATTGCGGCTGCACCGCATAGTTGCCCACCTGCATCAGGCTGACGATCTCAACCTCGCGCTTACCGGTCTGCAGAGTCTCCTGCCCCGGCCCATGACCACGCACCTCCGCCGAGGGCGAATACACCCGCAGCAGTTCAAACGGCAGGCGGTACTGCGTGCCGTCGTCGTAGCGCAATTCGAGCATGCGGGAGACCTTGTGCAGCACGATGGAGTGCGGCCAATCGGTGCGGGGAGACGTGGTGGTGGACATGCGAGGCAGAGGGTGAGCAGTGAACTGCGCCTATTGTCTCTCAGCCAGGTTGCCATCGCTTCGCGGCATGGTGCCGCTGGTATGACAGCGTAATGGGGACAAAAAAAACCCAGGTCGAAGCCGACCTGGGTGAATTGCACACTCCCTGAAAGAGCCAGTAAAGGCTCAGTCACTATTTGATACAAATGGAGACAACTTGTCCAGCGATTTTTTTCCCGACTTGGCTGCAGGGAATTGAAGCCGATGCGTTTGTGCGGCATGACAACTGCAGACGGCCCTGGCTGCTGCCTTTGCGGCGATGTCGCCAGACAATGCCCTGAGTGGCCATTCCCAATTTCGACCACCCGAAAAAAATTGAAAGTGGGCTGCAGCCTTGCAGGTCGTGAGCCTCAATGTGTCGCAAGCCACACGGGTTTTCCGCACGGCGAGCAGGACGCTGACATGGGCTGAGGCGCACGACGCGCAATGCAGCAAGAGAACCGGCGGACCTGTTCAAATAGCAGGGCTATGGAATCTACTGATAAACCCTCAAATTTCCTGCGTCAGATCATCGAGCGCGATCTGGCTCAAGGCACTTATGCCAACCGGCGCTTTGCCGGGCACCCGGCTGACGCCGCCGGGCATGCGGCGGGGCAGGCCGATCCGGCGCGCATCCGCACCCGCTTTCCGCCCGAGCCCAACGGCTATCTGCATATCGGCCATGCCAAGAGCATCTGCCTGAACTTCGGGTTGGCACACGACTTTGGCGGGGTCTGCCACCTGCGCTTCGACGACACCAATCCTGAAAAGGAAGACCAGGAATACGTCGATGCCATCCTCGACGCCGTGCGCTGGCTGGGCTTTGATTGGAACGTGGGCGGCGTCTCGCACCTGTTCTACGCCAGCGACGACTTCGATTTCATGTACCGCTGCGCCTGCGCGCTGATCCACGATGGTCTGGCCTATGTCGATGAGCAGAGCGCCGACGACATGCGCCGCAACCGTGGCACCCTCACCGAGCCGGGCGTGGACAGCCCGTGGCGCCAGCGCTCCCCGCAGGACAATCTGCGGCGGTTCGAGGAAATGCGCGCCGGTCAGCACCCCGAGGGCAGCATGGTGCTGCGCGCGAAGATCGACATGGCCGCGCCCAACATCAACCTGCGCGATCCGGCGATCTACCGCATCCGCTTCGCCCACCATCACCGCACGGGTGACACCTGGTGCATCTATCCGATGTACACCTTCGCCCATCCCATCGAAGATGCGATGGAGTGCATCAGCCACAGCATCTGCACCCTGGAGTTCGAGGACCAGCGGCCGTTCTACGACTGGCTGCTCGATCACCTGGTGCGGCTGGGCCTGGTCGCCAGCCCGCGGCCGCACCAGTACGAATTCGCCCGGCTCAACCTCACCTATGTGGTGACGAGCAAGCGCAAGCTGGCGCAACTCGTGGCCGAGCGCCATGTCGACGGTTGGGACGACCCGCGCATGCCCACGCTGGTGGGCTTGCGCCGACGTGGCTACACGCCCGAGAGTCTGCGCCTGTTCGCCGATCGCATCGGTGTGAGCAAGGCCGACTCGTGGATCGACTACAGCGTGCTCGAACAAGCCCTGCGCGACGATCTCGACGCCCGCGCCCCGCGCGCCATGGCCGTGCTCGATCCGCTCAAGCTCGAACTCACCAACTGGGCTGTGGTGTTCGGCAAACCCGACCACGCCGAGCCCTGCGACGCGCCGGTGCACCCGGCGCACCCCGAGATGGGGCGGCGGCAGTTCGACCTCACGGCGCAAGTCTGGATCGAACGTGAAGATTTCATGGAAGTTCCGCCGAAGGGCTACC
>JAKAFC010000150.1 GCA_021818065.1 Pseudomonadota bacterium
CTTTGTATTGCGGGGTGAAGCCGCAGTAACTCGCGGTGTTGACCACCAGAATCACCTTGCCGGCGTACTGGCACAGGCTTTCGGGCTTGTCGTCCTGCAGCCGGGGGAAGGTCTTGTTGAGCAGCGTGGGGCAGGTGGCAGGCGCCGCCGCCGCGGTAGCCGGAGCGTCAGCGGGTGCCGCTTGGGCGGCAGAGACGGTCCACGCGGCCAGGAGGCCAAGCGCGCCAGCCGTGGCAGCACGACGAAGGAAGGGGATGAAGGACATGGACAACTCCTGGTAATGGATGAATTTGTCTAGGACAATGATGCTTGAGTTCGCCAGGCATGCCAATGACAACCTGGTTTGTCCTAGACAAGAGTAGGGTTATCAGGGTCAGGCCGATGGGCTTACCATGGCGATACGCCAGAAAACCACGTTCGGATTCGGTGATGACAAAAAATCTCGCCCGCACTGAACCCGACGGTTTCTCTTTTTTGTCCAAGACAGTTCACCCATTGCGATGAATGACCGCACCATCAGCTCGGCCCTGCTCCTGGGGATTGCTGCCGTCGAGCGCGATACCGGCATCGGCAAAGACAGCCTGCGGGTGTGGGAGCGGCGCTACGGCTTTCCGCAGCCGCAACGCGACGCCGCGGGCGACCGCGTTTATCCGCTCGACCAGGTGGAGCGGCTGCGCCTGATCAAACGCCTTCTGGACGGTGGTCATCGTCCGGCGCAGATCGTCGGCCTTCCCATTGCCGAACTCGATGCCCTGACTCGTCAGGCCGCAGCGGATGCCGCCCCGGCGCCAAGCCCGGCGGCGCCTGCCGCGGCCGCCGACGAACCGCCGGCGCACGATGCCGACGAGGTGGTGCAGGTGCTGGCCTTGCTCAAGCAGCACGACGCCGAACTGCTGCGCCGCGCCCTGTCGCAGACGTTGATGCGGCTGGGCCTGGGGCGCTTTGTCACCGATGTGGTGGCGCCGCTGAACAGCGCCGTGGGGTCGGCGTGGATGCGCGGCGAATTGCAGGTGTTCGAGGAGCACCTGTATTCCGAAGTCATCCAGCGCGTGCTGCGCAGCGCCATCGGCACCATCGCCCAGGGCGACACCAGTCAGCTTCGCCCCAGGATCCTGATGACCACCGTGCCGCAGGAGCCCCACATCCTGGGGCTGCTGATGGCCGAAGCCATGCTGGCGCTCGAAGGCTGCCGTTGCGTGCAGCTCGGCGCCCAACTGCCGCTGGGCGACATGATCATGGCGGCGCAGGCGCATGCCGCCGATGTGCTGGTGCTGAGCTTCTCGCCGTTGCTGCAGAACGCCCAGGTGCTCGACGCCTTGGCCGAGCTGCGCGACCGCTTGCCGCGCCGCGTGGCGCTCTGGGTCGGCGGCTCGCACCCGGTGCTGCGCCGCCGCTTGCCCGAAGGCGTGCTGGTCACGCAGGCCTTGCAGGACCTGGCGCCTGCGGTTGCGGCTTGGCGCTCGCATCACGCCAAGACGCCGTCGCCGGGGGCCTGACTGTGCCGCAGCGGCCCGCGTTCAGGGCTGCGGCGGCTCGGTGGTCTTGCGCTCCAGTGCGGGCGGCGCGGCCTCGGGTTCGGGCACCGGCGCTTGGTGACGGCCGGTGATGGCGTCGAACAGCGAGGTGGTGCGGCTGCTGCCTTCCTTCAGGCCCAGCGCTTCGGCGTACACCGAGCGCTCGCGCAGCAGGCTGCCGATGACCGAGGCCACGACGCAGGCCGGCATCGCTGCCAGCACCACGTTGTAGTTGCGCGTGATCTCGAACACCATGATGGCAGACATCGCCGGGGCGTGCGTGGTGGCCGCCAGCAGGCTGCCCATGCCCACCAGCACCCACAAGGCCTGGGCATGCGTGGCGTCGCCCAGCAGGGCGGTGTGCTGCACCATCAGGCCGATGGCGCCGCCCAGCATCAGCGTGGGCGTGAGCACGCCGCCCGGAATGCCGGCGGCGCTGGCCGCGGTGACGGCCAGGATGCGCAGCACGAACACCAGCGCCAGGGTGGACAGGGCCCAATGGTCCACCAGCATGGACTGCACCACGCTGTAGCCATTGCCCCAGACCTCGGGCCGGATCATCGACAGCAGGCCGATGAGCAGCCCGGCCAGGCCCATGCGCAGCGGCAGAAAGTTGATCAGCGGCTGATAGCGCTTGCGCGCGGTGTCGAGCAGCCAGAGAAACGCCGGCCCCGACAGCCCGGCGATGAGGCCGATGAACACGGCGTCGAGCAGATCGGAGAAGCCCACCACCGGGATGGTGTGCGACAGGTACAGCGGCCCGGTGGCGAACAGCGCCTGCGTGGTCAACTCGCCCATCACCGCGGCCACCAGCACGGCGGCGATTTCGCGCAGCGCCAGCCCGCCCAGGATGATTTCGGCGACGAACAGCGTGCCGGCGATGGGCGCGTGATACGCCCCGGCAAAACCGGCGGCGGCACCGCAGGCGACGATGAGACGGCGGTGCGCGGCATCGGTGCGGGCCAGCCGACCCAGCAGCGACGACACCAGGGCGGCGAACTGGATCATGGTGCCCTCGCGGCCGATGGTGATGCCGCTGCTCACCCCCACCAGCGACGACAGCGTGCGCGTCAGGTTGGGCCCCAGCGGCAGCACGCCGTCACCCACCAGCACCGCCTCCATGTATTCCGGGCCGCGCGGCCGCTTGATCCAGCGATGCCCGGCCCACATCACCAGCCCGCCCAGCGTGGCGCCCACGGTGGGAATGACCACCCGCGCCCACAGCGGCAAGCCCGCCGCCGCCGCGACCAGGTGCTCCTGCTCCGAGTACAGCCGCATGATGGCGTACATCGCCTGGCGAAAGCCCTCGACCGCGATGGCCGAGATGCACCCCACCAGCGCGCCCACCAGCGTCATGGGCACCATCGGATCGAGGTTCTGCCAGAACATGCGCAGGCGACCAAGCAGGGCGGAAGACACGGGGCGACTCGCTTTCTCGACTCCGCGAGCAGGCGCGGATCCATCGATAAATAAATTTGAATTGACCAAAATCATATCGGCGTCTTGTTGATGCAGGGGTGAAAAAACGTGAACGCCCGAGGTGTCATTTGTGGCACGCACAGCGGCTAAGCTCTGCCCATGCACTTCCTCGACAAAATCGTTGCCCCCGATCAACTCGACGCCCGGCTGGCCGCCTTGCCGCGGCCCCTGGTGTTCACCAATGGCGTGTTCGACATCCTGCACCGCGGGCATGTGGTTTACCTGGCCGCGGCCCGCGCCCTGGGCGCCAGCTTGGTGCTGGGGCTGAACGCCGATGCCTCGGTGCGCCTGCTCGGCAAGGGCCCGGAGCGCCCGCTCAACCCCGAGGACGATCGCGCCGCCGTGCTGGCTGCGCTGGAAAGCGTCAGCCTGGTCACCCTGTTTCACGAGAGCACGCCGCTGGCGCTGCTCGCCCGCGTGCGGCCCGAGATTTACGCCAAGGGTGGCGACTACGTCATGGAGTCGCTGGCCGAAACCGCGCTGGTGCGCACCTGGGAGGGCAGGGCGGTGGCGATTCCGTTTGTCGAGGGCCGCTCCACCACTAGCCTGGTGCAGCGCATCCGCGGGAGCGCGGCATGAGCCTCGACATTGCAATTCCGGGCGCGCCGCGGCTGCAACTGCAGCATCTGCTGCTCGACTTCAACGGCACGCTGGCCTGCGACGGTCGGCTGATCGACGGCCTGGCCACCCGGCTGGGCGAGCTGGCCGCGGTGCTGGAGGTGCAGGTGCTCACCGGCGACACCTACGGCACCGTGGCGCAGGCCCTTGCCGGACTCGGGGTGCGGCACCGGGTGGTGCAGACCGGTGCCGACAAGGCCGCCTGCGTGCAGGCGCTGCGCACCGCGGGCGTGGCCGCCGTGGGCAATGGCCGCAACGACGTCGACATGCTGCGCCTGGCCACCCTGGGGGTGGCGGTGCTGGGGCCGGAGTGCAGCCACGCCCAGACGCTGGCGGCGGCCCACCTGGTGGCGCCCGACATTGGCGCCGCGCTCGATCTGTTCCTGCATCCGGCGCGGCTGGTCGCGGCGCTGCGGCCCTGAACCTCGGGGATGTTGCACTAAGAAGGTGTGAACCAATCCGCCATGGCCCTTCATCGCGCCCCAAGGGCCCCACTCTGCGTTACCAATGCGCGCCGTGCCGACGGGCACGGCTGTGCTTGGCGCCTTGATTGGAACCCTTGGGACGCGCTACTTGGCCACGCCGGATTGGTTCACACCTTCTGAAACATCAGCTTGCAATCGGGCTAAGATGGACTGCAGCAGTGTCGTTCTCAACCCTTCCAGGAGTTCACCATGACCAAATCCGTGCAAGACATCAAGTCTGACGTCGCTCTCGTCATCGATCACGCCGAAGATCTGCTCAAGCAGGCTGCGGCCAGCAGTGGTGAGCAAGCCGCCGAATTGCAGCGCCGCGGCATGAAGCTGCTGCGCCAGGCGGCGGAGAAGGCGCAAGACCTGCAGGACGCCGTGGTCGAGCGCGGCAAGGCGGCGGCCCAGGCCACCGACGACTATGTGCACGACCATCCGTGGAAGGCCATCGGCATGGCTGCGGCCGTGGGTCTGGCCATCGGCCTGCTGATCAACCGCGGCCGCTGAGGAGCACCGCGGCATGGCCGACTCCGCGCAGTCCCCGTCCGAGACGCCCTCCAGCCTGGGGGCCGCCTGGCAGCGTCTGCTGGGCAGCGGCTCGGCCATGCTGCAAAGCCGCATCGAACTCGCCAGCATCGAGCTGGCGGAAGAACGCACGCGGCTGCAAACCCTGCTGCTGCTGGGTCTGGTGGCGGTGTTCTTTGCGCTGCTGGCGCTGGGCAGCCTCACCGCGCTGCTCGTCATCCTGTTCTGGGAGCGCGGCCACTGGCAGACGCTGACCGTGCTTTTTTTGCTGTATGCCGCCGTGGCCGCGTACAGCGTCTGGCGTCTGCGCCAGGCCGTGCGCAACGCGCCGACGCCGTTTGCCGCCACGCGCGCCGAGTTCGCCAAGGACAGCGCGCTGTGGCGTAGCCAGCCCTGATTTGGCCTCGCCCGCACCACCATGACGCCCAACGCGCACGATTCCTCGCGGCAACTGCCCGCCGCCATCCGCAAGCAACTGCTGCAGGCGCGCATGGCGGTCGAGCGCGTCGAATTCGCCCAGGCGCTGGAAGCCTTTCGCGGCGAGGTCACTCCCGGGCAACTGGCGCGGCACGCGCTGCGGGGCAGCGGGCTGGGCAGCTTGAATCCGCTGGACGGTCTGCTGCGCGCCCTGCGCTTCACCGGCAGCCACCCCTACCTCGGCTCGCTGCTGGGCTCGGCGGCATCACTCCTGCTGCGCCGACGTCTCGGCCGGAACCTGCTGTGGCGCGTGCTCAAGCTGGGTTTGTCGGGCGGCGCGGTGTACGCCCTGGTGCAATCCTTGCGCCAGAGTCCCCGCGCACCATGAACAACGCCCGGAGGGTTCCGGGCGTGTAGGGGGCGGTCGATTGGGGGCAGCGCCTGCGACCCTGCGCCCCTCGGCGTTTCACTCCACCGTCACGCTCTTGGCCAGGTTGCGCGGCTTATCCACGTCGGTGCCGCGCGCTGTGGCCGTGTGATAGGCCAGAAGCTGGAGCGGCACGACGTGCAGGATGGGCGAGAGCGCGCCGTAGTGCTCGGGCAGGCGGATGAGGTGCACGCCGTCGCTGGCTTCGATCTGGCCGTCGGCGTCGGCAAACACATACAACTCGCCGCCGCGGGCGCGCACTTCCTGCAGATTGCTCTTGAGCTTGTCGAGCAGGGTGTCGTTCGGCGCCACGGCCACCACAGGCATGGCTTCCGTCACGAGCGCCAGCGGGCCGTGCTTGAGTTCCCCCGCGGGATAGGCCTCGGCGTGGATGTAAGTGATCTCCTTGAGCTTGAGTGCGCCCTCCAGGGCGATGGGGTAGTGCAGACCGCGGCCCAGGAACAGGGCGTTTTCGCGGCGGGCGAACTGCTCGGCCCAGGCGATGATCTGCGGCTCCAGCGCCAGCACGCTTTGCACCGCGGCGGGCAGGTGGCGCAGCGCGGTGAGCATGGCGGTTTCGTCGGCCTCGCTGAGACGGCCCTTGGCGCGGGCCAGGGCGCCGGCCAGCAGGTACAGCGCGACGAGCTGGGTGGTGAAGGCCTTGGTCGAGGCCACGCCGATTTCGGCGCCGGCGCGGGTGAAGAACTGCATCGCGGTTTCG
>JAKAFC010000151.1 GCA_021818065.1 Pseudomonadota bacterium
GGATGCGGCCGTAGGCGTCGATCAGGCGCTGGGTGAATTCCTTGGGGTGGCTGGTGGTGTAGCGGATGCGCGCGATGCCGTCGATCTCGGCCACGCATTCCAGCAGAAAGGCGAAATCCTCGTCGGGGCCGTCGCCCTGCCAGGCGTTGACGTTCTGCCCCAGCAGCGTCACTTCGCGCACGCCCTGGGCGGCAAGCTCGGTCACTTCGGCCAGCACGTCCACCAAGGGGCGCGACACTTCCTCGCCGCGGGTGTAGGGCACCACGCAGTAGCTGCAATACTTGCTGCAGCCTTCCATGATGGAAACGAAGGCGCTGGGCCCGTCCACCCGCGCGGGCGGCAGGTTGTCGAACTTCTCGATCTCGGGAAAGCTGATGTCCACCTGGGCGCGGCCCTGCGCGCGGCGCTGATGGATGAGTTGCGGCAGGCGGTGCAGCGTTTGCGGGCCGAACACCAGATCGACATAGGGCGCGCGCTTGACCAGCGCCTCGCCTTCCTGGCTGGCGACGCAGCCGCCGACGCCGATGAGCAGATCGGGCTTGTCGGCCTTGAGCTCGCGCAGCCGACCGAGATCGCTGAAAACCTTTTCCTGCGCTTTTTCGCGGATGGAACAGGTGTTGAGCAGAATCAGGTCGGCCTCCTGCGGCGTGGCTGCTGTCTCGTAGCCTTCGGCCGCGCCCAGCACGTCGGCCATCTTGGCCGAGTCGTAGGCGTTCATCTGGCAGCCGAAGGTCTTGATGTAAACCTTTTTCATCGCGTCACGCCGTGGGTCGGCGGCTCACAGTCAGTTGCTGAAAAACAGGCCGCATTGCCCCGGCGCCTTGGGCACCTGAAGCTGGGCCGCCGCCTCGGGCTTGACCAGCCAGATGCGGAACACATTGCCCATGGCGTCGGTCTGGAACACCACCAGGCTCTGCCTGCCGTCGAGCTGGTTCGAGGGCACCAGGCGGTGCTGCGCATCGAGCACGCGCACGCCCGGTCCCAGGGTGTAGTCGCGGCAGTTGATGCTCACCTGCGAAAACGCGCCGAATGCCGCCATGCCCTGCTGGCTTCCCGACGGATACACCGTCTGCGCCTGTGCGGCGGCCATGCCGCCCAGCGCCAGGGCGGCGAGCCAGCGGACGGTGCGCAAGACGCGGCGACGGGGCAAGGGTTGAGGCTTCATGGCAGACTCCTTGGGCAGATCCCGCAGGGGAGCACGCCGGTTTGCACGCATGCCAAAACAAAAAAGCCCAGGCAGATGTGCATGGGCTTGATCAGCGCCCACAGGACTCGGCGCGAAGAAATGAACCTGAAGGGTGCAAAGAAAAAACTGGTGGCGCTTCAGGGACTCGAACCCCGGACCTGCGGATTATGATTCCGTCGCTCTAACCGACTGAGCTAAAGCGCCAACTCGCAAACAAGCCGCGCAGTATAGCGCATCAGCGGTGCGTGAAAAGAGGTTTGCGTTTTTCCAGGAACGCCGCCATGCCCTCCTTCTGGTCGGCCGTGGCGAACAGCGACTGGAACAGTCGGCGCTCGAAACGCAGGCCTTCGGCCAGCGGGGTTTCGAAGGCGCGGTTGATGCACTCCTTGACCATGCGCACCGAGGGCTGCGAGTACCCGGCGATGGTCTGCGCCATCTCCAGAGTGTCGTCGAGGGCGGTGGCCAGCGGCACCACGCGCGCCACCAAGCCGCTGCGCTCGGCTTCGAGCGCGTCCATCAGTCGGCCGGTGAGCGCCAGATCCATGGCCTTGGCCTTGCCCACGGCACGGGTCAGGCGCTGTGTGCCACCCGCGCCGGGAATGATGCCGATCTTGATCTCGGGCTGGCCGAACTGCGCGTTGTCGGCGGCGATGATCAGGTCGCACATCATGGCCAGTTCGCAGCCGCCACCCAGGGCGTAGCCGCGCACGGCGGCGATCACCGGCTTGCGCGTCTGCATCACCGCTTCCCAGTTGCGCGAGATGAAGTCTTCGGTATAGCTGGCCGGGAAGGTCTTGTGCGCCATTTCGCTGATGTCGGCACCTGCGGCGAAAGCCTTGTCGCTGCCGGTGAGGACGATGCAGCCGATGGCGGGATCAGCGTCGAAGGCAGTGAGAGCAGCGCCGAGCGCGTCCATCAGGGCGTCGTTCAGGGCGTTGAGCTGCTTCGGCCGGTTCAGGGTGACGAGGCCCACGCGGCCGTGGGTGGCGGTGAGAATGAGGGCGTCGTCGGCTTGCGTCTGCATGCGGGTCTCCTGTGGGTTGTTGTATGGCGGCATTGTGCGTCAGGCGGTGCCCAGCCAAGCGCCCTGGCGCTGGCGTTGCGCCGCGGCGGGTTTGGCGGCCAGGCGCAGTTGCACACGGCTTGGGCGCAGCGCGAACCAGGGCGCCTCGGCATGCTGCAGCAGGTCTTGCCGCAGCGTGGTGATGCGCCAGACATCGCCCTGGCGCGCCAGGGTGTGTTGATGCTCGAGCAGGCTCTTGCGCGCACGCTCGCCGTTGAGCGCCACCAGCACGTCACCCGCGGCCAGCCCGGCGCGTTCGGCCCAGCCGCCGTTGCGCACGCGTTGCACGGCGAGCCAGCCGCCGGCCTGCTCCTGCACCGCCAGACCCAGGGCGTCGAGCGCGCTGTCCTGGTCGTCGTGCCAGGCCACGCCGAAGGCGCCGAGCTGGGCCTTGAGCGGCGGCAGGACCGTGCCGTGGACATGGCGGCGGAAAAAGCCGCGCCAGTCCAGACCGCTGACTTCGCCGAGCAGCGCGGGCAGGGCGTCTTCGGCCACGCCCTGGGCGCGCAGCGGGGCGTCGGCGCGGCCGTAGCGGGTCCACAGCAGACGCATCAGGTCGTCCAGCGTCGCGCTGCTCTCTCGGCGCAGCCGCAGGTCGATGGACAGCGCCACCATGGCGCCGAGTTGGTAGTAGCTGACCGTGGCGTTGGCGGTGTTCTCGTCGGGACGGTAGTACTTGGTCCAGGCGTCGAAGCTGGCTTCGGCCACGCTTTGCACCGTGCGCCCGGGCGTGCGCTGCACGGCGCTGATGGTGCGCGCCAGACCGTCGAGATATTGTTGCGGGGTGATGAGCCCGGCGCGCAGCACCATCAGGTCGTCGTAGTAGGCGGTGAAGCCTTCGAACAGCCACAGCAGCGCGGTGGGATTTTCGCGCTCCAGGTCGTAGGGGGTGAAGGCTTGCGGTTTGATGCGCTTGACGTTCCAGGCATGGAAGTATTCGTGGCTGCACAAGCCGAGAAAGTCGCGGTAATCGCTGTCGGCCGCCTGCATGCGAGGGTGGGGCAGGCTGCGGCGTGAGCACATCAGCGCCGTGCTGTCGGCGTGTTCCAGGCCGCCATAGCCGTCGGCGGTCGGCGCCACCTGGAACAGATACTGGGCGAAGGGTGCGCGCTTGCGCCGCGGCTCGAACAGCGCGACCTGCGCCGCACAGATGCGCTGCAGGTCGCGCGCCAGCCGCTTGCCGTCCACCGCATCCTTGAGCGCCGCGCCATGGGCGATGACCATCTGGTGCGGCACGCCGCCGGCGCGGAATTCCAGCCGCAGCAGATCGCCCATCTCCACCGGATGGTCGATCAGGTCGTCGTAGCTGCGGGCCTGGCGCGTGCCGAAGCCGCTGGCGTCGCAAACCAGGGCGGGCAGGGTGGTGGCCAGCGTCCAGTGCGGGGCGAAGTCGGGCGGCGCGATGTCCACGGTATGCGTCTGTTGCTCGCGGCCTTGCGCCGCCAGCAGCAGGCTGCTGGCGTTGAAAAAGCCGCGGCTGCCATCGAGGTATGCGGTGCGCACCGACAAGTCGAAGGCATACACGCGGTAGCGCAGGCGCAGCGGCCCGCTGCAGGGTGCGACGCGCCAGCGGTTCTTGGCGATTTTGCGCACCGCCACGGGCTTGTCGCCGCACCAGGCCTGCACGTGCAGCACATGGCGGGCAAACTCGCGCACCAGGTAGCTGCCGGGAATCCACACCGGCAGCCAGAACGCCTGGCCGCTGGGCGCAGGCTCGGACAGGTCGAGTTCGACGGCGAACTGGTGCGCCTGCGGGTCAGCGAGCACCACGCGGTAGCGCGGACCGTCGGTGAGGGAAGTCGGGGACATGGCGTGTTGCATGGCAGCGTGTCGGTGGGTGGAACACCGTGCCGGGCGTTGTCTGGCGGCACAGCACTTGCAAGTTCGCATAGGAACTCTTCAAAAGCCATGCTAACCTGCCGGAATCATTCAGGCTTGTCACTTCACTACAGCGGCAAATGCATCGTGGAACGCGACGTTTTTTCTGAAATAGCCGCACATGCCGGGGCGGGGGCGCCGGCGCTGGTGTACCAACCGCAGGTGAGCTTTCCTGGCGGCCAGGTCGTCGGGCTCGAAGTGCTGTTTCGCTGGCGCGCCGAAGACGCGCCCAAGCGCCATTCACCGCTGATGTTCCTGCCCCAGCTCACCCCGGCGCAGACCAGCGAGCTGTTCTTCTGGGTCATGGAAGAAGCCATTTCCGAGGCCCGCGTGCTGTCGAACTGGACCGGGTGGAATGGCTACATCTCGGTGAACATCGAGGCCGACCAGATCGGCGATCCGGCGCTGATCGAGCACATCAACAACACCTTGCAGCGTTACTCCTGGGCGCCCGAGCGCCTGATGGTGGAGGTGACCGAGCGCCGCGCCATCCCGGCGTTTCCCAGCGTGGCGCGCAACGTGCAATCCTTGCGCAAGGCCGGGGTGCGGGTGGCGATGGATGATTTCGGCGAGGGCTATGCCTCGTTCGAGTACCTGAAGATTCTCGACCCCAGCGACATCAAGATTCCGGCGAGCTTCACCTCCGACGTCACCAAGGATGCGCGCAACGCCGAAATCGTGCGCGCCCTGGTCGAGTTCTCCAAGCGGCTGTCGATCAACGTCGTCGCCGAAGGGGTGGAAACGCGCGAGTGCGCCGGCGCCCTGCACACCCTGGGGCTGCAGCACATGCAGGGCTATCTGTTCGGCGAACCGCGCGAGCTCGAAGAGTGGGCGCAACTGCTCAAGCAGCCCGGCGCGGGTGGCGGGCAGCAGGGCTGAACAAACCCCGGTTGGTCTGAAACAACTCGTCACCGTTCCCGCGGGGTTTTGCCGCCATCATGGCTGCAAAACCCAACCAGGAGACGAGCATGTCCACCCTTCCCGCCGAGACTGGCGCCGGAGCCCCGGCGGCCGCGCCGCGCCCGGGACACCATGGCGCGCCCACCATCGCCGCGCGCATCGACCGGCTGCCACCGTCCAAAACGGTGCGCAACATGGTCATCCTGCTGTCGCTGGGCGGGCTGTTCGAGTTTTACGACCTGTTTCTCACGGCCTACATCGCCCCCGGCTTGTTCAAGAGCGGCTTGTTCACCGCGACCACCAAGGGGCTGTTCGGCTTCGAGGGCATCGCCAGCTTCGTCGCCTCGTTGTTCCTGGGGCTCTGGGTGGGCACGCTGGTGGTGAGTTGGCTGTCGGATCGTTACGGCAGGCGCGTGGTCTACACCTGGGCCCTGCTGTGGTATTGCATCGCCACGCTCATCATGGCGTTTCAGCATACGGCCATGGGCATCGACATCTGGCGCTTCATCGCCTCCATCGGCATCGGTCTGGAGATGGTGAACATCGACACCTATGTGTCGGAACTGGCACCGCAGGCGCGGCGGGGGACTTACTTCGCGATGAATCAGTTCATCACCTTCAGCGCCGTGCCGGTGGTGGCGTTTCTCGGCTGGCTGCTGGTGCCACATCAGATCGCCGGGCTCGACGGCTGGCGCTGGGTCGCCATCATCGGTGCGGTGGGAGCCATCGTCATCTGGTTCATCCGGCTGCGCTTGCCCGAGTCGCCGCGCTGGCTGGAGGACAAGGGACGGCACAACGCGGCCGACGCCATTCTCAGCCGTATCGAAAAGCAGGTGGAACGCGAAACCGGCCAGCTCCTGCCCGAACCCAAGGCTTTTGTTGGCGATGCCCAGCACCTCAAGGCGCGCTGGGGCGAACTGTGGGAGGGGGCGTACCGCAAGCGCACGGTCATGCTCATTCTGTTCAACATCTTGCAGACCGTGGGCTACTACGGCTTCGCCAGCTGGGCGCCCACCTACCTCATCGCCAAGGGCATCGACATTCCCAAGTCGCTGCTGTACACCTTTGTCATCGCCTTCGCCTATCCCATTTCCTCGCTCATCGGCACCTTGTTCGGTGACCGCAT
>JAKAFC010000152.1 GCA_021818065.1 Pseudomonadota bacterium
CCCTTTGGGCCGGGGTCTGGGCGGCGCACTGCCACGTTGCAGTCCGCTTGTGGTGGCCACCACCACGGCGCGGCCTGCGCCTCGCATTGCCTCCGCCCAGACCCCGGCGCGGGCGCACAAATCGCGTGAACAGGCCCTAGCCCCGTGGCGCGCGTCTGGCCGCGCGCAGCAGCACCACCAGGGCCCCGGCGCCGCCATCGCTGGGACGGGCCTGCACATAGGCCATCACTTCGTCGCGCTGCATCAGCCAGCCGCGCACCTTGTGCTTGAGCACAGGTTCGCGCTGCGGCGAACTCAGCCCCTTGCCGTGGATCACGCGCACGCAGCGCCATTCACGCAGCAGGGCGGTGCGCAAAAACTGTCCCAGAGCTTCGCGGGCCTCGTCGCGGCGCAGGCCGTGCAGGTCGATTTCGCTCTGGATGGCCCAGTGCCCGCGGCGCAGTTTGCGCAACACGTCGGCGCCGACACCCGCGCGCCGCCACGACAGCTCGGCATCGGTTTCCAGCAGATGATCGAGATCGAGCACATCGGACATGGCTTCGCGCAACACCGCCTGCTCGTCGAGTACATGCTGCAGGGGAAACGCCTCAGGCCGTGGCGGCTGCAAGCCGCGCGGCAGCGGGGCGGTCGGGCGCTCCAGCGGGCGGGTGCCCGCCGCAGCCTGGCGGAACAGGGCGCTGTCGTCTGGCTCGGCGGTGGGTGGCGGGGTCTGCGGGGGAGGGGCCACGGGCTGTGGGCTGGTCGGTAACTGTCGCAGGTGCTGGCGCAGCGCGTGCAAGGTTTGCAGGCTGTCACGGGCCGATCGGTTGCCGCGCTTCACAACAGCCCTCGCTCGGCAAACGAGAGCACGCTGTGCTGCGTCACCACGAAGTGATCGAGCACGCGCACGTCCACCAGACCCAGTGCGGACTGCAGCGTCTGAGTCAGGGCGCGGTCAGCGGCTGAGGGTTCGGGATTGCCGCTGGGGTGGTTGTGCGCCAGGATCACGGCGGCGGCATTGAGACGCAACGCGGCCTTGACGACTTCGCGCGGGTAGACGCTGGTGTGGGCCAGCGTGCCGCGCGACAGTTCTTCGGCGGCAATGAGTTGGTGGCGGGTGTCGAGGAACAGCGCGGCGAAAATCTCCACCGCCTGATGCCCCAGCCAGAGGCGCAAATAGTCGCCAACTGCAGCGGGCGAGTCGAGCAGGGGGCGCTGGCAGAGTTGTTCATTCAACGCCCTGCGGGCGAGTTCGAGCACGGCAGCGATCTCGGCGTACTTGGCCGCCCCCAGCCCCTTGACCTTGCGCAGCGGTGCCGCCGGGGCGTTGAGCAGGCCCTGCAGGCCGCCAAAGGTGTCGAGCAGGCCAGCGGCCAGGTCGATGGCACTCTGCCCGCGCACGCCGGTGCGCAGCACGATGGCCACCAACTCGGCGTCGGACAGCGCCTGCGGCCCCCGCGCCAGCAATTTTTCGCGGGGTCGGGCGTCTGCGGGAAGGTCGGCGATGCGCGTGGCCATGCGGGGTTCCACCTAAAATGCGAGGTTGCGTTATGCCTGCGGCATTTTGCCTGTCCGCCCTCCACCGTGCCCCGCGTCCAGCCCGATTCCTATCTCACCTTGCATTACCGCCTGGCCGATCCGGGTGGTGTCGATGTGGTCAACACCTTCGGTGGCACGCCCGCCACGCTCACCCTCGGCCAAGGCCAGCTCAGCCCGGCGCTTGAGGCGCTGCTGCTCGGCCTGGATGAAGGCACGCGCACCCGTTTCGAGCTGGCGCCTGGCGAGGCGTTCGGCGCGCGCATTCCCGGCTTGCTGCGCTGGGTGTCACGCGAGGTGGTGGAAACCGCGCGCGAGCGCCCCGGGCCGCAGCCGCAGGTGGGCGATGTGCTGCGCCTGCGCTTGCCCACAAGTGTCGATGGCGAGGCCGGTTTGCTCACGGCGCTGGTGCGCGAGGCCGACATGCAGGCGCTGCTGCTCGATTTCAATCATCCGCTGGCCGATTGTCCCGCCACCTTCGAAGTGCACCTTCTCGCCGTGCTGTGAACACGCGCCTTCGCCCATGGATCAAGACCGCCCCCCTATCGACGGCCCGCAGGTGCTCCTGGCCAACCCGCGCGGCTTCTGCGCCGGCGTGGATCGCGCCATCGACATCGTCGAACACGCCCTGGCGCGCTTCGGTGCGCCCATCTACGTCCGGCACGAAATCGTGCACAACACCTATGTGGTCGATGATCTGAAGTCCAAGGGGGCGGTGTTTGTCGAAAACCTCGAAGACGTCCCCACCGGGGGCACCGTGGTGTTCTCGGCGCATGGCGTGTCGCAGGCGGTGCGGGCCCAGGCCAGCGCCCTGGGGCTTCAAGTCTTTGACGCCACCTGTCCGCTGGTCACCAAGGTGCATGTGGAAGTGGCCAAGATGCGCCAGCAAGGGCTGGAGATCGTGATGATCGGCCACGCCGGGCATCCCGAGGTGGAGGGCACCATGGGCCAGGCCGAGGGGATTCATCTGGTGCAGACGGTGGAGGACGTGGACCGCCTGCCCATCGCGCTGGACGCGCCCCTGGCCTACGTCACCCAAACGACGCTGTCGGTGGATGACGCTGCGGGCATCGTCGCTGCGTTGCGTCGGCGTTTTCCGCAGGTGCACGAGCCGAAGAAGCAGGACATCTGCTACGCCACGCAGAACCGGCAGGACGCGGTCAAGCTGTTGACCCCGCAGGTCGATGTGCTCATCGTGGTCGGCAGCCCCGCCAGTTCCAACTCCAACCGTTTGCGCGAGGTGGCGCAGCGCATGGGCAAACCCGCCTACATGGTCGATCGCGCCGACGATCTGCTGCCGCAGTGGGTGCAGGGCGCGCGCCATGTCGGCCTCACCGCAGGCGCCTCGGCCCCCGAAACCCTGGTGGCGCAAGTGGTCGAACGCCTCAAGCAACTCGGTGCCGTCTCCGTGCGCAACGTGGCGGGTGTGACCGAGTCCGTCCAGTTCCCCCTGCCACGCGGGCTTGCCGTCAAGACCGGCAACTGATCGCGCGGCACGCTCTCACACCCAAGCATTCCTTCCATCTGCCGCGACGATCGTGGCTTTCTCCTCCCACTGTTCACCATGCTCGACATCACTCTGCTGCGCAAAGACCTGCCGCAAGTCCTCGCCCGACTGGAAACGCGCAAGTCGCCGCAGCCCTATCTCGACGTAGCCCGCTTCGACGCACTAGAGACCGAGCGCAAAACCCTGCAAAAGCGCACCGAGGATTTGCAGGCCCAGCGCAACCAGTTGTCGAAGCAGATCGGCCAGGCCAAGGCCAAGGGCGAAGACGTCGCCCCCATCATGGATGCGGTCGCCCGCATCAAGCAAGACCTGGACGCCGATGCCGCGCGGCTCGAGGCCCTGCAGGCCGAACTGCACGATGTGCTTATGGCCGTGCCCAATCTGCCCGCACCCGATGTGCCCGTCGGTGCAGACGAAACCCAGAACGTCGAGCTGCGCCGCTGGGGCACGCCGCGCAGTTTCGGCTTCGCCGTGCGCGATCATGTGGATGTCGGCGCCGGGCTCGGCCTGGATTTCGAGGCCGCGGCCCGCATGTCCGGCTCACGCTTTGCCGTGCTGCGCGGTCCGGTCGCGCGGCTGCATCGCGCGCTGGCGCAGTTCATGCTCGACGTCCACACCACCGAGCATGGCTACACCGAGGCCGCCGTGCCCTACATCGTGTCGGCGCAGGCCTTGCGTGGCACGGGCCAACTGCCCAAGTTCGAGGAAGACTTGTTTCCCGTGCGGCATGGCGATGGCCAAGCTCACTACCTCATTCCCACCGCCGAGGTGCCGCTGACCAACCTGGTACGCGAGCAGATTCTCGACAGTGCCGAGTTGCCCCTGAAGTTCGTCGCCCACACGCCGTGTTTCCGTTCGGAAGCTGGCTCCGGCGGCCGCGACGTGCGCGGCCTTATCCGCCAGCATCAGTTCGACAAGGTCGAGCTGGTTTGGATCACCCGCGCTGACGCCTCGGCAGCCGCGCTCGAACAACTCACGGCGCACGCCGAAAGCATCCTGCAACGTCTCGAACTGCCGTACCGCACCATCGTGCTGTGCACGGGCGACATGGGTTTTGGCAGCGCCCGCACCCACGACATCGAGGTCTGGCTTCCAGCGCAGAACACCTATCGTGAGATCTCCTCGTGTTCCAACATGGAAGCCTTCCAGGCCCGCCGCATGCAGGCGCGCTACCGCGGGGAGGGCGGCAAAACCGAACTGGTCCACACCCTCAACGGCTCCGGTCTCGCCGTGGGCCGCACCCTCGTCGCCATCCTCGAAAATCATCAACGCGAAGACGGCGGCATCGACATCCCCAAGGCTCTGCAGCCTTACCTCGGCGGATTGGCTCAATTGAGCCCGCAGAACTGATATACTTATGTGTTTACCGCGATCGCCAAAACGCACCAGAACACGGAAAGGTGGCAGAGTGGTCGAATGTACCTGACTCGAAATCAGGCGTAGGCGCAAGCCTACCGAGGGTTCGAATCCCTCCCTTTCCGCCAATGCGATGAACAAAGCCCATGATCTCATGGGCTTTGTTCTTTTCGGAATTGGTGCGGTCTTACTTCCAGTCTTTCTTGCTTGCAGGCGTAAGGTCCACGCGCTGAATAGACAGGCTGAAAACTGAGACTTCCGCGTTTTCTAGGAAGAGAGCCAACACGCAGTCGAGGGTTGCACGGGTCCAGATCATGTCGACCTTGGGTCATGGAGAAGCGGGCATAACGATGACTGAGGTTTTCCGCACGCATGGCATTAGCCAGCGCGACGGCTGTACGTATTGAGGTGGGCATTTCGCCGCACCATGCCTAGCTGACGATGCCCCAGGGTGGCGGCAATTTCCAGCAGCGAAGCGCCATGCTGCGCCAAGTAGGACGCGGCCGTGTGTCGCAGATCGTGAAACCGGAAGTTGCGGATGCCTGCCGCTTGCATCGCCTCGCGGAACACGCCGGAGACGGCATAGGGTTGCGACGGCCGCAGGCGCGAGCGGGACACCAGCGCCAGGCTGGTGCGGGCGTCGCGCGGGGCGAACCGGGTCAGCTCCTCGGATACGGCCGGAAGCAGCACCAGCACGCGCCGATCGCCGTTCTTGGTGTCCTGCAGCACAGCTTCGCCGCGATCGAGGTCGACGTCGCACCAGCGCAGGGACAACAGTTCCCCCTTGCGCGCGCCGCTGGTGAGTGCCAGCAGCACCATGGCGTACAGCCGCGGCCAGGACGAGGCGCGGCAGGCGGTCAGCAGCCGGGTGCGTTCCTCGTCGGTCAGGTAGCGGACCCGGCCGCGGTTTTCCGGGAGTTTTTCGACGTGCCGTGTGGGGGATTCAAAACCGCGCGGCAGCAGCCGGGTGCGGCGCGCCCAGGTGAACAGGGCGCCCAGCGCGGTCAGGTAGCGGTTGAGGGTCGACCCGCTGCGCGTGCCCAGATGGGTGCGGCGAAAGATCGGATTGCCGTCCGCGTCGCGGCCGGAAAACACCTTCGCAGGCTCACGCGCCAGGATCGACATGGCGTGGTCGACATCATCGGGGGTAATGGACTGCAGGGGCTGGGCGCCGAGAAGGCGAACCCAGGCAGCGATACGCCGCGACCGCGCGTGGTCGGCGGCGGTGTAGGCGTCGAAGTAGCGCTGGGCGGCCTCGGCCAGGGTGAGCGCAGATGCGGCAACATCCGGCGCAACAGCGTGAAACGTCGTGGCGTTCATGTCGGTTCCTTTGCAAGGTTTCCGGTTTTCACCGGCGGACTGCGCGGAATTCCGACAAGGGCTTGAAACTAAAGGGTTTTTGGCTCCTCGACCTGGGCTCGAACCAGGGACCTACGGATTAACAGCTAGGTCTAGCGCATATTTTTCAATGACTTAGGTTCGCCTTCGCTCGTATTTACCCGGAAGGGCCCGCCGAATGTGTCACGTCTGGAACCACAGATCAAATAGCTATAGCCTTCGGCAACTTGTGGTGTAGAGGACGTCGACCCAATTCAACCAAATCGGGCACACGCTGGATTTCGCCAGCGATCTCGACATGGAGAGCTGGGGTCGGCAAGCCTGGGTCACCAAGGCCCACGACATCGATCAGTACGCCCAGCAAGGCACCTTCACCGGCTGGTCGATCGGCAAG
>JAKAFC010000153.1 GCA_021818065.1 Pseudomonadota bacterium
CTCCTGCTCCACCGCGCAGTCGAGCAAGATGTCGGCATGCCGCGCCAGGGTGGAGTCGGTGCGGCCCGTCATGCTGATGAGCAGCGCCCCCAGCCGCTTCACCTGCGGCACGATGCGGGTGAGTTCCTCGGTTTCGCCGGAGTTCGACAGGGCCAGGAAGACGTCGTCCTTGGTCACCATGCCTAGGTCACCGTGACTGGCCTCGGCCGGATGCACGAAGTAGGCCGGGGTGCCGGTGGACGCCAGGGTGGCAGCGATCTTGCGCCCGACATGGCCAGACTTGCCCATGCCCGACACCACCACGCGCCCGGGGCTGTGCAGAATGCGCTGCACCGCTTGCGCGAACGCGGCCGCCAGCGGCGGCGCCGCCAGACGCTCGCGCAGGGCAAGCAGTGCCTGGGCTTCGATGGACAGGGTGTCGCGCGCCAACTCGATGGCGCGGTCGGACGAAAATGGGGTGTGCATCAGCGGCAGTATAAAAACCGCGCCGCGCACGTGCGGGGGCACGGATTCAGCGCACGATGCCCTGGTGCATGGCGTAGCGCACCAGATCGGCGTCGTTGGTCAGGGCCAGCTTGTGCATCAGCCGCGTCTTGTGGGTGCTGACGGTCTTGCAGCTGATGTGCAACTCATCGGCCACCTGATTGACCGACTTGCCCTCCACCAGCCGCATGAACACCTGCATCTCGCGGTCGGACAGCCGGGCATGCGGCACCTCGGCAGCCTCTCCATCGTCCATGTAATTGGCCAGTTGCTCGGCCACGCCCGGGGTCAGATAGCGTCCGCCCTGTACCACTTTGTGGATGGCCTCGACCAGCACGTCGGGGCTGCAGCCCTTGGTCAGATAGCCCGCCGCGCCGCCGCGCAGAGCCCGCAGGGCGAACTGCTGCTCGGGGTGCATGCTGAGGATGAGCACCGGCAGGGACGGCTGCTGCGCCTTGATGCGCTTGAGCAGATCCAGGCCATTGCCTTCGGGCATCGACAGGTCGAGCAACACCACGCTCCAGGGCTGCTCACGGATGGCCTGCATGGCCCGCGTCAGGTCACCGCACCACAGCGCGTGCATGCTGCTGGAACCGAGAAACCGCGCCAGGCTCTGCCCCAGCAGCGCATGATCGTCGATGATGAGCACGCGCAGTTCATCCACGGGCAGGCTCCTCGGCCACCGGCAGGCACACCATCACCCGCACCCCGCCATGTGGCGACTGGTCGAGCTGAAAGCTGCCGCCGAACACCGCGGCGCGCTCGCGCATGCCGCGCAGCCCAAGCGACGGACGGCTGCCAGGCACCGCCTGCGGGGCGTAGCCCACGCCGTCGTCTTCCACCGAAATGCACGCCCGGCCCCCTCCGCGATCGCTGCAACGCACCCAGGCCTGTCGGGCGTGCGCGTGACGGGCCACGTTGGTCAGCCCCTCCTGGGCCACGCGGAACAACTCGGTGGCGATGAGTTCGTCGGTCGTGCCGCAGTCGCTCAACTCGGTGTGCACCCGGATGCCATAGCGGCGGGCGTGTTGCTCGGCCATCCAGCGCAACGCCGCCTTGAGCCCGAGGTCGAGCACGCTGGGGCGCAGTTCGGCCGCCACGCGCCGCCCGGCTTCGGCTGCGGCTTGAATCAGCTTGTCCACGTTGCCGAACAGCTCTTGCGCCTGCCCCGCGCCGACCTGCCGCCGCAACAGCGCTACATCCATCTGCAAGGCGGTGAGCACCTGCCCCAGATCGTCGTGCAGATCGCGCGCCATGCGGGCACGCTCAGCTTCGCGCACCGACTCCAGATGCGAGGCGATTTGCCGCAGGTCGGTCGACAAGTTGAGCAACTGCGATTCCCGCAGGTGGCTTTGCGTGACATTGAGCATGATGCCCACCGCCTCCACCGCCAGCGCGCCAAGCGAACGGGTTCGGGCACGCACATTCACCCATTTCTGCCCGTGCGGCGTCTGCAACCGCCCCTCCCAATTCCAGAAACCGGTAGCGGCACTGGCCTGCAGACCGGCGTGGAACGCGGCGAGATCCTGCGCCTCGATCATGGCCAGGAAGTCGTTGGCCGACGCCCGCAGCACCTCGGCCGATAGACCCACCACGGCCAGGCAGTTGGCACTGGCGAAGTCGAAGCGCAGCGCAACACCCTCGTGGCGCAGACGGAACACAAAACCCGGCAGCTCCTCGATCAGGTCGTGCAGGTCAACCGGACTGTCCCGGCCAAGCGGCGCCGACGCCACAGCATTGGCGGCGGGGACGAATGGATCATTGTCAGGCATTGGCGTCAAAATTGGTCATCAAACCATACCCTCATGGGCCAGGAACGGTGAATCCGGCAATCATTCCTCGGTTTTACGGAGACTATCAGAATTTTCTGACAAACAAATCCGTATTTTCTGATGCGCGGGGTCAGCACGCGCCGATCGCACGGTCACCGGGAAAAATCGACAATCACAACCTCGTGTTGGGAACTTTTGCTGGCTCCGCTGCCTACCGTGTTGCGATAAACATCAACGCATGCGGCGGATCTTCAAAACAGTCCCTTCGTGTCGTTCATATGTAACAAAACGTCTTTTTTATCGCGTTGTGTTGCGGCGCCCAGCAGAAATCCTTCTACTGCCGCGCCAAGTTGTTCGCGTTGTCGCCAGTGTGGAGCAAAAACCCGCGATGGTGCAGCGCCCATGTGAGGGAGTTGCCATGAAAACATCCATTTTGAAAGCGGCGACCGCTGCGCTTTGGACCTCGGTCCTTCTTTCGGCGTGCGGCGGGGGGGGCGCAGGCGATATGGCCTCGGGCGGGAACGCTTCCGCGGCCAACGGTGCGGGCGCGGTCGCCGCGGCGCAAACCGATCAGCAACCAACGCTGACCGCCGAGGCGGACGCAGCACGGCTGCGCTGGCCCTGGAAAAAGCAGTCCACTTCGAGCACAACGCCGACGCCAGCTCCGACGCCAGCTCCGACGCCTGCTCCGACGCCGACACCTGCGCCGAGCCCTGTCGCGACAACCTGCGCCCCCACGACCGTCAACATGGCCAGTGGGCTGATCGACTACGGCAAAGCCTTGCGCCCGTTCTCGCCGTTGGCCAAGCCCGCCAAGGGCCAGCGCGTGGCTGACCCGGACTTCCCCGGCACCAACATCGTGCGCATCACCGATGGCCTGGCCGACTTCAAGGCCAACGTGGTCATCCCCGCCTATCCCACCACCCAGGGCTGGAACTGTGACGAATCGCGCTTCATTTTGTATGTCACCGGGGCGCAGTCTGGCGGCCAGCAGGGCTGGGCCATGTTCGACGGCAAGACCTACGCCTTCATCAAGTTCCTGCCCATCAACCCGCCCGACATCGAGCAGTATTACTGGAGCCATTCCGATCCGTCCAAGCTGATGTACATCGACAACCGGGAGTCCAGCGGCACCATCATCATGCGCATGATGGAAATCAACGTCGAAACCGGCGCGCAGACCGTGGTCTTCGACTTTGCCCCGCTCATCAAGGCGCAAGGCTGGCCCACCACCGGCCCAGTGCGCGCCGGCTACCCGTTCTACAGCGGCGGCGACCTGGAGCTGTGGGGCCTGGGTGCCGGCGGCATTCCCAACGTGAGCGGCCAGCTCGGGCTCAACGCCTTCGGCTTCAACGCCAAGACCGGCAAACTCACCAAGTACAACGGCATTCCGCTGGCGCAGGCCCGCGGCACCACGCCCTTCCCGCTGAAATCGGGCCGCGGCTGGGCCTGGCCGGACTGGGCCAACCACACCACCGTGGTGTTCGATCTCAACGGCAACATCGTGCGTACCGTGCAGTTCGACGCCATCGAGCACCTCGACAGCTCGATCAACGCCAAGGGTGAAGACCTGTTGGTGGGCACGCAGTACGACGGCCCCAGCGGCAGCGGCAACCTGATGGTGGCCAACCTCACCACGGGCGCGGTGTCCACCGTCATCGGCATGAGCAAGGGCGACGGCTACCCGCGCACCAGCACGCTCATCAGCTCGGGGGCGTGGAAGATGCCCGGCTGGGTGGCCATGGGCGTGACCGGCTCGCCCTACGGCAGCACGGCGAACAACGGCAGCAACACCGCCCCGGTGGCCAACCCGCAGACCTACATTGACCAGGAAGTGAGCATCGCCAACGTCGACACCGGCGCCGTGTTCCGCGTAGCGCACCACCGCAGCACCGGCCACTACAGCAATGCCCCGGTGAACAACTACTGGGCGCAGACCAATGTGACGCCCAGCCCGAGCGGCACGCGCATTCTGGTGCAAAGCGACTGGGGCAACGCCAATCCCAAGGCGCCGGTCATCAACCCGAATGCCTCGGTCGATACCTATGTGATCGAGCTGCCGGCGTACAAACCCAACTGATGGCTGTCTCTGCCGCCCCGCCAGCGTGGGGCGGCATCCATTTGCGGCCCCGCGTCATGCGGGCGCACGCTGCTGCATCGTGGCAACAGGTGGCTGGAACGGGGGGTGTTCAATGTCCCCGGTTTGACCTAAGTTGCGCCACTCTGGCGACAACTCCCACCGACTCCCGCCCCCTGTCCGACCATGGAAGAGCAGCATCGCCTCAACGTCCTCGACGGCCTGCGTGCCGTCGCCATTCTGCTGGTCATCGGCTACCACTATTTTGTCCGCTGGACGCCCCCGCTGTCGGCCAACGACCTGTATCCCTACGGCAGCGTTGGCGCGCATTTCTGGCTATTCCGGTACGGGGACATGGGCGTTCAGCTGTTTTTCATCATTTCCGGCTTCGTCATCAGCATGACGCTGTTTCGTAGTCGCAGCATCGGCAACTTTTTCTGGAAGCGGTTTTCGAGGCTGTTTCCCACCATGCTGCTGTGCTCGCTACTGAGTTTCGTCATTCTGCATGCCCTGCCGCAAGATGCATTCGTCCCACATTGGCGCGACTTTCTCCCCAGCCTGACCTTCAGCGACCCGCTGCTGTGGAGCAAGGCGTTCGGCACGCCGTTTGCGGCAGTGGATGGGGCGTATTGGTCGCTGTTCGTCGAAGTCAAGTTCTACTTCTGGGTGAGCGTGGTGTATTTCGGCTTCGGCCCCAAGCGTTTTGTGCCCGCCTTCGCCTGGCTGTTCGGTGCTCTGGTGTTGCTCTACCTAGCCATGCGGGCGCTCGATCTGCCGCACCTCTGGAGCCTGGATTTCATCTTCGCCCTCAGTTCGCTACCCTGGTTTGCCGCTGGCATCGGCTTTTATGCGCTGTACGCGCATACGGGCAAACGCGTCGGCTGGGTCTTGCTGGTGGAGGCCGCCGCGGCGCTGGCCACACTGCGGCTCGGCTCACACGCCGGGACGCTGGCTTACTTCATCGTCATCGCCCTGAGTTACGCCGTGTTCCTGGCGTTTTTGCTGCGGCCGCGCTGGGTGGCATGGCTGGCATACCGCCCGCTGGCGGCGGTGGGCGTGGCGAGCTACAGCCTTTACCTGTTGCACCAGTCGATCGGCGTGGCCATTCTCGATATCGTCAGACAACACCTCGGTTCGGAAGACCTTGCGGCGTCGGCGCTGCTGGCGCCTGTGCTGGCCGCTGGGCTGGTCGGCATGTCCCTGCTGATCTACCGCTACTGGGAAGCCCCGGCCAAGAATGCCCTGCTGTCGTGGGCCTCAGATCGTCGCGCCGCTGCCGCCAATCCAGCTTTGCGCGAAACGCCCTGAGGCCTGCCCGTTACCCCCTCTTCAGAGAACGCTCATGCTGCCCTCCAGACGTCGCTTCATCAAAAAATCGCTCCTGACCCTGCCCGCGGTCGGCGCCCTGTCCTCGTGCGGCGGCAGTGGTGGCAGTTCCAGCGCGGTGGCTTCCGCCAGCAGTCCGTCTGCCCCGGCAACATCCTCGCCCTCGCCTCCGACCGCTGGTCCCATCGCTTCTGGCACCGATCTTTCCGCGGGTCTGACCCAGCGCGGCATGAATCCCGTGCCCTACAGCAGTCTGGCCAAGCCGGCCAAGGGGCAGACCGTGACCGATCCCGACTTCGGCGTCAAGATCACCCGCATCACCGATTGCGTCAAGGACTTCAACAACCTGTGCGTCGCCCCGGCCTACCCCACGGCCATGGCCTGGAACTGCGACGAAACCCGCTTCATCCTTTACGTGCCGGGCTCGACCATGCAGTCTGGCG
>JAKAFC010000154.1 GCA_021818065.1 Pseudomonadota bacterium
TGGGCGAATTTGCGCGCCGTGGCCAGGCCGATGCCTTGTGCGGCGCCCGTGACGATGGCGATCTTGGTCGATAGACGCATGGTGAATGGTTCCAGGAATGGTGACGAGGAAGGTGCCCGTTCAGGCCGGTGCGCCGATGCCGAGGAAATCGAGCACCGCATCGAGATGTTCGGTGGCGTAGTTGACCAGCGCATGACCACCGTGGTCCACGATGCGGCATTGCGCTCCAGCGTAGCGCGCGGCCATTTCCCGCCAATCCAGGACTTCGTCGTCGCGCGCGATGACGGCCAGATAGCGCCAGGGATCGGGGACGGCCAGCGACAGGTCGCCGACCTCCAGATCGCGCAATTCATGCACATGCTCGGCCGTGAAGGCGAACGACGTGCCGGGATCGTGCCAGGCGGTGAGCACGCCAATCTGCGCACGCAGGTCGCGCGCCGGGTTCACCGCGGGGTTGAGCAGCGCGGCGCGGCAACCCAGGCGGTGCGCCAGGTAGGTGGCGTAGAAGCCGCCCAGCGAACTGCCGGCCAGGGCCAGCCGCGCGGGCTCGACGCCTTCCACGCTGCGTAGCACCTCGTCCATGGCTTGCCTGGGCGAGGGCGGAAGCTGCGGGCATAGCCAGTGCACCGCCGGCCTGCCGGCAGCGGCGCGCCGGGCATTGATGGCGTGCAGGCGCGCCTGCGTCTGTCTCGCCTTGGTCGAGTGGGGCGAGGAGCGGAAACCGTGCAGGTAAAGCAGATGGGTGGGCGTGGGCATGCAGGCAGAATCGGCGCCCGATGGAGGGCGCGTGCAACCCGCAATGCTAGCGGCTGGCTGGGTCCCGACCGGCCAGCTTGGGTTTCACCCGTCTGCGCGGCTCAGATGCGGTGCGACAGGGACTGGTTGGCCGCCGTCTGCGCATCATCCTGCGGCCAGTCGCGAATGTAGGCCTTGAGCATGCGGTTCTCGAAATCCTGCTCCTGCACCACGGCGCGGGCGACGTCGTGGAAGGAAATCACCCCGAGCAGGGTGGTGTCCTCCATGACCGGGATGTAGCGCGTGCGGCTGTCCAGCATCAGGCGGCGCAATTCGTCCAGGCTGGTCAGCGGCGTGCAATGCACCGGGTTGCGCTGCATCACATCGCCGACCCGGGTCTGGGCCGGGGCGGTGCCGGCCAGCGCGGCGATCACTTCGCGAAACGTGAGCATGCCCGCAAGCATGCCGGACTGCATCACCACCAACGAGCCCACATCGTTCTGAGCCATGGTCTGCGCGGCCAGGAGCAATGGGGTATCGGGCGACACGGTGAACAACGCGCTTCCCTTGACGCGCAAAATATCGCTGACTTGCATGGCTGTCTCCTCAAGGCTGCATCGGCCGGCTGCCTGTGTAACAAATATAGTCCATCACCAAGGATTCGCTTCAATGACCAATCTGTCGACAGTCGTGCCACGGCAAGCCCGCCATTGCCCATTTTTACGCCATGGCCAGCGAGGTTCACAGTTATGCAATGCCTGATCGACGGCCGCGCCGTCCATGTCGCGTGCGTCGCGCCGCAGGCGGCGTCCGCAGCTCACGTCGTGGTCCTGGTGCATGGTGCGGGCAACGACCATCGCGCCTGGCAGCCCTTGTTGCACGGGCTTGGACAAGCCGGCCTGGCCGTCTACGCCCCGGACCTGCCCGGGCATGGCGCCAGCGAAGGCCCCCTGCTGCGCAGCGTGGGCGAAATGGCGGCATGGCTGTTGGCCATGCTGGACGCTTGCGGCATCGACCGCTGCGCGCTGGCCGGGCACAGCATGGGTTCGCTCGTGGCCTTGCACGCCGCCGGCCTGGCGCCCCGGCGCATCAGCCATCTGGCGCTGGTCGGCACGGCCTGGCCCATGCGCGTGGCGCCGGCGCTGCTGGATCTGGCGCGCACGCAGCCCGACACGGCGCTGCGCAACATGGTCATGTGGTCATACCGGCAGCGGGACGGTCAGCCGCTGTGCCCGGAATGCGCGCAGCGAACCTACGCGCGCATGCATGCGGTGCAGGCGGGCTGGCCCGCGGGCGACCTCCTGGCCACCGATCTGGCTCTGTGCGACGCCTATGCCGAAGCCGAGGCGGCCGCCGCGCGCATCGACGCCCCGGTGGCCTTCATTCTCGGCGAGCACGATCGCATGACCCCGGTCAAGGCCGCGCAGCGCTTGCGGGCGGCGTGGCCGCAGGCCAGCGTGACCCTGCTCGATAGCGGACATGAATTGATGGAGGAGGCCACCGAGGGGGTTCGCCAGGCCTTGCTGGAACTTCTGGCGCACCCATCCGGTGGGCAGATCTGAGGGGGCGGCACCGGCGTAGAGGCGCGCTGCTTCTCGGCGCGCACGCCTGCTCAGGCGGGCAGGGTCTTGGCGCGGCCGGGATTCCACATCGCGTGCAGTCCGAGCGCCAGGGCCGAGAAGGCCGCGCCGGTGGCCACCACCACCGGCCAGCCGCCCAGGGCCCAGGCGTGGCTTGCGGCGAAGGTGCCAAGCGCGCCGCCGATGAAGAACTGGGTCATGTAGACGGCGTTGATGCGGCTGCGCGAAGCCGCGTCCAGTGCGTAGATCCGGGTCTGATTGGCGATCTGGGCGCCTTGCGCGCCGGCGTCGAGCACCACCACGCCGAGAATCAACCAGATCAGGCCATGGGTGCCGAAGGCGAACAGTCCCCAGGCCGCCAGCACCGCGGCAAGCGCCAGGAACAGGACCCGGCGCGGACCGCCCGGCCGGTCGGAGTGCCGGCCCGATAGGGGCGCCACCATCGCGCCGGTGAGGCCCAGAATGCCGAACAGCCCTGCCGCGGCCGGCCCCAGGCCGTAGGCCGGGCTGCCCAGCAGCGGCGTCAGCCCGACCCAGAACACGCTGAAGGCGCCGAAAAACAAGCCGCCGGTGATGCCCGCCGCGCGCAGGTCCGCATGCTTGCGGAACTGCGCCAGGGTCGAGGCCACGAGCCGGGCATAGCTCTGCGCCGAGGTGTCGTCGGCCGGCAAGCGGGGCAGCGTGCGCCAGAGCATGGCCAGCGAGGCCGCATTGAGCAGGCTGGCGAGCAGGAACACCATGCGCCAGCCGCCGGCCTGTCCCACCAGGCCGCCCAGCACCCGCCCGCCCAGGATGCCGACCAGCAAGCCGCTCATCACCTGCCCCACGGCGCGACCCCGCTGCTGCGGCGGTGCCAGATGCGCCACCAGCGGCACGATCTGCTGCGCGATCGAGGACATCAATCCCAGGCCGAAGCTCGCTGTCGCGAGCACCGCCACCGTAGGCGCCGCCGCCGCCAGCAGCAGCATGAGCACCAGCGCCGCGCCCATGCCGAGGATGACGCGGTGGCGCGGGTAGCGGTCGCCCAGCGGTCCCAGGCCGATGAGGCCACAGGCGAAGCCCACCTGGGTGGCCGTGGGGATCACGCCGATGCCGGCCACCGTGGTGTGAAAGGTCAGTGCGAATCGCTCCAGCAGGGGCTGGGCGTAGTAGATATTGGCCACGGCGACGCCGCAGGCCAGCGCCATGAGGGGCAGAAAGGCGCGGGGCAGGGCAGCGACGCGTGGGTTCGCGGCGGGCGATGACGAGGACATGACGGCGGGACGATCTTGGAGCGCAGGCGTCAGCCTAGCGTTCAAGCCCAGTGTGAGCAGATGTCAAGCCGTTGCCCCCGCGCGGGCGGGGGTATGCAGTTCGCGCTCCACGCGCGGCCCGATGGCGGCGATTTGCGCCGCCTCGTGCCTGAGCAGCGCTAGGCGCCGCAACAGCGGGTCGGGCGGCGAGCCGGCGGTGTCCGGCTCGGCCGGCGGCGGGGCCGGGTCCACGGCCAAAGCCGCGCCGCGCGTGGTTGGAGACTGGCGGCCGAGTCGCCGCAGCACCCAGTCCCGGGTCGGGGCGATCATGGCCTCGATGCTCTGCGGACTCAGCCGTTTTGCGCGCAAGGCGCGCTGCACCCGCATCGAGGCCAGATGGGCCGCCAGCAAATAGCTGTGCGTGATGAGCTGCGCCAGTTCGTTCAGGGCGCGGCGTCGCGAAGGCGGTTCTTCCAGCATGCGGCTGTACACGCCGGTGATGGCCGCCAGCGCGTCGAACTGGCGCTTGCGCGCAAGGCGGAAGGCGCCTTCATCCTGCAATTCGGTGGCCAGCACGGCGCGGGCATAGTCGTGTTGCGCCCGCATCAACGCCGACAGCTGGCGCGGCACGTCCTGGTATTCCCAGCGTGGCAGCACGTAGCTGAAGCCCCAGGCCAAGGCGGCGCCGAGCGCGGTGTCGATGAGGCGCTGGTCGACGAGGAAGCGCGGGTCGCCTTCCAGCAGCCGCGCCAGCAGCAGCGCCAGCACGCTGGCGGCCATGGCCGTGAAGCGGTAGTTGGTGGTGACGAAGGCGCGCGCCACCGCCAGCGCCAGGAACATCGTGGCCAGCTCGGCCGCCAGGCCCAGATGCAGGCTCAAGAGCCCGGCCGTGAGCAGGCAGCCCAGCAGGGTTCCGAGCAGCCGGTCTTTGAGGCGCTGGCGGGTCACGCCATAGTTCGGCCGCAGGATGACGGCGATGGTCAGCAGAACCCAGTAGTCATGGGTCTGGTGCGTGAACAGCGCGCGCGACACCACAAACCCGCAGGCCAGCGCCAGCGCGAGCCGCACGGCGTGCCGGAAAATGGGCGAACCCAGGCGCAGGTGCGCGGGCACCTGATGCGGGTCGTAGCGCCAGGTGCTGACGAACTGGGCCAGGTCCGGCAATTCCGGCAGCTTCGCGTCCGCGTCGCGCGTGGCGAAGCTGTTCTGCAGGTTCGCCAGCAGCTTGTCGATCTCGCGCAGCGTGTGCAAGAGCGATGTCAGGGCACTGCGCGCCTGCGACAGCTCGGCCGGCGCGGCCCGCACCAGGCTGTCGGCCTGCCGCTCCAGCGCCGCCCAGCGCGCAGGGTCGGGCGGCGGGGCGCCGACCGGGCGGCGGCGCAGCAGGGCGAGCGCCAGGTCTTGCAGCGCGTCGGCCGTGCGCGCGGTGCCGTCTTGCAGGGCATCGAGCACTTCGGTGCCTTCGAACTGGCTGCGCAGCAGGGTCGAGTCGGTTTGCGCGGCCAGTTGGGCTTCGAACAGATCCAACGCCTCCAGCAGCATGCGGGTCCAGACGGCATCGTGCGCCAGCCGGCTTTCGCGCAGCACCAGGTCGCGCGCCGACTGCAGCGCGTCGTTCACCGCACCCTGCAGGATCGCCGCGCGCCCGTAGGCGTCGTCGGCCTGTCTTTGCCCATAGAACTGGCTTTGCCAGCGCATATAGGCGGCCAGCGCGACCAGCAGTTCGGCCAGCGCCTGCTGCTTGGTGCGCGAGCGCAGCAGATGGCTGAGCACAAGCGCATAGCCGGTGAAGATCAGCCCGCCCAGCACGAATACGCCCACGGTCGAGGCATAGGCGCGCAGGTTCGGCGCCGCGGGCGAACCGAGAGTGATGATGGTGATGAACAGCAGACTGAAGCTGATCGCGAGCGCGCGCTTGCCCCACAGGCTCACAAGCCCGGCGCCGAAACCCAGCGCCGGCACCAGCAGGAATTCCACCCAGGGATGGCCGACGCTGGCCCAGACCAGCGCGAAGCACAGCCCGCTGGCGAAGGTGGCAAACAGCAGTTCCACCGCCTTGACCTTGATGGGCGCCGGGTTGTCCGCGAAACAGATGGTGAGCGCACCGCTTGCCAGCGGAACCGCCAGCGCCATGCCGCCCAGCGCATTGCCGAGAACACCAAGGACGAGAACCCCGACCGCCGAAACCAGGCCGCTGGTGAAGTAGTGACCGAGCACGACGCGGCTGAGCGAGGCCATGGGGTTCATGGATGGCATGGGCGGGTGGGCGGACAGTGAGGAGGAACTGGACGACAGCTTAGGGGGTCTGCGGTGAATTTTCATCTGGCGACAAAACCGGGCCGCGAGCAGGCTGCCCGCAGCCCTCCTACCATGCGCCAGGGTGCCGCGGCACTCGGGACACGCGGCGGGAGGAATGGCATGCAGGTGGTTGTGGTGGGCGCGGGGGCCGTGGGCGGCAGCATGGCGGTGAAGCTGGCCGATGCAGGCCATACGGTGGGGGTGGTGGCGCGTGGCGCGCACCTGCA
>JAKAFC010000155.1 GCA_021818065.1 Pseudomonadota bacterium
GCTCGGAGTCCGGAGCGTAGAAGCTGACGCTGGCGCGGGACACAGCATGGCCCTCGGGCGTGAGCAGTACGGCCTGCGGCGGCAGGCTGCCGCGCAACGCCAGCGCCTGTTGCAGCGAGGGGGCGACGAACGCCGCGCTGAGCCAGTCGTCGAGCAGACTGGCCAAGGCGGCATCGCCACCGCTGCGCACGGCGTCGCGCAGCGGTCGGCATCCGGCGGGGGCCGGTCCTGCTGCGGCGACGCTGGGCTGTATGGCGGCGGAATAGAACGCCAGCTTGGCCGGGGGCGCGTCGTGACCGAAACCTGCGGCCATGTCGAGCTGGCGCAGCTCGCGCGCCGCCAGACGTTCGCGCAGCACGGCTTCGAGCGCGGTTTCCAGACCGCTTTCCACCTGCAGCCGCGACCACAGTTGCGGCAGGCTGTCCAATCCATGCTTGGCCAGCCAGGGGCGCAGCTTGCCTTCGGTGAGCACACGCTCTTGCAGGGCTTTGAGGGCGGCGATGCGCGCACTGGTGGCGGCAAGCTGCGCCGCGGCGCTTTGCTGCGCCTGTTGCGCCTGCTGGCGCGCCTGCTGTCGCTCGGGCAGGGTGGCGTCGAGTTGTTCGCGCTGGGCGCGGCTGATGTTCAGCGCTTCGCTCAGGCTGTGCTGCTGGTGTTGCAGGTCCGCAAGTCGCAGGCTGTCGGGCGCGACGACACTGCGCTGCTCGGCGCGCAGGCGTTCGTCGCGCTGCTGCAACTGCGCGATCTGCTGCGCCAGACTGCGCTGCCGCGCGGCCTCGGCCTGCAGTGCCTGTTGCGCGCCCGCGGCCTGGGCGCGCTCGTCGGCGGCCTGCAACTGCGCCGCGCTGAGGGCGGCTTCAAGTGCCGGCAGGCTCTCGCTCTGCTCCTGCGCCCGGGCCTGCGCCACCTCGGCCTGCACCTCGGCGTCGGCCAGTTGCACGGCGTGATCGTCGGCCTGCTGCACGGCAGTGTCGTGCCGCTGCTGCCATTCGGCTTGCTGGCTGTCGATGGCCTGCAACGCGGCCTGGGCACGCTGACGCGCTTCGAGCACAAAGCGAATCTCGGCCTCGAGCTGGCTGACGCGCGACTGCGCCGCGTAGAACGCCGCCTGCGCCCGGTTGAGGGTGTCGCTGCTGGCGAACTGCGCCTGACGCAGCGCTTCGATCTCGGCCTCGATGCCGCGCTGCTCGGCAATCCGGGCCTCCAGCGCATTCATGGCGTCGCCGCCCGCCAGAGTGATTTGTTGGCGTTTGGCCTGTGCCTCATCCTGTCGCAGCAGCCAAAGCTGCTGCTGCGCCCGGGTGGCGCTGGCCTGCAGATCTTGGTAGCGGGTGGCGACTTCGGCCTGCTGCTCCAGACGGCCGAGGTTGCTGCCGAGTTCGCGCAGGATGTCCTGCACGCGGGTGAGGTTCTCGCGGGTGTCCTGCAGGCGGCCCTCGGTTTCGCGGCGGCGTTCCTTGTACTTGGACACGCCGGCGGCTTCCTCGAGCATCAGGCGCAGGTCTTCGGGGCGCGATTCCAGGATGCGGGTGATGGTGCCCTGGCTGATGATGGCGTAGGAGCGCGGGCCCAGGCCAGTGCCGAGGAAGACGTCTTGCACGTCGCGGCGGCGCACCGCCTGGTTGTTGATGAAGTAGCTCGACGTACCGTCACGGGTGAGCACGCGCTTGATGGCGATTTCGCTGAATTGCCCCCACTGCCCGCCGATGCGGTGGTCGCTGTTGTCGAACACCATTTCCACACTGCAGCGGCTGCCCGGCTTGCGCTGGGTGCTGCCGTTGAAAATCACGTCCTGCATGGATTCGCCGCGCAACTCGCTGGCCTTGCTCTCGCCCAGCACCCAGCGCACGGCGTCGATCACGTTCGATTTGCCGCAGCCGTTGGGGCCGACGATGCCGCTGATGCGGCCGGGAAACGGCAGCGTCACGGGATCGGCAAACGACTTGAATCCGGCCAGGCGGAGCGAGGTCAAACGCATCGATACGGTCTAACTCTATGATTTACAAAAGGAATTACGATTTCCGCAGCAAACGGGAATCATACCATCGCCACCCCCGCCCGGGCGGTCGTTGCGCCAAGGCGGCTCGGGCCTGGCGCCTATCATCGCGGCCATGAAACCCGCCCAGATCCGCACCCTGTTCGCGCGCTTTGCCGCGGCCAACCCGCAGCCGCGCACCGAATTGGACTATCACACGCCTTTTGAGCTGCTGGTGGCGGTGGTGCTGTCGGCGCAGGCCACCGATGTCAGCGTGAACAAGGCCACGCGGCCGCTGTTCGCCGTGGCCAACACCCCGCAGGCGCTGCTCGACCTGGGCGAAGACCGGCTGCGCGAGGCCATCCGCACCATCGGGCTGTACAAAACCAAGGCGAAGAACATCATCGCCACCTGTCGCATCCTGATCGACCAATACGGCGGCGCGGTGCCGCAGAGCCGCGAGGCGCTGGAGGCGCTGCCCGGCGTCGGGCGCAAGACGGCCAACGTGGTGCTCAACGTGGCCTTCGGCCAGGACACCATCGCCGTGGACACCCACATCTTCCGCGTCGCCAACCGCCTCGGCCTGGCGCCGGGCAAGACGCCGCTGGAGGTGGAAACCAAGTTGGGCAAGGTGATTCCTGCCGAGTATCGGCTGCACGCGCACCACTGGCTGATTCTCCACGGCCGCTACGTCTGCAAAGCGCGCAAGCCCGAATGCTGGCGCTGCGGCGTGGCCGATCTGTGCGCCTACAAGCCCAAGACGGCGGCCCCGCAATGACGCTGCAGCGCTGGGCGCGTGCTCTCGGACAGCTGTTGCTCGGGCTGGCATTGGCTTGGACTGGGGTCTGCGCCGCGCCCGCTGGCGCCGCCGACCTGCAGGTGCGCGACGACACGGGCCAGATCGTGGCGCTGGCGGCACCGGCTCGGCGCATCGTGGCGCTGTCGCCGCAGTTGCTCGAACTCAGTGCGGCGGCGGGCGCCAGTCAGCGCGTGGTGGCGACCATCCGCGGCGCCGACAACGTGCGCTGGGCGCGCAAGCTGCCCCTGGTGGGCGACGCCTTCGCCCTCAACCTCGAAGCCATCGTCCGGCTCAAGCCCGATCTGATTCTGGCCTGGGAGTCGGGCACGCCGCCGCGCGACGCCGCCCGGCTCAAGGCGCTGGGGATGCCCATTTATTGGAGCCAGGCCGACACCTTCGCCAGCCTCGCCAGCACGGTGCAGCGTATCGGCGTGCTCGCAGGCACGGCGCCGTCGGCCGACCGCTGGGTGCGAGCGTTCGATGCCCGGCTGCAAGCGCTGCGCCAGCGTTACAGCGCGCAGCAACCCGCGGTGCGGGTGTTCTACCTAGTGTGGAACCAGCCGCTGATCACCGTGGGCGGGCGCCAGCTCATCAACCAGGCCATCACTTTGTGCGGTGGCCGCAACGTCTTCGGCGATCTGCCGGTGCTGTCGCCCACGGTGAGTGTCGAGGCCGTGCTGCGGGCCGATCCGCAGCTCATCGTTGCCTCCAGCCCAGGCAGCCAGGCCTGGCTGCGGGCGTGGACGCGTTTCGACCAGCTCAGCGCCGTGCGCCATGCCCAGCTGGTGGCGTTGTCGCCCGACCTGCTGCCGCGCATGGGGGCCAACGTGCTCGACGGCGTGCAGCAGTTGTGCGGCGCCATCGCCACCGCCCGCCGCGCCCAGCGCTGAGCGCCGCAGTTTTTTGCCCAAATCTGTGCAGTAATTGACACGCTGCAGGGCGCGTCGCTGCCTATGATGCGCCACAGTTCTGGCCGGATGCAGCCGCTTCCTCCGCCAGTCTCGCCCCCGTTTGGCGGGATTGTCGGGCGCGCCATGCACCCGCATCATGCTGCACTGCGCCACGGCGCGAACCGGCGTGTGACGCCTACTGTTGGATGCAAAACACCCCCATGCCGCTATCTGTCGCTCCGTCCCTTGCAAGCCCCGCTGTGCGTCCGCCGCAAGGGTGCGATGTCGATGTCTGGGACATCGATCTCGACACCGCGCCGGCCGACGCCATCACCTTGCTCGATGACGCCGAGCGTGCCCGGGCGCAGGCCTTCGTGCACAGCCATCACCGCCAGCGTTACATCGCGGCCCATGCCGCCATGCGCCGCGTGCTCGGGCGTTACCTCGGCGTGCCGCCCAAGGTCCTGCAATTCGACCTCGGGCCCTACGGCAAGCCGGCATTGCAGCAGACGCCGGGTACGCCGTCGCTGCATTTCAATCTCAGCCACAGCGGCAACCGCGCCCTGCTGGCGGTCGGTGGCTGCCAACCGCTGGGCGTCGATCTGGAAGCCGTGCGTCCTGGTGTGCCCGACCCGGCGCTGACCGCGCTGGTGCTCACCCAAGATGAGCGTCGGCAGTACGACGAGCTGCCCCCTGCCCAGCGCACCCTGGCGTTTTTTTCGCTCTGGGCACGCAAGGAAGCCTGCATGAAGGCCGTCGGGCTCGGCTTGGCGCTGGAACCCGGCAGCCTGCACGTCGGCCTCGACCTTGCGCCCCAGTCGTTGCAGATCCCGCCGTCGGCCGACCGCATCGAACTCACGGTTTTGCACGGCCCCGATGGTTTTGCCGCGGCCCTGGCGGTCGAAGGCGGCATCGGTCGCATCACCCGGCATCGCTTGGATTCCGCATGCGGGAGCTGGCATTGACCCCCGTGCGCATCCAACATGCCGGGCGTGAGCTGGTTGGCCTCTACCTTGCCGCCGCACCCGATGTGCAGCAGAACCACGCCGTGCTGCTGTGCAACCCCTTCGGCCAGGAAGCCATTCGCGCCCATCGGCTGTACCGCGTGATGAGTGAGCGCCTGGCCGCCGCGGGTTACAGCGTGCTGCGTTTCGATTACTACGGCAGCGGCGATTCGGCCGGTGACGACGCCGAGTGGGACGTGCTGGGCAGCATCGCCGACGCCGATGCCGCCTTGCGCGAGTTGCTGGCCCGCAGCGGCGCCCCGCGCTGGTCGGCGGTGGGGCTGCGTCTCGGCGCGGCCATCGCGCTGGAAGCCGCGCGCCGCGCGCCGCAACCGGCGCAGCATCTGTTGCTGCTCGACCCGGTGCTCGACGGACGCGCCTACCTCACCGCCTTGGCCGCGTCCAATCAGGAGGCGCTCAACCGTGGTTACGGCGTGCGTTGGCCGCTGAGCGCGCAGCTGCGGCACAGCATGCTGCCCGCACCGCAGAGCGAAGCCCTGGGTTTTGTCATCAGCCCCGCCTGCCGCACGCAGATCGAAGCGCTGACCCCCGCGCGGCTGCTGCCGCTGCCCGCCGCGCGGGCCAGTCTGCTGGTTGCCGATGCCGCGGCCACGCGCCAGATGCTGCAGCAGGCCGGGGTGCAGCTGCCCCCCGAAATCACACTGGCCAACAGCGACGCCCGGATCGACTGGGCAACCGACAGCGCCGCCGCCACCGCCATCGTCCCCATGCACTGGATTCGCCATCTGCTCGGTGCCCTCGCCCAGCCCGCCCATGCGTGAAACCACCCTGACCTTCGGCCCGCATGACGATCTGCTCGGCACCCTGTCCGACGCCGACGGCCAGACCGCAGCGCCGCCCTTCGGTGTGTTGCTGTTCAACGCCGGGGTGATCCATCGCGTGGGTGCGCACCGCGTCAACGTCAAGCTCGCCCGGCGTCTTGCCGCCGACGGCATCGCCACGCTGCGCTTCGATCTGCACGGCATGGGCGACAGCATGCGCCCTGACGGCAGGCTGCCCTACAAGGACCAGGTGGTGGCCGATCTGCGCGCCGCCATGGACGTGCTGCAGCAGGCCACCGGCGCGCAGCGCTTCGCCCTGGTGGGTTTCTGCTCCGGTGCCATGCCCAGCTACTGGGCGGCGCAGGCCGACCCGCGCGTCAGCGCCATCGTGCTCTACGACGCCCTCTACTTCCCCACGCTGCGCAGCGTGCTCACCTACCTTGGCGTGCGCCTGATGCGCCACGGCTTCGGCCCGCGGGCCTGGGCGATCTGGCTGCGCGTGGGCCTGCGCGGTGCCGTCGCGGCGCTCGGCAAGCTCGGGCGCTTGATCAGGCCGAGCCGCGGCGCC
>JAKAFC010000156.1 GCA_021818065.1 Pseudomonadota bacterium
CGCCAGACTGCATGGTCGAGCCCGGCACGTAAAGGATGAAGCGGGTTTCGTCGCAGTTCCAGGCCATGGCCGTGGGGTAGGCCGGGGCGACGCACAGGTTGTTGAAGTCCTTGACGCAATCGGTGATACGGGTGATCTTGACGCCGAAGTCGGGGTCGGTCACGGTCTGCCCCTTGGCCGGCTTGGCCAGAGCGCTGTAGGGCACAGGACTCATGCCGCGCTGGGTCAGACCCGCGGAAAGATCGGTGCCAGAAGCGACAGACTGGGCAGTCTGCGTCGGCTGAGTCGTCTGCGTCGACGTGGTAGTCTGCGTCGGAGTCGTGGTCTGCGTCGTCGGCTGCGTGGGCGTGGTGCTCTGCGTCGGCTGCGTGGGCTGAGTCGTTTGCGTCGGAGTCGCGGTCTGCGTCGTCGGCTGCGTGGGCGTGGTGCTCTGCGCCGGTTGTGTGGTCTGCGTCGTCGTCGGCTGCGTCGGAGTCGTGGCCACAGGGGCCGTGGTCACTGGTGCCGTGCTCACAATGCCCGACGGCGTCGGCCCCGTCTGCAACGGAGTGACCGAGCTCGTTGTGGATGCCGGGGCTGCGCTGGTCTGCGCCCCTGCCGCGGGCACGGAAGTGCCTTCGGAACTCGCCCCCCCGCCACAGGACGCCAGCGTGCCAATGGCTGGTAGCGTCAACAGGGATTTCTGGATGAACAGACGGCGGGATTGCTGCATGGTGTGACTCCAAAAAGCGGTTGCGCAAATCAGAACGCCGTGAGGGCAAGGCGTTTTGCCGCATGAACCACGCAACTTTTGGCGAAGTCACAGGCCGTCTTCTGGCAACCTGGGCGGGCGAAAAAAGTCACACCGCCGGCTCAAAAAAGGGACTTATCCCCAATTTACGGGGGGGTAGATCGCTGGCGTCTGTATCGAAAGGTAAATGTTGTTCGATGTCAGCCTGATGACGACACACTTATTGCTGCTGGCACACCGTGTTGGTGTTCTGCAAGAAGTTGGTCACCGTGGCTTGGCGCCCTTTGAACCACACTTGGAAGGCGCTGTTGCGGTAGCGTGCGCCGTCGGCGGAGACGGTCTGGTCGAGGGTGAGATTGCCCAGCGCGGTCTGCAGCGTCACGGAGACATCGCCGAAGGTGGCCACGAAGGAGCTGCCGTCCTGGCAGTTGAAGCGCACGGCACCGGGTGGCAGGGCGGGGGCGCTGGATTGCGGCGCCGGGGTCGAGGGCACGGCGTTGCTCGACGGCGTGACCGGGGCGTATTGCGAGCTTGAGGGAGCGCTGGCTTCTGGCGCCACGCCGGAGGGCCCCAAGGGCTGCACGGTGATGGGCGCGCTCGGCGCCAGCGGCTGCGTTTCGCTGGTCGGCGTTTGGGGCGCGACCGGCGCGTAGGTCGATGACGACGGCGTGGACGCTGGCACGGTGGCCCGCGGCATCGGCGGGTTGAGTTGCTGCACGGGGACCGGGGCGTTGAGGTTGACCGGCGTGGCGCAGCCCGCCAGCGCCAGGGCGCCCAGCAACGCGGCACCGCCCAGTCGCAGCGGAGGCACCAGGGCGGACACAGGACGGGATGGGTTCATGCACGGACTCCAGGAATGTGCGGGAAACGCGGCGCCGCAGCGCCCGGCCCGCATCCACAGGGCGGATCGCCAGACCAAGGCACGCAGCATCTTGGCGGAAATTGAACCATACAAACACGACCGGCACGCCCGCATGACGCCGCGCAACTGTAGAGACTTGTAAAGCCGTCGCCACGCCCCCGAAGGCTGCCCGCTTGCCTATGATGCGTCGCAGTCCGATGCGCGGCGCAAGCCTGCCGCTGCGCCGTACGCCACCTCGGAGCCGCCTTGCCGACCTACGCCCTTGCCGTGCTGTTGGGCTGTGCGCTGCAAACCGCGCAGGCGGCGCTCTGGACGCGCCCGGTGTATGCCGGGCTGCTGCTGGCGGGGCTGGGATTGAGTGTCGCCCTGCTGCTGCGCCAGCTGCGTCAGGCACCGGGCAAACCGGGCACGCCGCGGACCCGGCTGGGTCTGCAGGCCATGCTGGCGCTGGCCGGGTTCACCTTGGCTTTCGGCCTGGCCGGATGGCGCGCCCATCCCATGCTTGCCGATCGGCTCGATCCGGCGCTGGAGAGCCAGGTGCTGCAACTCCAAGGCACGGTGGTGGGGCTGCCAGTGCTGTATGCCGATGCCACGCGCTTCGTGTTCGAGCCCAGCGAACCGCGTCCGCACGGCATTCCCCAGCGGCTGTCGCTGAGTTGGTACGCGCAGCGCGACCGGCACGGGCTGCGCGAGAGCCCGCCGCGCGTGCAACCCGGCCAGGAATGGCTGCTGCCGGTGCGGCTCAAACGCCCGCACGGCCTGGCCAACCCCGGCGGGCCGGATGCCGAGCTCAGCTTGTTCCGCGACGGCATCGGCGCCACCGGCACGGTCAGCCGCGCCGGCGCGCCACCCCAGCGCCTGGGCACGCAGACCGGCCCCGCCATCGCCCTGGCCGCGCTGCGCGACCGGCTGCGTCAGCGCATGCTCACGGCATTGCAAGCACCCTCCGCTGGCGTGGGCGCCTCGCCCGCCGCCGACACCATCATCGCCCTGGCGCTGGGTGACCAGGCGGCGATTTCCCCGGCCGACTGGGCGGTGTACCGCATCACCGGCGTGGCGCATCTGATGAGCATTTCCGGCTTGCACATCACCCTGCTGGCGTGGCTGAGTCTGCACCTGGCCGGGTGGCTGTGGCGGCAGACGGCCCGGCTGCCGCGTCCGTGGACGCTGGCGCTTCCTGCACCCACCGTGGCCGCGTGGGCGGCGCTGGCGGCAGCCACGGCGTACGCCCTAATCGCCGGTTGGGGCGTGCCGGCGCAGCGCACCTTGCTGATGCTGGCCGTGGTGCTGCTGCTGCGCCAGCGCGGCCTGCGCGCCGACTGGCGCGACGTCATGGCCCTGGCGCTGATCGCCGTGCTGCTGTGGGATCCTTGGGCGGTGCGCCAGGCTGGCTTCTGGCTGAGCTTCGTCGCCGTCGGCATGTTGTTCCTGGCGGGGCGCAGGCCAACCTCGGCTGCGGCCCTGCCCGGTTCCGAACCCGCGGCCAGTGGCATCAGGCAGCGAGCCTGGGCTTGGCTGCGCGACGCCAGCCAGGCGCAATGGATCGCCACCGTCGCCCTGCTGCCCCTCACCCTGCTGTTTTTCCAGCAAATTGCCCTGCTGTCGCCGCTGGCCAACGCTCTGGCCATCCCCGTGGTGTCGCTGGCCGTCACGCCACTGGCGGTGGGCGGGCTGCTGCTGCCCGCGCCGCTGGACGCCTGGGTCTGGCAACTCGCCGCCTGGCTGCAGCAAGCCCTGGACGGCGTGCTGCAGCGCATGGCTGCGTGGCCGCTGGCGCAGTGGCACGCCGCCGCCCCCGACGCCCCCACCCTGGCCCTGGCCGCCCTGGGCGTGCTGGCGCTCACGCTGCCGTGGAGCTGGCGGCTGCGTAGCCCCGGTCTGCTGCTGCTCCTGCCCTTGACGACCAACCCCGGCCCGGCCCCCGCCCCTGGCCGCATGGACCTGTGGTTTGCCGATGTCGGCCAGGGCATGGCGGTGGTGGTGCGCACCGCGCGCCACACCCTGGTGTACGACACCGGGCCGCAGCAGGCCCCGGGCGTGGACGCGGGCGGACGCGTGGTGCTGCCGCTGCTGCACCACCTGGGCGTGCGCCACCTCGACCGCGTGGTGGTGAGCCACGACGACAGCGACCATGCGGGCGGCGCTGCCACCATCACCCAGGCCCACCCCGAGGCCGAGGTGCTCACCTCGGCACCGCCGCTGGCCGCCGCGCGCTACGGCGGCCGATCGCGGCTGGCCTGCACCGCCGGGCAGCGCTGGTCGTGGGACGGGGTGGAATTCCGCGTGATCTCACCATCGGCGGGTGAGGCGCCGCGCAGCGACAACGCCGGCTCCTGCGTGCTGCACGTCCGCGCGCATGGCGCGTCGGCGCTGCTCACCGGCGACATCGACCAGCCGCAAGAGCGGCTGCTGCAAAACGCCGAGCTGCTGCCTTATGCCGATGTGCTGCTGGTGCCGCACCATGGCAGCAAAACCTCCTCGTCCGACGCCCTGCTCGACAGCGTGATGCCACGCGCCGCCGTCGTGCAGGCGGGCTACCGCAACGCCCATCGCCACCCCCACCCCACGGTGCTGCAACGCTATGCCGCGCGCGGCATCGCCGTGTGGCGCACCGATCAGCACGGCGCCCTGCTGTGGCGCGACACCGAACCCGACCGCTTCACCCCGTGGCGTGCGCAGCAGCCGCACTACTGGAGTGCGCAGGCCATGGACGATTGACGACGGCGCTGGACAAGGCCAGCCACGGCCCAGCCGCCGCAGCCCGGCCGGCGTCACACCGCTGCAGGCTCTGGCCTGTATCTTGCTAACTTGGCCGCACAGGTCTGCACAGACGGCCCCATCCGAGAGACGACGATGCGCTTTTTCGATGAAATGACCCCCGAAGGCGGCGGCGTGCGCCCGCACTACGCGCAGTACGCCCAGTGGCTGGCGCAGCAACCGCCCGACACCATCCGCGCCAAGCGCGAGGAGGCGGAAGTCATTTTCCGGCGCGTCGGCATCACCTTCGCGGTGTACGGCGACGAGGCCGGCACCGAGCGCCTCATCCCCTTCGACCTGATTCCGCGCATCATCCCGGCGGCCGAATGGAAGCATCTGGAAGCCGGGCTGAAGCAGCGCGTCACCGCGCTCAACCGCTTTCTGCACGACGTCTATCACGACCAGGAGATCCTCAAGGCGGGCATCGTGCCGCAGCAGCAGGTGTTCGGCAACGCCCAGTTCCGCCCGGAGATGATGGGCATCGACCTGCCGCACCATGTGTACGCCCAGATCGCCGGCATCGACATCGTGCGTGCCGAAAACGCCCAGGGCGAAGGCGAGTACTACGTGCTCGAAGACAACCTGCGCGTGCCCTCGGGCGTGAGCTACATGCTGGAGAACCGCCGCATGATGATGCGGCTGTTCCCCGAGCTGTTCGCCCGCCACGGCATTGCCCCGGTGGCGCACTACCCCGACATGCTGCTGGAAAAGCTGCGCGCGGTGGCGCCGTCCAACGTCAGCGACCCCACCGTGGTCGTGCTCACCCCGGGCATGTACAACTCGGCCTACTTCGAGCACGCCTTTCTGGCGCAGCAGATGGGGGTGGAGCTGGTCGAGGGGCAGGACCTGTTCGTCAAGGACGACTTCGTCTACATGCGCACCACCCAGGGGCCGCAGCGGGTGGACGTGATCTACCGCCGTATCGACGACGACTTCCTCGACCCCAAGGTGTTCCGCGCCGACTCGGCCATCGGCTGCGCCGGGCTGATGGCCGCCTACCGCGCGGGCAATGTCAACCTGGCCAACGCCATCGGCACCGGGGTGGCCGACGACAAGTCCATCTACCCCTATGTGCCGCGCATGATCGAGTTCTACCTCGGCGAAGCGCCGCTGCTGGCCAACGTGCCCACCCGCATGTGCCGCGAGCCCGACAGCCTGGCCTATGTGCTGGAGCACCTGCCCGAGCTGGTGGTGAAAGAGGTGCACGGCGCCGGCGGCTACGGCATGCTGGTGGGCCCGGCCTCCACCCAGGCCGAGATCGCCGCCTTTGCCGAAAAGATCAAGGCCCGCCCCGACCACTACATCGCCCAGCCGACGCTGGCGCTGTCCACCTGTCCCACCTACGTGGAATCGGGCATCGCCCCGCGCCACCTCGACCTGCGGCCCTTCGTGCTTTCGGGCAAGACGGTGTCCATCGTTCCCGGCGGGCTCACCCGCGTGGCTCTGGCCGAAGGCTCGCTGGTCGTCAACTCCTCGCAGGGCGGCGGCACCAAGGACACTTGGGTGCTGGAAAAGTAGCCCCGCCGTATCACGTCGTCTTCCCCCGGACCAAGGAAACGCCCCATGCTCAGCCGCACCGCCGACCACCTGTTCTGGATGGCGCGCTACACCGAACGCGCCGAAAACACCGCCCGCATGCTCGACGT
>JAKAFC010000157.1 GCA_021818065.1 Pseudomonadota bacterium
GTGCGATGAAACCGCCGCCGCACTGTACGACACCGATGCGGGGCTGCTCGGTCATGCGCTGCATTCGCAGGTGGACATGCACCAAGCTTACGGCGGCGTGGTGCCGGAACTGGCCTCGCGCGACCACATTCGCCGGTTGCTGCCACTGACTGATCTGGCGCTGCGCCAAGCCCGCATCGACTTGACGCAGTTAGACGCCATTGCCTACACCCGCGGTCCCGGTCTGGCTGGGGCCCTGCTGGTCGGCGCGGGGGTGGCTTCGGCGCTGGGCATGGCGCTGGGCAAACCCCTGATCGGTGTGCATCACCTCGAGGGCCACCTTTTGTCGCCGCTGCTGTCGGCGCGGCCGCCGCGCTTCCCTTTCCTCGCGCTGTTGGTGTCGGGCGGGCACACCATGCTGCTGGATGTGCAGGCCTTTGGCCGCTACACCCTGCTGGGCGAAACGGTGGATGATGCCGCAGGCGAGGCCTTCGACAAGTCGGCCAAGTTGCTTGGCCTGGGTTACCCCGGTGGACCTGCTCTGGCGCGGCTGGCGGCATTCGGCAACGCGTCGGCCTTCGACCTGCCGCGGCCCAAACTGCACAGCCCCGACCTGGATTTCTCCTTTGCCGGATTGAAAACCGCGGTGCTCACCAAGGTGCGCGGCCTGGGCTCGAACCTGTGCGAGCAGGCGCGGGCCGACTTGGCCGCCGCGGCGCAGGACGCCATCACCGATGTGCTGGTGCACAAAACCGCGCGCGCGCAACAAGTCACGGGGCGGCGCGCCGTGGTGGTCGCCGGTGGCGTAGGGGCGAATCAGATGCTGCGTGACAAGCTGCAGCGGGCCCTTGCGCCGCACGGAGTGGAGCTCTATTTCCCCGAGTTGCAATGGTGCACCGACAACGGGGCGATGATCGCCCTGGCCGGTGCGCTGCGGCTGCAACAACATCCGCACAGCGCGCGCCAGGCGGGGGCGTTCGATGTGCTGCCGCGCTGGGATCTGACGCAGATCGAGACGGCGGCGACACCAGACTAGATGTCCCAGACGCCCAGCGGCTTGAAGTCGCTGTCTTCGCCCTTGCTCGCCAAACCGCGGGCGTTGCACACCACCCGAGCTTCGCCCACGCGGTAGTCGTGCCGACAGTGCAGGTGGCCATGCAGCCACAGCGTGCAGTGTTCAATCAGATCGTCGTAGGCGTTGCAGAAGCTCGCTGTCGAGGCATTGACCGGGTAGCGCGGGTCGTTGCTGCGCAGACTGGGGGCGAAATGGGTGATGACCAGGGTGGCGTCGTCCTCGGTGGCACAGTGCGCCGGGTCGGTCAGCTGCTCGCGCAACCAGTCGCGGCAACGCACGCCTTCCTCGCGCAACTCGGGCACGCCCATGGGTTGGCCGTGGCGTGTGGCGCGCTGCACCTGCTCGGCGAAGTAGCGCGCCGCACGCATGCTGCGGTCCACGCCTTCCGGGCCGAACAGCTCGAAATCGTTCCACAGCGTGGTGCCAAGGATGCGGATGGTGCGCCCGTGGTGATGGATGCGAATCTGCTCGCGCTCGAGCATGGTGAAGCCCAGGCGCTGACACCGTGCCCGCAGGGCGTCGAGGGTCTGGTCGAAATCTTTGTGGTCGTGCTCGTGGTTGCCCGGGACGTAGATCACCGGCACGGGCCAGTCACGGAACAGGTCAATCTGCGCGTGATTGGCGTCGATGTCACCGGCGAGAACGAGCAGATCGGCGTCTGGTGCCGGCTCCGGGGTGAACGTCTCGGATTCCAGGTGCAGATCGGACAGCAATTGAAGGCGCATGGCGCGAAGCATAAGCAGGTGCGTGAATGTCAACGCACTGTAAATCGCTTCGCTTCGCCTGTCGGCAACGTGGCCGCAAGGACTTGGCCTTGGTGTGAATTAATACGCAGCACAGCGCGCTGGTGCAGCCGACCGGCTGCACCAGCCACGACCTCATTCCACCGTGATCTGTTGGACCGTGGCTTGCGCCTTGCGCGGCAGCGTCAAGGTCAGGACGCCGTTGTCGAGCTTGGCCTGCGCCGTTGCTGGGTCAAGCTCGGCGGGCAACTCGAAGGAGCGGTAGAACTGGCTGGCGCTGCGTTCCCGGTAGATCACTTTGCCGCCCTCAGTCTTCTCGTCCTGCTTTTTGGTTTCGGCCGAGATGGTCACGCGCGGGCCGTCGATCTGGATCTTGACTGCGGACTTTTCGACCCCAGGAAGATCAGCGTGCACCACATAACCGGTGTCGGTTTCGGAAACATCCATGCTGAGCTTTTTCAGCGATTGCGCCGGGTTGTCACCCGAGGCGAAGAAGTCGCGGAAGGCTTGGTCGAACAGCCGACCGAATGCCGGATCAAGCCCACTGCTGTAGAGAGAAACGCGGTTGGATGGGTTGGTAACGGAATAAGCCATGATCAATCTCCTGAATGTTAGGGGGTTCAGCCCTGATGATCCGAAGATGCCGTCGCTTCTGCAGTTTTCAAGGGCCTGGCGGTGGCCGGGCGCGGGGGCAAGATGATGGCGGTATCGCGCAGCGGTCCGGCGCCGGTGCGTTGTGGCTACAATAGGCGGCTTTTCATCGTTCACGGCGTGGAATGGTTTCTTCTGCGTTCGCGAGTTCTTCTAGGAAACTGCTATGTCTGTTGCTGATCTCAACAAGGCGCAAATCGTCGCCGACAATGCCCGTGGCACGGGCGATACCGGGTCTCCCGAAGTGCAGGTCGCGTTGCTGACCGCGCGCATCAACGAGCTGACCGGCCACTTCAAGACGCATGCCAAAGACCATCATGGTCGCCGTGGCCTGCTCAAGATGGTGAGCCGCCGCCGCAAGCTGCTCGATTACCTGAAAGACAAGGATGCCGATCGCTACCGCGCCCTGATCAGCAAGCTCAGTCTGCGCAAGTAAGCGGTTGTGGTGAAAAAACGCCTGTGTGATGTTGTCGGCACAGGCGTTTTTTGTGTTTGCGGCAATGCATTATTGGGGGCGGGTGACCCGTGTCATTCCACCGACGCACCGGCAGGCCGGGCGTCGCTGGAATGGCATCACTCCGCCGCATGTTTCAACGGATGTGCCCGCACCCGATGCGCGGCCGAGCGTTCGGCCGTGTTGATGAGGGCAGGGGGCGCGTCCTGACAAGGAGAATGCCATGTTCAACAAAGTCGTCAAAACCTTCCAGTGGGGCCGCCATCAAGTCACGATGGAAACGGGCGAGATCGCCCGCCAGGCCAGTGGCGCGGTGCTGCTCAATATGGACGATACCGTCGTGCTCGCGACTGTGGTGGGCGCACGTTCGGCCAAGGCCGGCCAGGATTTCTTTCCGCTGACGGTCGATTACATCGAGAAGACCTATGCCGCGGGCCGCATTCCCGGCGGCTTTTTCAAGCGCGAAGGTCGTCCGAGCGAGAACGAGACGCTGACGTCGCGCCTGATCGACCGCCCGATCCGCCCGCTGTTCCCTGAGGGCTTCTTCAACGAAGTCCAGGTGGTCGTGCATGTGCTGTCGATCAACCCCGAAGTCGAGCCGGACATCCCCGCGCTGCTGGCCTCGAGCGCGGCGCTGGCTGTGTCCGGGCTGCCGTTCAACGGCCCGGTGGGTGCTGCTCGCGTCGGCTACGTCAACGGCGAGTATGTGCTCAACCCCAGCCGCGCCGAGTTGGCCAACAGCCGTCTGGAGTTGGTGGTCGCCGGCACCGAGGCTGCCGTGTTGATGGTCGAGAGCGAGGCCGATCAGTTGTCCGAGGAGGTCATGCTCGAGGCTGTGATGTTCGGTCACACCCAGTTCCAGGCGGCGATCAACGCCATCCACGACCTGGTGCGCGACGGCGGCAAGCCGGCCTGGGAGTGGGCTGCACCGGAAAAAGATCAGGCCCTGATCGATCGCATCCAGGCCCTGGGTGGCGAGGCCTTGCGTGCCGCCTACAAGATCACGCAGAAGCAGGCCCGCACCCACGCCCTGCGCGAAGCCGCTGCCAAGGTGCATGCGGGTCTGGCCGAGGCCGGGATCGAGGCCGATGGTGCCAAGGTTGACGGCATTCTGTTCGACATGGAAGCCCGTATCGTGCGCGACCAGATTCTGGCCGGCGAGCCGCGGATCGACGGCCGCGACACCCGCACCGTGCGTCCGCTCAACATCCGCACCTCGGTGCTGCCGCGCACCCACGGCAGCGCGCTGTTCACTCGGGGCGAAACCCAGGCGTTGGCGGTGGCCACGCTGGGTACCGATCAGGATGCGCAGATCATCGACGCGCTGGCCGGCGAGTACCGCGATCGCTTCCTGCTGCACTACAACATGCCGCCGTTCGCCACCGGCGAGACCGGTCGCGTCGGTAGCCCCAAGCGCCGCGAGATCGGCCATGGCCGTCTGGCCAAGCGCGCGCTGCTGGCCGTGCTGCCGAAGAAGGAAGACTTTGCCTACACCATGCGCGTGGTGTCGGAAGTCACCGAGTCCAATGGCTCGTCGTCGATGGCCTCAGTTTGTGGCGGTTGCCTGGCGCTGCTCGACGCCGGCGTGCCGCTGAAGGCGCATGTGGCGGGTATCGCCATGGGCCTGATCAAGGAAGGCAACCGTTTCGCCGTGCTGACCGACATTCTGGGCGACGAAGATCACCTGGGCGACATGGACTTCAAGGTGGCGGGTTCGGCCACGGGCGTCACCGCGCTGCAGATGGACATCAAGATCCAGGGCATCACCCGCGAGATCATGCAGGTGGCGCTGGCGCAGGCCCGCGAGGCGCGCCTGCACATCCTGGGGGTGATGCAGCGCGAGGTCGGTGGTGCCCGCGAGGAAGTCTCGCAGTTCGCCCCGCGCCTCTACACCCTGAAGATCAACCCCGAACGCATCCGTGACGTCATCGGCAAGGGCGGCGCCACCATCCGCGCCCTCACCGAGGAAACCGGCACGCAGATCAATATCGCCGAGGACGGCACCATCACCATCGCCTCGACCGATGCCGAGAAGGCGGCGATCGCCAAGCAGCGCATCGTCGATCTCACGGCCGAGGTCGAAGTGGGGCAGGTGTACGACGGCGTGGTGGTGAAGATTCTCGACTTCGGTGCCCTGGTCAACGTGTTGCCGGGCAAGGATGGTCTGCTGCACATTTCGCAGATCGCCAACGAGCGCATCAACAAGGTCAGCGACTACCTGCAGGAAGGCCAGAAGGTGCGGGTGAAGGTCATCGAGACCGATGACAAGGGCCGCTTCCGCCTGTCGATCAAGGCGCTGCTGGGCGATGCCGTTGAGGCAGCGCCCGCTGCAGCACCGGCCGACGCCGATCCCGAGACCAGCCTCTGACAGCGCCAGGATCGCGGCATGCGGGCGTTTGAAATCTCCCAGCCGGGCGGGCCGGACGTCCTGCGCCTGTGCGAGCGGCCCATGCCGCAACCGGGCGCGGGCGAGGTGCTGGTGCGGGTGCGGGCGTTCGGCGTCAATCGCCCCGATGTGCTGCAACGCAAGGGGTTGTATCCACCGCCTGCGGGTGCATCCGACATCCCGGGTCTGGAGGTGTGCGGCGAGATCGTCTCTGGCGATCTGACGGGCAGCGATCTGCACGTGGGCGACACCGTTTGTGCCCTGCTCACGGGCGGTGGCTATGCCGAGTACTGCGTGGCTCCGGTCGGGCAATGTCTGCCCTTGCCCTCCGGCTTGCAGGTCGAAGAGGCGGCCGCCTTGCCGGAAACACTGTTCACCGTGTGGCACAACGTGTTCGAGCGTGGTCAGTTGCAGTCGGGCCAGACCTTGCTGGTGCAAGGCGGCACGAGTGGCATCGGCACCATGGCCATCCAACTCGGTGCGGCCAGCGGAGCGCGTGTCATTGCCACGGCGGGGTCGGCGGACAAGTGCGCCGCCTGCATTGACCTCGGCGCCGAGTTGGCCATCAACTACCGCGAGCAGGACTTTGAGCAGGTGGTGCGCGCGCACACCGGGGATCGTGGCGCCGATGTCATTCTCGACATGG
>JAKAFC010000158.1 GCA_021818065.1 Pseudomonadota bacterium
ACCATTCCGGTGCTGGTTCTGCGCTGAGCCAGGCATCCATCCCCCGGGGTGGGTCACGCCGCCTCGGGTCAAAACATCCACCAAGGAGCACACCCATGTTCAACCACATCCTGCTGTCCACCGACGGATCCGAACTGTCGGAAAAGGCCCTGCCCTACGCCATCGAGTTGGCGAAGAAGTTCGGCTCGCGCATCACGGTGGCGTCGGTCATCGATCTCTATCCCTATATCGGTGCCATCGAGGTCATGCCCGTGGGCATGGATCAATGGCAGGAAGAAGTGCGCAAGCAGGCGAATACCGCGCTGCGTCGCATGAGCGACCAACTCGGCGCAGCCGGACTGAGCTGCGATACCCTGGTCGAGGAAGATCCGCAGGCCTGGCGCGGTCTGCTGGCCGTGGCGGAAAAACGCGGCTGCGACACCATCGTCATCGCCTCGCACGGCCGCGGCGGGGTGAGTTCAGCCATGCTCGGCAGCCAGACAGCGCGGGTGCTGTCGCACTCCAAGCTGCCGGTGGTGGTGGTGCGCTAAATGCAGCGCTGGCGGCTTCGGCCGCCATAATGCCTGACGGCTTGCCGCGGAGGCTCCGGGCAGGCCGCTTCGCTGAGCGTCATCAGCCTTTGAGGTACTGATCCACCGGGAAGGTCTGCGGCAAGCCGCGCTCGGTCTGGCACATGCCGTCCTGCGGCGGCTCGTCGGCAAACGCCACGACCTGATGCTGCCGTAACCAGGCCAGCGCGCGGTTCCAGCCATCCTGCGCGTCTTTGGCGTTGTAGCTGGGGCGGTAATCGGCATGAAAGCCGTGGCCCGCATCGGGGTACACCACGATCTCCGAGGCCCGGGCCGCGGCATCGCCCGCGGCGAGCGCCTTGCGCATCTGCTCGATGGAATCTTGTGTGATGCCCTGATCCTTGCCGCCGTAGAGGCCCAGAACCGGCGCCTTGAGATCCTTGGCGATGTCCACCGGATTTTTGGGCGAGAGTTCCGACGGCGTGCCCACCAGCCGACCATACCAGGCCACCCCGGCTTGCACCGGCGCGTGGGCGCAGTAGAGCCAGACGAACCGCCCACCCCAGCAAAAGCCGGTGATGCCGACATGGCCCGGCTTGCCACCGTGCGAGGCCGCCCAGTCGCGGCAGGCATCGAGGTCTTGCAGCACCTGGGCGTCGGGCACCTTGGCAATGACCTTGCTCATCACCTCGGCGATGCTGCCGTAGGCCATGGGGTCGCCCTGCCGCACGAACAGATCGGGCGCCAGCGCCAGATAGCCCTGATGCGCCAGACGCCGCGCCACGTCGGCGATGTATTCGTGCACACCGAAAATTTCCGACACCACCAGCACCACCGGCAGGTCGGTCTTGCCCTTGGGCTGGGCGCGATACACCGGAATCTTCTGCCCGCCCGATTCAATCTGCACATCGCCGACGAGCAGACCGTCTGCCGGCGTGCTGATCGCCGTCTGCGCCATCACCGGCCCGGCGGCAGCGGCAAAACCCACGCCGAGCGCCGAGCGCACGAAATCGCGCCGCGACAGCGCGCTGCTTGAGCGCCCCGGCGAAAGGCTATCGAAGTCTGTGTCCAGATCACCGTTCCACATCGCTGTCTCCCAACTGTGCAAATGTGAGCAGATGCTACCGCCGTGCAATCCGCACGCGCAGTGGGGATAACACGGCGAGCGTGTTTCAGCCCGAGGCGTCGTGCGCGCACTGCGCCAGAAGCGCCGCGATCCCCTGCTTGCCGAGTCTGCGCATGGTGGCGATGTTGGTCTGGTAGATGGCCTCGGCCTGCGGAAACGCGGCGACGGCACGATCGATGCTGGCCTCGCGGATAAGGTGCAGCATGGGATACGGCGAGCGGTTGGTGGCGTTGCTCACGTCCGCGGGCCGCGTGCCCGCAAAGCGGTACTGCGGATGAAAGCTGGCGATCTGCAGTACGCCGCGCAGGCCCAAGGCCTCCACCGCCGCCTCGGCCTGATCGAGAAAGGCGTTGTAGTGGGCGAAGTCGGTCAACACCTGCGGATGGATGATCAGGGTGGTCTCCACCTGCTCCATCGGTGCGGCGGCAAGGTCGCGCAGTTCGGTTTGGAGGGTCTGCAGCAGCGCCTGCGGCGTCTCGGCCGCGGTGTGCACATAGCGAATGCGGCCCTTGGCCTGCGGCGCCTTGGCAAATGGGCAGAGATTGAGCCCAATCACCACGCGATCGACCCAGGCGCGGGTGTGCGCCACGGCAAGGTCGGCGTCCACCGGCGCGCTGCTTGGCATCACTGCGGGCGTTCCACACCCTGCCAGTGGGCGTCGAACTGGGCGAGCCAGAGGCTTTTGTCGGCGTCGGCGGCAAAGCTGGCTTCCAGGCTGTTGCGCAACAGCGCATAAGCCTGCGATGCGCCGAGGGCGGGCTGGGCGGCAAACAACTGCGTCAGGTTGTCGTTCACATACCCGCCGAAGTAGGCCGGATCGTCGGCGTTGACCGTCACCTTGAGCCCGGCCGCCAGCAACTGCGGCAGGTTGTGCCGTGCCAAATCGGGCACCACGCAAAGCCGCACGTTGGACAGCGGGCAGACGGTCAGCGGCACTTGCTCGCGCGCCAGGCGCTGCATGAGCTGCGGGTCTTCGGCGGCGCGCACGCCGTGGTCGATGCGCTCCACGCCGAGCACATCGAGGGCGTTACGCACATAGTCCGGCGGACCTTCCTCGCCGGCATGGGCCACGCGGTGCAGGCCAAGCTGCGCCGCGCGGGCAAACACCCGGGCGAATTTTTCCGGCGGATTGCTGCGCTCGGACGAGTCGAGCCCGAGACCGATGATGTGGTCCATCCACGGCATGGCGGCGTCCAGCGTCTGCAGCGCATCGTCTTCGGGCAGGTGGCGCAGCACGCTCAAGATCCAGCCGACGCTCAGCCCGAGTTCATCCTGCGCCCGTTGTGCCGCCTGCAGCAGGCCCGGCATGAACACCTCAAAACCAATGCCGCGTGCGGTATGGCTTTGCGGGTCGAAAAACGGCTCCACCCGCACCACATGATCGCGTGCGGCGCGTTGGAAGTAGGCCCAGGCCAGGTCGAAGAAGTCTTGCTCAGTACGCAACACCGCACAACCGGCGTAATACAAATCGAGAAACGACTGCAGATCAGTGAAGGCATAGGCCCGCCGCAGCGCCTCTACATCGAGATAGGGCAGCGCCACGCCGTTGCGCTGCGCCAGCAGGAAGATCAGCTCGGGCTCCAGCGTGCCTTCGATGTGCACATGCAGCTCGGCCTTGGGGCTGCGTTCCAGCAAATCGAGCAGCAGCGCATGCGGCATGGCGGCTTGGGCAGGAGCAATCACTTGGGTCATGGTCGGTCTCTCGGCTGGGCTCTGTTTACCTCGGGCGCGGACCGAACAGGATGATGGCCGCCCCCAGCAGGCACACCGCCACCCCCACCAGATCGGTCATTGTGGGCCGGACCGATTCCACCACCCACAGCCACAACAGCGCAACAACGATGTACACCCCGCCATAGGCCGCATACACCCGGCCTGCGGCATCGGGATGCAGGGTCAGCAGCCAGACGAATGCCGCCAGACTCACCGCTGCCGGAAGCAACAACCAGGCACTGTGTCCCTGCTTGAGCCAGAGGTAAGGCAGGTAGCAGCCCAGAATCTCGAACACCGCGGTGAGGGCGAACAGGGCAAAGGTTTTAAGGATGTCCAAGCAGGCCTCGCAATCCGTCAGGCAGTGGCCCGCCGGTGGGGCAGTCGTCCATGACCAAGCCCTCTGCGCCCTTGCACAGACGGCTTGCGCGCACCGCCATGGCGCGGGCCACAGCGTCAAACCCAGGCTTACTGCCCAGGAACCTTGCCCTCCACGCCCTTGACGTAGAAGGTGATGCCGTGCAGAAACTTGTCGTCGGCCACCTTGCCTGCAGCCACAACGGTCTTGCCCGACTGATCGACGATGGGACCCTTCCAGATGTTCAGGCTGCCGTTCTTCAGCCCGGCTTCGCGTTCGAGCACCACCTTTTTCAGCGCGTCCGGCACGGCCGGGCTGATGTCCTGCAGCTGGATGGTGTCGTGCTTCATGCCCCACCAGTATTGCTGCGACTTCCAGGTGCCCTTGAGCACTTCGTCAGTGAGCATTTCATACAGCGGCGCCCAGTTGATGGTGGCCGAGGCCAGATGCGCCTTGCCGCCGAACTTGCTCATGTTGCTGTCCCAGCCGAAGCCGTACTTGCCCAGCTTCGCCGCGGTTTGCAGCACGGCCGGGGAATCGGTGTTCTGGAACAGCACGTCGGCGCCCTGGTTGATCAGCGAGGTGGCCGCCTCGGTCTCCTTGGGCGGATCGAACCACTTGTTCACCCACACCACCTTGGTCGTGATCTTGGGGTTGACCGACTGCGCCCCCAGGGTGAACGAGTCGATGTTGCGGATGACCTCGGGGATGGGCACCGAGCCCACCACGCCGAGCACATTGCTCTTGGTCATGCCGCCGGCCAGCACCCCGGCCAGGTACGCACCTTCATACGTGCGGGCGTCGTAGGTGCCAACGTTCTTCGCCGTCTTGTAGCCCGTGGCGTGCTCGAACTTGACGTTGGGGAATTCGCGGGCGACCTTGAGCGTGGGCTCCATGTAGCCGAAGCTGGTAGTGAAGATCAGGCCGTCGCCCTGCTGCGCCAGATCGCGAATGACGCGGGCCGCGTCCGGGCCCTCGGGCACGTTCTCGACGAACTGCGTCTTGATCTTGTCGCCGAACTTGGCTTGCAACGCCTTGCGCGCCAGATCGTGGGCGTACGTCCAGCCGGCATCGCCCACCGGGCCGATGTAGACGAAGCCGACCTTCAGCGGCTCGGCCGCATGCACCGGGGCGGCGGTCATGGCCACCACACTGGCCACGGCGGCCAGCGCCACCAGCGGTTTTTTCAACACAGTCTTGAACATGGAGTCCTCCGAGAAAATGGGTGCGAAACTGTATACAAAAATCGTGCCTGCGTCATCCGGCGCTCACCCGCCAGGGGTGAACGGCTTGCCGATGGACGACGGCATGTTGACCCGAATCCACAGCGGGTTGCGCGACATCAGCGCCAGCACCACGATGGTGGCGAGGTAGGGCAGCATGGACAGCACCTGCGACGGCACCTGCACGCCGCTGCCCTGGAAAAAGAACTGCAGCATGGTCACGCCGCCGAACAAATAAGCACCCAGCAGCACCCGCGCCGGGCGCCAGGTGGCGAAGGTGGTCAGCGCCAGCGCGATCCAGCCGCGCCCCGCCGTCATGCCCTGCACCCACAGCGGGGTGTAGATCACTGACAGATAGGCGCCGGCCACGCCCACCAAGGCGCCCCCGGCCATCAGCGCCAGCAGGCGGATGTGCCGCACCGGGTAGCCCAGCGCGTGTGCCGACTCGGGCGATTCGCCCACGGCGCGCAGCACCAGACCGGCGCGGGTCCGATCGAGAAACCAGATCAGGCCCACCGCCAGCACCACGGTGAGGTACACCATGGCATGGTGGCGAAACAGCGCCGGGCCAACAAACGGCAACTGGCTGAGCAGCGGAATATCCCAGGGCTGAAAGTTGGGCAGCGTCTTGCCGACATAGTCGATGCCGATGAAGGCCGACAACCCGGCGCCGAACAGCGTGAGCGCCAGCCCGGTGGCGTACTGGTTGGTGTTGAGCCAGATCACCAGCAGACCCAGCGCCCCAGCGAGCAAGGCTCCCGTCACGGCCCCGGCGCCGAATGCCACCCACTGGTTGCCGGTGTGCAGCGCCACAGCAAAGCCGATGACCGCGGCCATGAGCATCATGCCCTCGGCGCCGAGGTTGACCACGCCCGACTTTTCGTTGATCAGCAGGCCAAGCGCTGCCAACGCCAGCGGCGTGCCCGCGCTCAGCGTGGTGGCGATGAGGGAGGCGGTCATGTCCATATCAGTTCGCTCCGGGCCGCCCCAAGCCGACTGAGGC
>JAKAFC010000009.1 GCA_021818065.1 Pseudomonadota bacterium
CTGGTGCGCGACGTTGCCGCGCGGCTCAACGCCGATCCGCGCATCGGCCATTATGTGGCCGAGGCCGAGAACTTCGAGTCCATCCACAACCACTCGGCCTACGCCATGATCGAGCGCGCGTGACGGCGTGGTACCGAGGCATCGCGTCCCTCAACGCGTTGCGCGCAGGGTCTTGAGCTGGTAGAGCAGATCGAGCGCCTGACGCGGCGTGAGGGCGTCGGGGTCGGCGGCATCCAGGGCGTCGAGCACCGGGCTGGCAGCATCGGCCTGGGGGCTTGACGTCGGTTCGTCTTCCTCGGGTTCCGGGGCCGGGTCGGCAAACAGGTCGCGTTGCGCCAGGTGTTGCTGGTGCTGCTGCTCCAGCGCCGCCAGCCGCTTGCGGGCGTCGCGGATCACGACGGCGGGCACCCCGGCGAGTTGCGCCACCTGCACACCGTAGCTGCGGCTGGCCGGGCCCTCCTGCACCTCGTGCAGGAACACAATGCCCTGCGGCGTTTCCGCTGCCCCTACATGCACATTGGCCGCCTGGGGGTAGCGTTGCACCATGTCGGTCAGTTCGAAGTAGTGGGTGGCAAACAGGGTGAGGCTGCGGTTGCGGTCGTGTAACTGGGCGGCGATGGCCGCGGCCAGGGCCAAGCCATCGAAGGTGGAGGTGCCGCGCCCGACTTCGTCCATCAGCACCAGGCTGTGGTCGGTCGCCTGGCGCAGGATGGCGGCGGTTTCGGCCATCTCCACCATGAAGGTGGATTGCCCGCCCGCCAAGTCGTCCGAGGCGCCGATGCGGGTGTAGATGGCATCGAGCGGGCCGATGCAAGCGCGCTGCGCCGGAACGTAGCTGCCAAGGTAGGCCAGCAGGGCGATCAGCGCCGTCTGCCGCATGTAGGTGGACTTGCCCCCCATGTTCGGCCCGGTGAGGATGAGCAGGCGGCGTTGCGCGTCGAGTTGGCAGTCGTTGGGAATGAAGCGGTCCACGCGGCTTTCGATCACCGCGTGGCGCCCGCCGGTGATGTGGATGCCGGGCGCTTCGACCAGTTCCGGGCAGACCCAGCCGCAGGTGTCGGCACGCTCGGCCAGCGCTGCCAGCACGTCGAGTAGCGCCACGCCCTGCGCGGCGCGACGCAGCCCCACCAGCATGGGCTGCATGGTGTCGAGCACGCCGTCGAACAGCAGCTTTTCTCGCGCCAGCGCGCGGTCCTGGGCGGAGAGCGCCCTGTCCTCGAAGGCCTTGAGCTCGGGGGTGATGTAACGCTCGGCGCCCTTCAGGGTCTGGCGGCGGCGGTAGTCGTCGGGCACCTTGTCGGTCTGACCGTGAGTGACCTCGATGAAGAAACCGTGCACCTTGTTGTACTGCACCCGCAGATTGGCGATACCGGTGCGCGCGCGCTCGCGCTGCTCCAGTTCCATCAGATAGCTGCCACAGTCGGTATCGATGGCGCGTAACGCGTCGAGTTCGGCGTCGAAGCCCGCGGCGATGACCCCACCGTCGCGCAGCGCCTGCGCCGGTTCAGCGGCGATGGCCCGCTGCAGCAGGGCGGCGCAATCGGGCGGCAGCGCGAGTTGCTGGTCGATGGTGTCGAGCAGCGGGCCACGGTCGAATGCTGCGGCCTGCTGGCGCAGCGCGGGCAGGCGTTGCAGGCTGTCGCGCAGGGCCACGAGTTCACGCGGCTTGACCTGGCGCAGCGCCACGCGCGCCGCGATGCGTTCCAGATCGGCCAGGCCGCGCAGGCTCTGGCGCAGGGTGCCGAGTCGCCCGTCGCGTAGCGCCTGCAGGGCGGCGTGACGGACGCGGGACACGGCCGCGTCGCGCGGCGGCGCCTGCAGCCAATCGCGCAGCAGGCGGCTGCCCGCGGCGGTCTGGCAGGTGTCGAGGTGCGACAGCAGGGTGGGGCCATCGTCGCCACGCAAGGGCTGGACGATCTCGAGGTTGCGCCGCGCTGTGGCGTCGAGCCGCAGGGTAGTCTCCGCGCGTTCCACGCGGAGGTCGGCGACCAGCGGCAGGCTTCCCCCCTGGGTCTGCTCGGCGTAGGTGAGCAGCGCGGCGGCCGCAGCGTGCGCGGCGGTGAGGTGCTGGGCGTCGAAGCCGCTCAGGTTGGCGACCTGCAACGCGGCACACAGTTTGCGCCCGCCCAGCGCGGCGTCGAAGTGCCACGGCGGCCGCAGCGTGGTGGCTCCCGCCCACGGCATCGGGGCGGCAGGCAGGTCCTGCGGCCAGAGCACCTCGGCGGGGGCGATGCGCTCCAGCCAGTCGGGCAGGGCGCTGGCGGCGCACTGCGCCAGGCTGACACAGCCACCGGTCAGCGCCATCCACGCCAGGCCATGCTCGCCCCGCGCCATCTTGGGCGGCACCACGGCAAGCAGCACGGCGTCGCGCCGGTCGTCGAGCAGGGCCTGTTCGGTGAGCGTTCCCGGCGTGACCACGCGCACCACGCGCCGCTCCACCAATCCCTTGGCCAGCGCCGGATCGCCGATCTGCTCGCAGATCGCGGCCGATTCCCCAAGTTTCACCAGTCGCGCCAGATAGCCGTCGAGCGCCTGCGCCGGCACGCCGGCCATGATGACCGGCTCCCCCGCGGACTGGCCGCGCCGGGTGAGGGTGATGTCGAGCAGGCGCGCAGCCTTCTCGGCATCGGCGTAGAACAGTTCGTAGAAATCGCCCATGCGGCATAGCAGCAGGGCGTCGGGGTGCTCGGCCTTCATGCGCAGGTACTGCTGCATGAGGGGGGTGTGGGCGCTCAGATCGGGCGTTGCGGACATGGGTTGAACAAAGGACGCGGCCCTGCATTTTGCCTGCCACCCAGCGAAGCGGATGCGCCCCGCGGGCTTGCGCGTGTTGCGCGCGGGCTTAGGCGGCGGCGCTGGGGACCGCGGCGCGCGCCAGCACTGCGCGCACGGCGCCGTCGGTGTCGCAGACGGTTTCCACAAGGTCGTAGGCCGGGTGCTTGTCGAGCAACTGCACCATGGCCGGACCCTGGCCGAGGCCGACCTCCATGCCCAGCCAGCCGCCAGGGCGCAGCAGCGGCGGGGCTTCGCGGATCAGACGCATCAGGATGCGCACGCCGAACGGCCCGCCGTCGAAGGCCAGATGCGGCTCGTGGCCGACGATTTCCTGCGGCATGGTGTCCATCTTGGACGTGGAGATGTAGGGCGGCAGCGAGACCAGCAGATCGACCTGATGCGCGAAGGCGTCACCGAAGGGCGCCAGCAGATCGCCGGTGTGCAGGGTCACGCGCGATTGCAGGCCCAACTGGTCGGTGTTGGCGCGCGCCAGGGCGATGGCAGCGGGGGAGAGATCGGCCGCATGCACCCGCGCCTGCGGGACGGCGTGCGCCAGCGCCAGCGCCAGGTTGCCCGAGCCACAGCAGACGTCGATGACTACGGGCGGCTCGGCGGCGTTGGCCGCCAGGGTCTGCAGCTTGTGCACCGCGATGCGGCCGAGCATTTCGCTTTCGGCGCGTGGGATGAGGGCGTCGGGCGAAGCCAGCAGGTCCAGCCCCATGAAGCGCTGCCGTCCGGTGAGGTAGGCGGTGGGCTCGCCGCCGATGCGGCGGGCGAGGAGGGCGTCGAGGGCGTCGAGCTGTTGCGGTTGCAGGGGCCGCAGCGGTGTCTGGGCTGCGGCGTGGATGGACAGCGCCGTCCCCCCGGCCAGAGCCCAGAGCGCGCATAGCGCCGATTCCGGCGTCTCCTCGGGCTTGTCCGGCAGGATGGCAAGCCCCTCGCGCAGTGCGCTCAGGCGCTTGGCGAACGCGGCGCGTGCGTCGGCATCGAGTGCCGACAGGATGTCTTGGGGATGTGGCACGGCGCCGGTCTGGGAGGACATCACGGGGCAGGCTCCGGGTGGGGCGTGAAGATCGGCTCGACCAGCGCCGGCCGCGCGTGCAGATACCGGGTGGTGCGGCGCTTGGCGTCGATGTCGGCCAGCACGGCACTGGCGCGGGCTTCGGGCATGCTCAGCGCAGCGGCCAGCGCAGCAGCGCCAAGGTCGTGGTTGCGCGCCCAGAGTGCCAGGTCCATCTGCTGCCACGGCAGGGCGAAGTAGAACTCGTCCTGGCCCTGCGGCAGGCTGTAGGTGTCGGTAGTGGGCGCGGCGTTGCAGACGGCCTCGGGCAGGCCGAGGTGACGGGCCAGGGCATAGACCTGGGTTTTGTAGAGATGGGCGATGGGCTTCAAGTCGGCCGAGCCGTCGCCATTCTTGACAAAAAATCCCTGGTCGTACTCCAGCCGGTTGGGGGTGCCGATAACGGCGTAGTTCAGCCGGTCGGCGTGGAAGTATTCGAGAGTCTTGCGCAAGCGCTGCTTGTGGTTGGTCGCGGCGACGATCTGCAAATACTCGCGCAGCGGCAGGCGGGCCTCGTGCAAATGGCCCTGCGGATCGCGGGCGACGAGCCGGAAATGGTTGATGCCGCCTTGTGCCCCGCCAGCGATGGCGAGCTTGATCTTCCACGCCGGGGTGTAGTCGGGAAGTACGGCGCGTACCGCCTCGTCGCGCCAGCGGTAGCAGCCGATGGCATCGAGCGCCGGGGCGATGTCCTCCACGGCGTGGGGGATGCCAAGTTGCTGCGCCACCTGCGCGCCGAGGTCGGCGCTGCTCTCAGACGAATCGCGCTCGGGCATGAGCAGGCCGAACACGCGCTGCGGTCCCAGCGCCCGCACTGCCAGCGCGGCGCAGACCGAGCTGTCAACGCCGCCGGACAGGCCGAGCACCACGCCGCGCTTGTTGAAGCCGCGCAGCGTCTGCAGCATGAAATCGGCGATGCGGGCGACCTCGGTCTCGCAGTCGATCGCCAGGACGTCGGGGTGCAGTGCAGGAGTGGCCATGGCCTCAGGCCGCCAGCTTGCGCTGCACATAGGCACCGATGGCCGCCACGCTGTCGAGGTTGTCGGGCACCATTTCGGTGTCGGCCACCTGGATGCCCCAGGTCTCTTCGAGGAACAGAATCAGTTCGAGCACGCCGGTGGAATCGAGGATGTGCAGATCGAGCAAGGAATCGGTGTCGGCGTACTGGGTGTTGCGCGCACCCAGCAGGAAGTTGCTGTCGATGTATTGGCGGATTTTTTGCTGGATGTCGGTCATGGCAAGGGCAGTGGCAAAGGGAAATGGGGCGGTTTGGGCGGTTTGGCCGGGTTGGCGTGGCAGGCCGTGGGGTTCAGCGCAGCCCGGATTTCTTGATCTTTCCGGTGTCGGTGCGCGGCAGGGCGTCGACGAATTCGACGTACTTCGGCGCCATGAAGTTTTCGATGTGCGCCAGGCAGTGCTTGATGACCTGGCGCTCGTTCAGCGCATGGCCCGGCTTGCAAACCACGAAGGCCTTGACCGCCTGCCCCAGCAGCGCATCGTCCACGCCGATGACCGCGGCTTCGAGCACGCCGTCCAGGGCGTGGATCACGTTTTCGACCTCGCGCGGGCTGACCTTCTCGCCACGGCTTTTGATGATGTCGTCGCGCCGCGCCACGAAGTACAGCCAGCCCTCGGCATCGGTGCGGAACAAGTCGCCCGAATACAGCACCAGTTCGCCCGGGATCGGCCCTGGGCGCAGCCGCTGCGCAGTTTGCTCGGGTTTGCGCCAGTAGCCACGCATGACGTTGCTGCCGCGAATCACCAGCTCACCGGTGGCGCCATAGGGCAGGCGCCTGCCTGCGTCATCGACCAGCCAGACTTCCTCGTTGGGCATGCCGCGGCCGACACTGCCGGGACGGATGTCGAGTTGTTCCGGCGGCAGATAGGTGACGCGCTTGCATTCCGTCAGACCGTACATGGAGTACAGCGTGGCCTGCGGGAACAGCGCGCGGATCTGCGCGATCTGCGTTTCGGGCAGGGCGGCGGCGGTGTTGGTGATGAGGCGCAGGGCGGAGAGATCGAAGTCCTTGAGCGTCTGCAGGTTGGTCAGCAGAGTGAACATGGTGGGCACGCCGGGAAACACCGTCACGCGCTCTTTCGCCATGGTGGTCAGCACCTTGACCGGGAAGGTGAACGAGCGCTCGAGCACCACGGTGGCCCCGAGGCTGAAGGTCATGAGACACTGGTAGAGCCCGTAGTCGAACGCCAGGGGCAGGGCGCAGCAGATCACGTCGTCCTGGCGCAGGCCCAGATAGCCGCGCACCGAGCGCAGGGCGCTGAGCATGTTCAGGTGCGTGAGCATCACGCCCTTGGCGTCACCGGTGGAGCCCGAGGTGTAGATGATGGCCGCTAAATCTTGGTCGATCAGATCGAGATGGCTGGGGCTGCAACCGGCACCGGCCAGCGCGGCCGGGAATGGACGCTCGCGCACGTCCGGCGTGCCGTCATCGGGCTTGCCGTGGGCATAGGTGGTGAGCATGAAGCAGTGGCGCACACTGCTGTTCTGCGCCAGGGCCGCGCGGCTGGTTTCCGCCAGCTCTTGCTGGGTGAGCAGGGCGCAGGCTTCGGCATCGTTGAGGATGTAGGCCAGCTTGTCAGCCTTGGTCAGGGTGTTGATGGGCATGAACACTGCGCCCACTTTGAGCACGGCGTAGATCGCCGCCACCATTTCCACGCAGTTGTCGAGAAACAGCGCCACGCGCTCGCCGCGTTGCACCCCACAGGCCCGCAGGCTCGCTGCGATGCCTTCGACCCGGTCGGCCATGGCGTCGTAGGTCGTGGCAACGCCCTCCCGCACGATGGCACGGTGCGCGGCATGGCGCGCGGCGGCGGATTCAAAGGTCTGGTGGAGCAGCATGCTGGGGCATCGCAAACGAAAAGCCAAGCATACGAGGGGTAATCTGCGGATCGACACCCCGCATTTGCGATAACGGGGCGAAAACGTGACATTTTTCGCGGGGCTCGGCCACGGCGGCACGCCACCTTGGCGGCGCGCGATGCGCCGAGGCCGCGCTATCCTCAGTCTTTCTGACGAGGAAGCAAGCATGCGGCTGGGGCTCTACATCATTGGCGACGAGATCCTGTCGGGAAAGCGGCAGGACAAACATTTTGCGCATGTGCTGGGTCTGTTGCAGGCCCGCGGCATGCGCCTGGATTGGGTGCAGATCCTGGGCGACGACCCTGACCTGCTGACGGCGGCGTTTGCCGCCAGTTTCGGTCGCGGCGACGTGGCCTTGAGTTGCGGCGGCATTGGCGCCACCCCGGACGACCATACCCGGCAGAGTGCCGCCCGCGCTCTGGGGTTGCCGCTGGAACTCCATCCCGAGGCCAAGACCCTGATCCAGCAGCGCATCGTCGAGGCCAACCTCGGCGATCTCGATAGCGCGGCCAACCAGCAGCGCCTGCACATGGGGATGTTCCCGCAGGGCAGCGCCATCATCCCCAACCCATATAACCGCATTCCGGGGTTTTCCATCCGCCAGCATTTTTTCGTGCCCGGCTTTCCCGTGATGGCTTGGCCCATGCTGGAATGGGTGCTGGACGGCGCGCTGGCCGCGTTGCACGACAGCGGCCGCCAGGTCGAGCGCGCCGTGATCGTGCGCCGGACCATGGAGTCGGACCTGACGCCGCTGATGGAAGACATCGAGCAGCGCTTCGCCGGCGTCAAGGTGTTCAGCTTGCCCAGCGTCGATCACCCGGTGTACGGGCGTCATATCGAGTTGGGCGTCAAAGGCGAGGCAGCATCGGTGGAGCAAGCCTTCGCCTATCTGCGTGCGCACTTGCCTGCCGGGGCTTGGGAGGATGCACCGAAATAGGCACCAACGCACCAACATAGTGCATCCTTTGCGGTCGCACCATGTTGGTGCAGCGGATTTTCCGGAACCTAGCCCGTTCCGCCCACCGCTGCCCGGGACAGGCTGTTGTCGTGCAAGACCTGACGGCGCTGGGCACGCTTTCTGCTAGATTGCACCGACTGCGCGGAACATGGCAGCACACGCGAGTGCCATTTTTTGATGCGAAGATGCACACGTAAAACGCATTTCAACCTGACAGGAGATTTTCATGAGCAAAACAGTCGCCGACGTGATGGGCATGGTCAAGGAGCACGACGTCAAGTTCGTCGATTTCCGCTTCACCGACACCCGCGGCAAGGAGCAGCATGTCTCGGTGCCCGTGTCGCATTTCGACGAGGGCAAGTTCACCGACGGTCACGCCTTCGACGGCTCGTCCATCGCCGGCTGGAAGGGCATCGAGGCCTCGGACATGCTGCTCATGCCCGATCCCAACACCGCCAACATCGACCCGTTCTACGAAGAAACCACGCTGCTGCTGAGCTGCGACGTGCTCGAGCCCGGTGACGGCAAGCCGTACGACCGCGACCCGCGCTCCATCGCCAAGAAGGCCGAGGCCTACCTCAAGGCATCGGGCATCGGTGATACCGCCTACTTCGGCCCCGAGCCCGAATTCTTCATCTTCGATCAGGTGCGCTGGAACGTCGATATGTCCGGCTGCTTCGTCAAGATCGACTCCAACGAAGCTGCCTGGGCCACGGGCGACAAGCTGGAAGGCGGCAACATGGGGCATCGCCCCGGTGTGAAGGGTGGCTACTTCCCCGTGCCGCCTGTGGACAGCCTGCACGACATCCGCTCGGAAATGTGCCTGCTGCTCGAACAGATGGGTGTGCCCGTCGAAGTGCATCACCACGAAGTGGCCAACGCCGGCCAGTGCGAGATCGGCACCAAGTTCTCCACCCTGGTGCAGCGTGCCGACTGGACGCAGGTGATGAAGTACGTCATCCAGAACGTCGCCCACGCCTACGGCAAGACCGCGACCTTCATGCCCAAGCCCATCGTCGGTGACAACGGCTCGGGCATGCACGTGCACCAGTCGATCTGGAAGGACGGCAAAAACCTGTTCGCCGGCAACGGCTACGCTGGTCTGAGCGAATTCGCGCTCTACTACATCGGCGGCATCATCAAGCACGCCCGCGCGCTCAACGCCATCACCAACCCCGGTACCAACTCGTACAAGCGTCTGGTGCCCGGCTTCGAGGCGCCGGTGATGCTGGCTTACTCGGCGCGCAACCGTTCGGCGTCGATTCGCGTGCCGTTCGTGCAGAGCGACAAGGCGCGTCGTATCGAAGTGCGCTTCCCCGATCCGAGCGCCAACCCCTACCTGGCCTTCTCCGCCATGATGATGGCCGGCCTCGACGGCGTGGAAAACAAGATCCACCCGGGCGAAGCCGCGAGCAAGAACCTGTACGACCTGCCGCCGGAAGAAGAGGCCAAGATCCCCACCGTGTGCTCCAGCCTCGACCAGGCCCTGGACTACCTCGACAAGGACCGCGCCTTCCTGACCAAGGGCGGCGTGTTCAGCGACGACTTCATCAGCGCCTACATCGAGCTGAAGATGGAAGAAGTCACCCGCTTCCGCATGACCACCCACCCGGTGGAGTTTGACATGTACTACTCGCTCTGATCCGGGCGACGCAGCACCAGCGGCCTTCGGGCCGCTTTTTTTCGCCCGAATTCGGCAATTCCGCCACGTCGTGTCGGCCTGCGGCGCGGCTCATGCGTTGCCGACTTACACTTGCCGACTTTCACCCCGCCGCGCCGCCATGACTCCGTTCGCCCGCCTGTCGGTCTGCCTGACCGACCGTTCTGCCGCCCGCTCTGCCGCCCGATTTGCCGCTGCCACGGCCTTTGCCGGGCTGGCGTTCGCCTCGGCCGCCCAGGCCCAGACCGACCCGCAGCGGGTGTATCGCTGTCCCGACAATTCGTACACCAACGATCTGTCGGAAGTGAAGGCGAAGAACTGCAAGCTGATCGACAACGCCAACGTCAGCATTCTGTCCAGCCCGGGCATGCCGCCCAAGGTCATCGGCTCGGGCAGCAAGCCCAGCGAGCGCAGCGCTGCGCCCAGCGGCAACGCCGATGCCCGGGTGGCGCCCTCCACACAGAAAGAACGCGACCAGGAAGCCCGGCGCATTTTGGAGCAGGAGTTGCAGCAGCAACAGGCGCGCCTGGAGCAGCAACTCAAGGACTACAACAACGGTCAGCCCGCCTATCTGCCGAGCGAGCGCATCGCCGGCGGCGGGGTCAAGGGTGGCGAGTACGCGCAGCGGGTGGCGACCATGAAAGACCAGATCGCCATGACGCAGGCCAACATCGCCGCGCTGCAGCGCGAGTTACAGAAATACCCGCAATGAGCGGCCTTGGGTTGCGGCTGCAGCGTGCTGCGCTCGGCCGCCGGGGAGATTGCCGTGGCGCAGCTTGTGGCGAGTGATTACCCGGGGCTGGAATGGCTGGCGTCGATGGCGGCGCTGGTCGACGCGCGCGGTCAGGTGCAGTACGCCAACCCGGCGCTGGAGAACGGGCTGGGCATCTCGCGCCGCCAGTTGATGCGGCAAGACCTGGGACGCTGGCTGGATTGCCCCGAGGTCTGGCACGACGCCCTGGCGCAAGTGCGCAGCAACGAATTCAGCAGCAAACGTTTCGACTGTCTGATGCGCCTGCGCGACTTGCGCGACGCCATGCAGGTGCAGGTGATCGTCGGCCGTACCGACCATCCTGAGGGGCTGCTTCTGGTCGAGGTGGTGGAGATCAGCCAGCAGGCACGGCTGGAGCGTGAGGAGCAGTGGCAGCACCAGGTGCAGGCGAACAAGGAGCTGATTCGCAATCTGGCGCACGAGATCAAGAACCCGCTGGGCGGCATTCGTGGCGCGGCGCAGTTGCTGCACGCCGAGCTGCCCTCGCTGGAGTTGCAGGAATACACCCAGGTCATCATCGCCGAGGCCGATCGGCTGCAGACCCTGGTGGACCGCCTGCTGGCGCCGCACCGCAAGCCGCATGTGGTGGGCGATGTCAACATTCACGAGGTCTGCGAACATGTGCGCACGCTGTTGCTGGCCGAGTTTCCGCAGGGGCTGGTGATCGAGCAGGACTACGACGCCAGCCTGCCCGAATTCCGTGGCGACAAAGAGCAGCTCATCCAGGCCGTGCTCAACATCGCCCACAACGCGGCGCAGGCGTTGCAGCAGCGCATCGCCCAGGGCGACGCGCACATCGTGCTGCGCACGCGCGTGGCGCGGCAGATCACCGTGGCGCGGCAACGCTACAAGCTGGCACTGGTCTTGCATATCGTGGACAACGGCCCCGGGGTGCCAGCGGAACTGAAAGACCGCATTTTCTTTCCGCTGATCTCGGGACGCGAAGGAGGCAGCGGTCTGGGGCTCACCCTGGCCCAGACCTTTGTCCAGCACCATCAGGGAACCATCGAATGCGACAGCCAGCCCGGTCAGACCGATTTCCGCATCACCATCCCGCTGCCTTGAGCCGTGGCACCCGGCGCTCCAGGAGCGGGCGATGAAGCCGATCTGGGTGGTCGACGACGATGCCTCCATCCGCTTCGTGCTGGAGAAGGCGCTGCACAAGGTGGGCATGGAGGTGCGCAGCTTTTCCAACCCGCGCGACGTCCTCAGCGCCTTTGCCGACGCCTGCCCGCAGGTGCTGATCAGCGACATCCGCATGCCGGGTGGCAACGGCATCGACCTGTTGCAGCAGATCCGGCAGTCGCATCCCAACCTGCCGGTCATCATCATGACCGCCTACTCCGACCTCGACAGCGCCGTCGCTTCGTTGCAAGGCGGCGCGTTCGACTACCTGAGCAAGCCGTTCGACGTCGACAAGGCCGTCGAGCTCATACAGCGCGCGGTGGACGAGAGCCTGCGCGAGGAACAGGCCGAGGAAGCGCAGCACGACGCCCCCGAACTGCTCGGCCAGGCCCCTGCCATGCAGGACGTGTTTCGCGCCATCGGCCGCCTGGCGCATTCGCAGGTCACCGTACTCATCACCGGTGAGTCGGGCTCGGGCAAGGAGCTGGTGGCGCGGGCGCTGCACAAGCACAGCCCGCGCTCGGGCGGTCCGTTCGTCGCCATCAACACTGCCGCCATCCCCAAGGATCTTCTGGAAAGCGAGCTGTTCGGCCACGAGCGCGGTGCCTTCACCGGCGCCCAGACCATGCGCCGCGGGCGCTTCGAGCAGGCCGAGGGTGGCACCCTGTTCCTGGACGAAATCGGCGACATGCCGCTGGAGCTGCAGACCCGGCTGCTGCGAGTGCTGTCCGATGGCCAGTACTACCGCGTCGGGGGGCATGCCGCCATCAAGACCCATGTGCGCGTGATCGCCGCCACGCACCAGAACCTGGAGCAGCGCGTGGCGCAGGGCTTGTTCCGCGAGGATTTGTTCCACCGCCTGAACGTCATCCGCCTGCGCCTGCCGCCGCTGCGCGAGCGCAGCGAAGACATCGCGCCGTTGACGCGGCACTTCCTGCAGCGCAGCGCGCAAGAGCTGGGCGTCGAGCCCAAGCGCATCTCGGCGGACGCCCTCAAGGCGCTGCAGGCGTTCGCCTTCCCTGGCAACGTGCGCCAGCTCGAAAACCTGTGTCAGTGGATGACGGTGATGGCGCCGGCCCAGGTCATCCAGTTCAAGGACTTGCCCGAGGAACTGCGCAGCGGTACGCCGCTGACCGTCGCAACATCGGCAGGGCAGGATGCCCCGCCCGTCGTTGCGGCGACCGTAGCGCCGTTGGCGCCCCAGCCGCTGACCACGCCGCCGCTCGCAGCGCCTGCCGAGGCGCCGAGCTGGGAGCAGGGGGTGGAGCAGGTCGCCTCCGGGCTGATGCGCAGCGGCGAGGCCGACGTCATGCACCTGCTCACCCAGCGTTTCGAGCGCGCGGTGATCGCCGCGGCGCTGGCACAGACGCATGGCCGCCGCATCGAAGCGGCACAGAAGCTGGGCATCGGCCGCAACACCATCACCCGCAAGATTCAGGAATTGGGGATGGAAGACTAGACAATCGACTTCACAGCGCCAACTCGGCGATCACCGGGGCGTGGTCGCTGGGACGCTCGTTCTTGCGTGGCGTCTTGTCGATGGTGCAGGCCGTGAGCGCGGGCCGCAACGCTGCGCTCACCAGGATGTGGTCGATGCGCAGCCCTTGGTTTTTGCGAAACGCCAGGTTGCGGTAATCCCACCAGCTCCAGCTCTTCGGCGGCTGCTCGAAGGCGCGGAAGGCATCGGCCAGGCCCAGGCCGAGCAGCGACTGGAAGTGCGCGCGTTCCTCCGGGGTGCAATGAATCTGCCCGGCCCAGGCCACGGGGTCGTACACGTCGCGGTCTTCGGGGGCGATGTTGAAGTCGCCCAGCAGCACCAACCGCGGCGACTGCTGCAACTGCGCGCTGACCCAGGCCTGCAGCGCGTCCAGCCAGCGCATCTTGTAGGCGAACTTGTCGCTGCCCGGCGCCTGGCCGTTGGGAAAGTAGGCGCCGATCACCCGCAGCGGACCGGCCGTGGCGGCAATCACCCGGGCCTGTTCGTCATCGAACCCGGGGATGTTGCACTGCACGGCGTCGAGGGCATGACGGCTGAGCAGCGCCACGCCGTTGTAGGTGCGCTGACCGAAAAAGGCGCAGCGGTAGCCTGCGGCCTGCAGCGCCTCGGCCGGAAATTTGTCGTCGGTGAGCTTGGTTTCCTGCAAGGCCAGCACGTCGGGCTGCTGCGCCTGCAGCCAGTCCAGCACCTGTGGCAGGCGCACGGCCAACGAATTGACGTTCCAAGTGGCGATTTTCATGCAGTTCGGGCGTGGGGAGAGGGCATCGAAGGGCGCAGTCTAGGGCTTGGTCTGCCGCTCCAGCCAGGTCAGCCAACGCAGGGCGTGGTCGCGATCCGCGCCGCACATCTCGGCCTGGGGTTGCAGACCGCTGCAGCACGCCGGGCGTTCGGGCTGGCCGAACAGGGCGCAGCGCAGGTCAGGGGTGAGTTGCACGCAGGGCACGCCCGCGGGCTTGCCCTGCGGCATGCCGGGAATGGCGCTGCTGATCGACGGTGCGATGCAGCAGGCAGCGCAGCCCGGGCGGCAGGACAGGGCAGGGGCGGGCTGCGCAGGCATGCACTCAGGCGGTGAGCTTCTTGGTGATTTCGGCCACGTGTTTGCCCTGATAGCGGGCGATGTCGAGTTCGTTGGCGCTGGGTTGGCGGCTGCCGTCGCCGCGGCTCAGGGTGGTGGCGCCGTAAGGGGTGCCGCCGGTGATCTCATCCATCTGCGTCAGCCCGGCGCACGCGTAGGGCACGCCGACGACGACCATGCCATGGTGGAACAGGGTGGTGTGGAAGGAGGTGATGGTGGTTTCCTGACCGCCATGCTGCGTGGCGGTGCTGGCGAACACGCTGCCGACCTTGCCCACCAGCTTGCCTTGCTGCCACAGCGCGCCGGTCTGGTCGAGGAAGTTGCGCATCTGCCCGCACATATTGCCGAAGCGTGTGGGCGTGCCGAAGACGATGGCGTCGTAGTCGGCCAGGTCGGCGGGCTGGGCGATGGGGGCGGCCTGGTCGGTTTTGGCATGGATGGCCGCGACGGTTTCCGGCGGCATGGTTTCGGGCACGCGCTTGATGTCCACGCTGACACCGGGCACGCTACGCGCGCCTTCGGCGACGGCGTTCGCCAGGGTCTCGACGTGCCCCCAGGTGCTGTAGTACAGAACAAGAATCTTGGCCATGAGTGGTCTCCGATATTGGGAAGTGTGGGGATCGTGTCGCCCAGTTCGGGTGACACAGCCGAGGATTGTCGTGCGTCCGCGCTGCACGCGTGCACGGCGCGGCCCAAGTCGGAGCAAGCCGCCAGGTTTTGCCTGCCCGCAGGGCGGGTGCGAGGCGACAGTGCGTGATTACGGATCTTGATCGTTGTCGAACGCTTCGGCCAGAAAGTCGATGAGCGCCCGCACGGCCGGAAGCAGGCCGCGGCGGCTGGCGAACACGGCGTGGATGACCTCGGGCCGCGGTGCCCATCCGGGCAGCACATGCACCAGGCTGCCATCGGCAAAGTGGCTGCGCACCATCATGCGCGGCAGTTGCACGATACCCGCACCCACCAACGCCGCTTCACGCAGCGCGGGCATGCTCGACGACACCAGACGCGGCTGATGGCGCACGGCGGCCTGCGCCCCCTCGGGGCCGTGCAGCTCCCAGGTCTGCGGGCCCATCTGTGTGCCCAGCCCCAGGCTGGGGAAGGCCGACAGATCAGACGGGGCGTGGGGCGTGCCCAGGCGGGCGAGCAACCCCGGGCTGGCCACCAGGCATTGCTGGCGGTCGGCCAGACGGCGCAGCGCCAGATCGCTGTCGTCCAGCGGCAGCGGCCGCACCCGCAGCGCCACGTCCACACCTTCGGCCACCACGTCCACGCGGCGGTTGGTGGCTTCGAGCTGCAACTGCACCTGCGGGTAGCGCAGCAAAAACGCCGCGAGCATGGCGCCGACCTGGGTATCGAGCAGCGCCACCGGGCAGGTCGTGCGCACCAGGCCGCAGGGCTCGACATGGGTGCGGGCGATGGCTTCCTCAGCGGCCTCGGCCTGCACCAGCATGGCCTTGCAGTGCGCGTAGTACGTCTGGCCGATGTCGGTGACGACAAAACTGCGGGTCGAGCGCTGGATCAGCCGGGTGCCGAGCTGCGCTTCGAGCAGGGCGATGCGGCGGCTCAACTTCGATTTGGGCATACCCAAGGCCCGACCGGCCGGGGCAAAGCCGCCATGTTCGACCACTTGGACGAAGTAATACAGGTCGTTCAAATCACGCATGTGTGGATTGTTCCACTGATGGAACGATGCTGGCAAAAAATGCCACTACCGGGCGCAGCGTTGCGCACCTATTCTGGCTGCACTCGAAGCCCGTGCTTCGGACAGCACCGCAGGTGGTGCCCCATGTTCAGGAGAAACGCAGATGAAAACGCTTCAAGGTGTGTACAGCAACCCGCGACAGCATTGGGTCGGGGACGGCTTTCCGGTGCGCTCGCTGTTCAGCTACAGCAGCCATGGCAAGGCGTTGAGCCCGTTCCTGCTGCTCGATTACGCCGGCCCGGCACAGTTCGAGCCCGCAAGCAAGCCGCGCGGGGTGGGCACGCACCCGCACCGAGGGTTCGAGACCGTCACCATCGTCTATCAGGGCGAGGTGGATCACCGCGACTCCACTGGAGCCGGCGGACACATCGGCCCGGGCGATGTGCAGTGGATGACGGCGGGCGGGGGCATTCTGCACGATGAGTTCCACTCGCAGGCTTTCACCGAGCAAGGCGGCACGCTGGAAATGGTGCAACTCTGGGTCAACCTGCCCGCGCGCCACAAGATGGTCGAGCCGGGCTACCAGACGCTGCTGCGCGCCGACATTCCCGACGTGCCGCTGCCCGATGCCGCTGGTCGCGTGCGGGTGATTGCTGGCGACTACGCCGGGCATCGCGGTCCCGCGCGCACCTTCACGCCCATGGACGTGTGGGACCTGCGGCTGCAGGCCGGGGCGCAGGCCCGCCTGCCCATCGCGGCGGGGCGCACGTTGGCGCTGGTGGTGCTGCACGGCGCGGTGCGGGTGGGCGGCGACACCACGGTGCGTGCCTCGCACTTCGCCCAGTTCAGCCGCGAGGGTGAGGACGTGCTGGTGGAGGCGCAGGACGACGCCACCGTGCTGCTGCTCAGTGGTGAGCCCATCGACGAGCCCATCGTCGGTTATGGCCCGTTCGTGATGAACACGCAGGATGAAATTCATCAGGCGATGAACGACTTCAACAGCGGCCGCTTCGGCGCCATCGCGGCCTGACGTGGCTTGAGGCAGCCGACCCTGGTGTGCTCCAGGGTCGGTCCATCCCTGCACCATCGGAGACCTTTATGGACAGTCTGCGTCTTCTCATTCTTCCCGGCAGCGCCCGCACCGGGGCCCTCAGCGGCCGCCTTGCCGCCTGCGCCGCCCGTTTGGCGCCCGCCAGCGGTCTGGAGCCGCGTGTGTTCGACCTGCGGGCTCTGAACTTGCCGGTGTACGACGGCGACCTCGAAGCCGAGCAGGGCGTGCCCGCGGGGGCGCTGGCCCTGCGGGCCGCGCTGATGGACAGCGATGCCGTGCTGCTGGTCACGCCCGAATACAACGGCTTTCCCACACCGCTGGTGATCAATGCCTTCGACTGGCTGTCGCGCATTCCGGCCACCGCGCATCCCTCGGGCCTGGCGGTCACGGCCAACAAGCCGGTGGCGCTGTTGGCGTCGTCACCCGGCGCGCTGGGCGGGTTGCGGGCGATGACCAGCCTGCGGCAATATTTGCAGATGGCCTTTGCCATGTTGGTCATCCCGCAGCAATTCGCCCTGAGCCGCGCCCACGAGGCGTTCGACGACGAGGGCGCGCTGCGCGACGCCCGCAGCGCGCAGGCGGTGCAGGACGTGCTGGCCGCCCTGGGCAACCTGGCGCGGGCCGTGCACAAACCCTGAGCCGCGGGCCGACCGGCGCCTTCGGCTGCCCGCGCTGCACCTATACTGCGTGCGAGCTTGTCGGAGCGCCGGGTGCAACTCCCGGCTGAGACTGCGCAACGCAGAATCCGCTGAACCTGATCGGGCTAGGGGAGTGATCTCCAACCCGCGGAGGGAACAGGCGCCGGTGCAACGGCAGGCATTCATCCATCCCCGGAGGAACCATGTCTGCTCTGCCCGAATCCCGCTACAAGGTCGATGCGTCCGATCTCAGCGCCCGCATCACCCGCACGCCCTTCGCCCAGTCCCGCAAAATTTATCTGCAAGGCAGCCGCGCCGATCTGCGCGTGCCCATGCGCGAAGTGGCGCTGGCCGACACCCCGGCCATGTTCGGCGTCGAGCGCAACGCACCCATGGCGCTGTACGACACCTCCGGCCCCTACACCGATCCGCAGGTCGATATCGACCTCACCCGCGGCCTGCCGACACTGCGCGCGGGCTGGATCGCCGAGCGCGGCGATACCGAGCGGCTGGCCGCGTTCAGCTCCGAGACCACGCGCCGCCACAACGCCGACGCGGCGCTGGATGCGGTGCGCTTTCCGCAGCTGCCGCTGCCGCGCCGCGCCAGGGCCGGGGCCAACGTCACGCAGATGCACTATGCGCGCCGCGGCCTCATCACCCCGGAGATGGAGTTCATCGCCATCCGCGAAAACCAGCGGCTGGACGCGCTGCACGACGCCGGGCTGCTCAAGCAACACCCGGGGCAGAGCTTCGGCGCGGCCATTCCGGCGCGCATCACCCCGGAGTTCGTGCGCGACGAGGTCGCCCGCGGCCGCGCCATCATCCCCAACAACATCAACCACCCCGAGAGCGAGCCGATGATCATCGGCCGCAACTTCCTGGTGAAGATCAACGCCAACATCGGCAACTCGGCGGTGACCAGCTCCATCGCCGAGGAAGTGGAAAAAATGGTGTGGGCGATCCGCTGGGGCGCCGACACGGTGATGGACCTGTCCACCGGCAAGCACATCCATGAAACCCGCGAGTGGATTCTGCGCAATTCGCCGGTGCCCATCGGCACGGTGCCGATCTACCAGGCACTCGAAAAGGTCGGCGGCGTCGCCGAAGACCTGACCTGGGAACTGTTCCGCGACACCCTGATCGAGCAAGCCGAGCAGGGCGTGGACTACTTCACGATACACGCCGGGGTGCGGCTGCCGTTCGTGCCGCTGGCAGCCAGGCGCGTGACCGGCATCGTTTCGCGCGGCGGCTCCATCATGGCCAAGTGGTGCCTGGCGCATCACAAGGAGAGCTTCCTCTACACCCACTTCGAGGACATCTGCGCCATCATGAAGGCCTACGACGTGGCCTTCTCGCTCGGCGATGGTCTGCGCCCCGGCAGCATTGCCGACGCCAACGACGAAGCCCAGTTCGCCGAGCTCGACACCCTGGGCGAGCTGACGCAGATCGCCTGGAAACACGACGTGCAGGTGATGATCGAGGGCCCGGGCCATGTGCCGATGCAGCTGATCAAGGAGAACATGGAGCGGCAGCTCGAAAAGTGCGGCGAGGCGCCGTTCTATACGCTCGGGCCGCTGACCACCGACATCGCGCCGGGTTACGACCACATCACTAGCGCCATCGGCGCGGCGATGATCGGCTGGTACGGCACCGCGATGCTATGTTATGTGACGCCCAAAGAGCACCTCGGCCTGCCGGACAAGCAGGACGTGCGCGACGGCATCGTCACCTATAAGATCGCCGCGCATGCCGCGGATCTGGCCAAGGGCCATCCGGGCGCGCAGGCGCGCGACAACGCCTTGAGCAAAGCACGCTTTGAGTTCCGCTGGGACGACCAGTTCAACCTCGGCCTCGACCCGGAGAAGGCCAAGGAATTCCACGACGAAACCCTACCCAAGGAAGCGCACAAGACCGCGCATTTCTGCTCGATGTGCGGGCCCAAGTTCTGCTCGATGAAAATCACCCAGGAGGTGCGCGAGTACGCCGCGGGCAAGGGTGTGGACACGGCGCAGGCCGTTGAAGTCGGCATGGCCGAAATGTCGGCCGAGTTCCGCGCCGCGGGCGGTGAGGTCTATGTAAGCGTGCCCGCGCCGGGGGCACGTGCGGCGCAGCCGGCCGGGAAGGCGTGACCATGGCGGTGTCTGCAACGCCGCCGCATGTGGCCATCGCCGGAGCAGGGCTGGCCGGGCGCCTGCTGGCCTGGCGGCTGTTGCGCGCCGGGGTGGCCGTCAGCCTGATCGATTCGCGCCGCCGCGAGGATCGCGACCATGCCGCTGGCGTCGCCGCAGCCATGCTGGCGCCCTATGCCGAGTTGGTGGTGAGCGACGCCGCGCTGTTCGCGCTGGGCGAACAGTCGCTGGCGTTGTGGCCGCAGTGGCTGGCCGTGCTGCAGACGCAGACCGGGCGCAGCGTGGACTTTCATCAGCAAGGGTCGCTGGTGGTGGCGCATGCCCCCGATCAGCCGGGTCTTGCGCATTACGCCGACCTGATTCGCTACCGCCTGCCCGCGGACAAGCGCGACGCCGTGCGCAGTCTCGACGCGCCGCAGATCGCTGCGCTTGAACCCGCTCTGGCCGGGCGCTTCGCCCGTGGCTTGTGGCTGCCGCTGGAAGGCCAGCTCGACAATGGCCAGTTGCTCGACGCCCTGCAACGCGCCATCGACCAGGGCATGGCCGACGTCGGCGGGCAATGGCTGCAGGACACCACCGTGTCCGGGCTATCCGCCCACAGCGTGCACACCGCTTGCGGTCAGACGCTGCAGGCCGACGCGGTGATCGACTGCCGCGGCGTGGCGGCGAACCGGCCCGGGCTGCGCGGCGTGCGCGGCGAAGTGCTCACCGTGCACTGCCCGCAGGTCACGCTGCAGCGCCCGGTGCGGCTGATCCATCCGCGCTACATGCTTTACGTCGTGCCGCGCTCCGAGGGACGCTTCGTCATTGGCGCCACCGAGCTGGAGTCGCAGGACAGCGGGCTGGTGACCGTGCGCTCCATGCTCGAACTCGCCAGCGCGCTCTACAGCATCCACCCCGCCTTTGGCGAGGCGCGCCTGCTGCGCCTGGCGGCCAGCCTGCGTCCGGCTACCGACGATCATCAACCGGTCTGGGAGCAACTCGCCGGGGTCTGGCACCTCAATGGGCTGTACCGCCACGGCTATCTCGTTGCCCCGGCCCTGGTGCGGCAGGCCGAGCAAAGCCTGCTGACCCGGCTCGCGCCTGCGGGCCTATCCACCTTGGACACCATGCAATGAATGCTCCCGTCGCACCGCTTGCCGCACCCATGGCGCTGCAGCTCAACGGCACCGCGCTGCAGACCGCCAGCGCCACATTGGCCGACCTTCTGGCCGAACGCGGCTATGACCGCGCGCAGGCCATGGCTTGCGCTGTCAACCAGCAGTTCGTGCCGCGCACCCAATGGGCCAGCCATCGGCTGCAGCCGGGTGACCGCGTCGAAGTGGTCAGCCCCGTGGTCGGAGGATGACCATGGAACCGACAGCCCCCCGTATGCCCGCCTCTCCGCTGTTGACCGACGCCGATCCGCTGCAGGTGGGCGGCGTCACGCTGCACAACCGCCTGTTTCTGGGGACGGCGCGCTACCCCGCGCCTTCGGTGCTGCGCGATGCCGTGGAGGCCGCGCAGGTCGAGGTGCTCACCGTGTCGCTGCGGCGCCTGGCGCCGGAGAGCCAGGCGGGGCAGGGCTGGTGGCAGCGCATCCAGGCGCTGGGGCGGCATCTGCTGCCCAACACTGCGGGCTGCCACAGCGCCGACGAGGCCGTGACCCTGGCGCGTATGGCGCGTGAGATCTTTGGTACCCACTGGATCAAGCTCGAAGTCATCGGCGACGACTACACCCTGCAGCCCGACCCCTGGGGCACGCTGGACGCCGCACAAACCCTGGTGCGCGAGGGCTTTGCCGTGTTCGCCTACACCACCGACGACCTAGTGACCGCCCTCAAGCTGCGCGACGCCGGGGTCGCCGCCATCATGCCCTGGGCCGCGCCCATCGGCACTGGCGCTGGGCCGCGCAACCTGCCCGCGCTGCGCACCTTGCGCGAGCGCCTGCCCGACAGCGTGCTGGTGGTCGATGCCGGCATCGGTGCGCCACATCACGCCGCCCAGGTCATGGAACTGGGGTTCGATGCCGTGCTGGTGAACACCGCCGTGGCCGAGGCCGGGGAGCCGGTGGCCATGGCCCGCGCTTTTACACTGAGCGTGCAAGCCGGCCGTCTGGCCCACCGCGCGCTGCCCATGCGCACGCGCGAGGTGGCGCAGGCGTCCACGCCCATGGTGGGCGTGCCGTTCTGGCACCAGGGGAGTTGACCGCATGAAAAAAGGCCGGCTGGAAGCCTTCAGCGATGGTGTCTTCGCCATCATCATCACCATCATGGTGCTGGAGCTCAAGGTGCCGCACGGCGAACGGCTCGACGCTCTGCTGCCGCTGTGGCCGGTGTTCCTCAGCTATGTGCTGAGCTTCATCTATGTCGGCATTTATTGGAACAACCATCACCACATGTTCCAGGCCTGCGACAAGGTGAATGGCGGTGTGCTCTGGGCCAATTTGCACCTGTTGTTCTGGCTGTCGCTGTTTCCGTTCGTCACCGGCTGGCTGGGTGAGAATCATTTTGCCGCGCTGCCTGCGCTGCTCTACGGCGTGGTGCTGCTCCTGGCGGCACTGGCCTACTGGGTGCTGCAGAGCACGCTCATCGCTGCCGACGGCGGCGACTCGGCGCTGCGCCGCGCCGTGGGCCGCGACTGGAAAGGCAAAGTCTCACCGGTGCTCTACCTTGCGGGCATCGCCGTCAGCCACTGGGCGCCGCTGGCGGCCCTGGCCTTGTATGTCGCGGTCGCCCTGCTCTGGCTGGTGCCCGACCGGCGCATCGAAGCGACTCTGCGCTGAGGCTTGTTTATTCGGCCTCGGTGTCGCCCAGGCTGAAGAACACCACACTGTCCTTGAATGCCTGGGTTTGCATCCCCTGGGCCAGACCGCTGCGCCACCATGCGGGCAGACGGTTGCGCGACACCCATACGGCCACCGGTCTGCCCTCGGCCAGCGCCTGGCGCAGGGTCTGTGCTGACACGCAGGTGTGCGTCCAGGGGGCCTGCTGGCAGCCGAACCACAGATCCTTGCTCTGGCTGTCGATCACCTGCAGGTGCCGGACACCGTAGAGCAGCAGCGAGGCATCATGGTCTTCGAAGGTCTGCCACGAGAACCATTGCGTCTGCGCGGGCAGCAGGCGCTCCATGCTCGCGGCCACCTGCTTTTGCGAGAGGTCGGCGGTTTTCGCCACGGCCAGATGCGCGGAGAACTGGGTCATGACCACGGCGCTCAGGCCGAAGACGGCCAGCCCGCCATGCAGCCGCGCCGAGCGCAGCAAGATCGCTCCGGCCAGCGCCGCGAGTGCAACGCCGCCCACGACCAGCGGCAACCAGTCAAACTGCGCCGGCGGCAGACCCGAGCGCAGGAGCTCGGCGTGCAGGTGCGACGTCAGGGTGGCGGCCCAGAGCACCACGGCGGCCACGGCAAACGCTGCGGCACCCAGCCCGAGGCGCGCCTGCAGCCGCTGTGCTGCCAGGCCGCCTTGTTGCAGACCCTGCTGCAGCCGCACGCCCAGCCACCACGCCACCAGCGGCACCACGGGCAGCAGGTAATACGCCCCTTTGTCACCCGCCGAGGAGTAGAAAACGGTGAGCACCAGCGCGGTATTGCGCGCCCAGCGGGCGGAGAACGTGGCGGCCTGGGCATTGTCGAGGCGCGGAGCGAACCAGGCCAGCAGCAGCACCAGCGGCGTCCACTGGAAAAAGCCGATCAGCAGCTTGGGGCCGTAGTACCACCAGGGACCGTGGTGAAAGTCGTCCGGGATGCGCGTGCCCAGGAAGCGGCCGATGGTTTCATTGACGAAGAAAAACCAGGTGAACCCCGGCAGGGTCTGCATGGCGGCCAGATGCCAGGGCGCGGCAGTCAGCAGAAACAGCGCCCACGCCCATGGGTCGAGGTAGAACCGCAGCAGGGTGCCGCGCTTCCAGTCGCCGGGCGCGGCCACCAGGTGGACCACGGCGATGAGGCCGAGGAGCAGCAGGGCAACGGGCCCCTTGGTCAGCGTTGCCAGCGCCACGGCCACTGCTGCCGCGCGCAGCCAGCCCCGCTGCCGCCGCTGCACAGCCAGTGTCAGCATGGCCAGGGCGCTTAGCCAGAAGAACACCATCAGCGGGTCGAACAGCATGGTGCGGGCGATGAGCACATAGCCCAAGGCGGTGCCCGTCACCAGCGCGGCGAAGCGTCCGGCGATCGGCGCTGCCACCGCCCGGCCGAAAGCGATGCAGCCCGCAGCCGTCAGCCAAGCCGCCGCGGCATCGGGCAGACGCGCCTGCCAGCCGCCGACACCGAAAGCGTCGAAGCTCAGGCTCATCAACCAGTACAACAGCGGCGGCTTTTCAATATAGGGCACGCCGTTGAGGTGCGGGATGATCCAGGAACCGCCGTGCGTCATCGCCAGGGCGATGGCCGCATACAGCGCTTCATTGGTGTCGCGGATGGGAGCGGCGCCCAGGTTCCAGAACAGACTCAGGCCGACGACCAGAAGCACCAGTCCGTCGAGCGCCAAGGCCACGGGCAAGACTCGGCGCCAGGTTGAAACCTGGGCCGTTGCGGACGGTGAGGCGATGCCGGCTTGCGGCACGACGACGGGTTCCATCTTGGGTCAGGGGTGGGGGAAGATGGCGGTCGCCGACGGCGCAGAGCCTGGTCAATTCATACAAAGATGTCGATCATTGTATTTTTGATGCTGCAAACCTGCGTCAGCATGACAACGACATGACGATTTCGTCATCCGACATCCGGCTGACCGCGTGCCACAAGATGGTCTGATGGCCCTGTTCCAGCGAAGGCAGGGCGCACAAGAGGCGGCGGGCTTAGTGATCGCCGCCGTCGTCCTCGTGGCGGCGCTCGTCTTCACGGCGGCGCCAACCGCGGCGCTCGCTGGGACGGCCGTAGCCCGGGGGCGGGGCGTAATACCCAGGCACCGGCACGTATTGCACGGGCGGGGCCACATACACCGGCTGCGGCACCATCGGCACGATGTTGCCGACGTTGGCAGCCAAGCCGGGAACGGCAATCGCCAGCGACCACAGCGGATTGTCGTCGGCATGCGCGGCGGGCAAGAGCGCGGCGCTCAACGCGACGATCATGAGGGATTTGGTCAGACGGATTGACATGATGAAAAGGGCGTCAGAGCGCCAGTTTGCTGGGAAAGGATGCTGAGGAGGATGAGACAGCGCACAGCTCGCCAGGGCGTCCCCAGACGAAACCCTGCCCCCAATGCACACCGAGATCGCGCAGCCAGTGAAACAGCGCAACGTCTTCCACCCCTTCGGCGATCGTGACCAGATGCAGGTCGTGTGCCAGACGCAACAAATGGCGCAGGATGGTTTCGCTTCGATGGTTCGCCGAGCTGGCTTGCACCAGTGTGCGGTCGAGTTTGAGGTAGCGGATGGGCAGGGTGGCGAGGTAGGAATAGGCGCTGTGGCTGCTGCCGAAGTCGTCCAGCGCCAATTCAAAGCCGAGGTCGAGCAACGGCTGCAGGTTGTCACGCAGCATCGACGGGTCGGCGTGCAGATTGCGTTCGGTGATTTCCAGCACCCACGGCGTTGCAAGCCCTGCGCCGTGTTGTACGGTGTGACGCCAGGACAGGTGTTGTTGACGCAGTTGTTCGATGCAACTGGGTTCGGCCAGAAAGGCGCTGGAGCAGTTCAGAAACATCTTGCCGACCGCAGAGCCGGTGCGCATTGCCTGGGCGGTGATGGCGGCATCGATACGCGGCTCCAGGCCGATGGTTGCAGCGGTGTCGATGAAGGCACTTGCCGCGATCTGTCGGCCCTGCGGCGTGAGCAGGCGGGCCAGCGCTTCCTGCCCCATGGGCTGTTGGTCATGAAGCCGGACGATCGTCTGATAGGACGCGCGCAGGCGCCGCTCTTGCAGCGCCTGGCGCAGTTGCAGCCGTGGGAAGGCGTTGCTGTCCCACGCGTCCTCCTCTGTTGGCGCGCCGAAATCCAGGCGGCGTCGATCGCGCATGACTGTGGCGGCGCGCAGGGCAGAGGCGTTCACGTCAGTGGTCCTGCCCGCTGCGGTTTTCCTGCAGCGTATCCAGCGGGTTTTCATTCATCACGAACAGGCCATTCGATGTGCTGCTCGTGGTGCCGGTGCTGTAGATCATGTCCTTGGCACCGAGCACATAGAACATCTGGCCGGTGAGCGTGCTGGGCGGGTTCGACGAGGGATTGGACTGCGAGATGGTGACGGCCGGGGCGCTCAGGATGTAGGGCGTACTGCTGGTGTTGTTCAGCGAAAAACTGCTGAAGCTGACGGTGGCGCCCGGTTTGAAGTCATCATCACCGTACTCCTTGCCCGAGCCGCTGGGCATCGCTGGGGAGAGGTTCAGCCCCGCAGTCTGGGGCAGGACGCAGGCACCCAGCACCAGCCCGCCGACGCTGGCACCCGTGCCCATGAGGCGCACGCCGAACATGCCGCTATTGCCACCGCAGTTCAGTCCGTCGCTGTGCGTGGTGCCGGTCTGGCCGAGTTGTGTCCACGCCGGCTGGCTGTTCTGCGGCACCAGCACGGCATCGAAGCGGGTGAGCACACCACCGGCCTGGGTGCGGCCGCCCATGCGCAAGGCGTAGCCGACCGAGGTCCCTGTGCCCGTGGCGGCGGAGGCGCTGCTAGCAGGGGCGCTGGGCGCAGGCGCCGGCGCTGCGCCTCCAACCACCAGCCCGCTGGGCAGCAGTCCGGCCTTGCCGGCCAGGGTGTAGGTGTTGCCTTGCCCGTCGTTCACTGTCAGGGTGATGAGGTTGCCGACGATCACCCCGGTGACGTTGCCGTTCGCCGAACTGATATTCCCTGCGGCATCGACCGACACCACGGTGTTGAGGATGCCCGGTGGCAGCGCTGCTGCGGGCTGTGGCAGTGCGGCTGCAGAAGCCGTGGATGCCGGCGGGCTGGGCGGCATTGGCAGGGCACTCATGCCCGATTGCGCCAGTACACCCTGCAGGCTGTAGGTGCCTGCGGACACTGCCGGGGCACCTTGTTCCAGCACGTCGCCCAGATCGAGTTCGGGCGTCCAGCGTTCGTCGGAGCTGATGTATTGCATCAGCGATTTGAGGTTGCCGTCGCAGCTCGACCCGAGGGTGGTTGAGGCGGCGCTGAGCGTGCTCGACGTGCTGCTGGACAACCCTTGTTTGGCGATGCCCTTGGCCATGTCGTCGGTATCAGCATACCCGGACGGACGGGCGCAATAGCCATCGGCCACGGCCTTGATGGCCGCTGACAACGCCAGGATGTCGTCGTGATGCTGCGACAGCAGCGCGGCATAGATCGCTGGCGTGAGGCTGGCGTAGCTGCCGCCTGCGGCAACGTACACCGCCAGCGCTGCCGTCGTCACCTGGCTGATGACGAGATTGGGCAGGTTGGCCGCCGTCAGCGAACCTGCCGCGAGCACGGCGCTGCTCGTGCCCAGGTAAGCGGTGAGCACCACCTTGCCGTCGGGTGATGTGGCATTGGCGAACAGCGGTGTGGAGGTGTTGGGCACGGTGGCCTGCAGCGTGTAGTTGCCGCTGGCGTCGGCAGTGGCCGTGCCGATGACCACCGAGCCCGGCTGGCCCATGGGCGCACCGGTGGTGAAGGTGACGGTGGCGTTGGCAATGGGCGCATCGATGACCGCGCCTTTGAGCGTGGTGTTCGCGGCTGTGGGGTTGACTTGCGCCGACCCGCCGCCCCCACCGCAGGCGCTCAGACTCAGCGCGAGGGCGGCGGCAAGAGGCAGCAGGACGAGGGCGGAACGAGGATGAGGCTTGACGGGCTGCATGGTGTCTCTCCAGGGAGATGGCGGAGTGGGCGAACTGCAAACAGCGTTTGCATGGCTTCATAATAAATGGGAAAAATTCACATGCAAGAAAAATCTTGCGATACACTTCGCTGCACTTCACACTCAGACCGGCTTGACTTCGCACCGCCATGGGCCGCCCACCTCGTCGACTACCCGCTGCGCGTCCGCCTGAGCATCCGCTCCCGGCGGCCGAGGATGCGCTGCGCGCGTTGCAACAGGTCTTGGCTCCGCTGGTGCGCTTGGTGCTGGCGGCAGGGCTCGACTACACCCGACTGGCGGCGGAACTCAAGCCCTTGTTCATCGAGCAGGCGCGGCAGGAGTTGCTGCGCACCGGGCAGGGCGATACCGATTCGGCCATCAGCCTGCTCAGCGGTGTGCACCGCAAGGATGTACGCACTTGGCGCACCAACGGCCTGGGAGGACGAATCGCGCAAGAACTGTCGATCAGTTCGCAGATCTTCGCGCGGTGGGTGCAAGATCCGCTTTACCGCGACCGCCGCCGTCGTCCCCGGGCCTTGCCGCGCTCGGGGCCAGCGCCATCCTTCGACACCCTGGCGCGCAGCGTGACGCAAGACGTGCATCCCTACACCGCGCTGACCGAGCTGTTGCGGCTTGGCCTGGTGACCGTCAAGACGGTCAAGGGGCAAGAGATCATCGTTCCGCATCAGGAAGGATTCGTGCCACCGGCGGGCTCGCGCGATCTGCTCGACCTGTTCGGCGCCAACCTGGCCGACCATGCCGCGGCCGCCGTCGGCAACCTTTTGGGCCAGCCCGCGCAACTCGAGCAAAGCGTGTTTGCCGAGGGCGTGACCGCCGAGTCGGTGCAGGCGCTGGGCGAACTGGCGCGCAAGCTCTGGGCCCAGGCCCGCAGTGACATGATTGCCGAGGCCACCCGGCGTTATGCGGCCGATCAGGGCCGCGCGGATGCCACCTACCGCATGCGGTTTGGCGCCTACTACTGGGCAGACGACATGGCAGAGGGCATGCCATCGGACCCGGCGCGGCGGCAGGCCAATGGAGACAATCCCCATGAAACCTAAACAACGCTTTGCCAGCCTCGGCGCCCTGGCGCTGATCGTCTTGGCCTTGTCGCTCGCTCTGCCACTGGCCTCGTGTGGCGGTGGCAGCACCGTGGCCACCAACGGCGGCGTCGGCACCGGTGGCACAGGCATTTCCAGCGGGACCGTCACCGGTTTCGGCAG
>JAKAFC010000010.1 GCA_021818065.1 Pseudomonadota bacterium
CCCCGCGCCACCGCCTCCGCCCCAGCCCATGCAGATCGTGCTGGAAGCGCCCAAGCCCGCGCCCAAGACCGTCGCGCCGCCGACGCCCAAGCCGCCGGAACCCAAACCCGTGCCCAAGCCGGTGGTCAAGCCGCAGCCCAAGCCCATCGTCCACAAGGAACTGCCCAAGCCGGTGCAGCCACCGCCGCCGCAGCCAGTCGCTGAGCCCAAACCGGAGCCCACGCCCAAGGTGCAGGCGCCCCCCGCCCCCGCGCCGGACACCAAGCCGGCGATGCCTGTGGCCGCACCCACCCCGCCTGCCCCCCCGCCACCGCCCGCGCCCGCGGCGCCCGACGTCGCCTCCATCAAGGCCAGCTTCGAGGCCGAGTTGCGCAGCGCCATTCAGGCTGCAGTGCGCTACCCGCAGGCAGCCAAGATGATGCAGCTCACCGGCAAGACCCTGGTGGCCTTCGTCTTTCGCGACGGTGCCGTCAGCCAGGTGCGCGTGGTGACATCCAGCGGCGCCGATCTGCTCGACCATGCCGCGCTCGATGCCGTGCGCAACGCCCCCTATCCCGCCACCCCCAAGGAACTGCAAGGCAAGTCCATGGACTTCACCATCTGGGTGCGGTTTCACCTGAGCGATTCCTGATGCCTCTGTCCTTCTCTTCCTTCCTTCAAGCTCTGCCACGCCGCATGGCGAATGCCGCGCTGTGTTGCTCGGCATGGAGTTGCGCAGCGCTGGGCTCGGCGCACGCCGCCACCCTCACCGTCTACGGCGCCATGGGCTACGACCAGCATGTGGCGCAGGCCTTCACCAAGGCCACGGGCATCCCGGTCAACCTCATTCACCTCAGCACCGGCCCGCTGCTGGCGCGGGTGCAGGCCGAGAGCCGCAACCCGCAATGGGACGTGCTCTGGCTCGACGGCAATCAGGCCATGCAGACCTTCGCCACCCAAGGCCTGCTGCAATGCGGCTGGGCGCCCGCGGTGCGCTACACCGCACTGGGCCAGCAACTCGTGCCTGCCGACCATTGCTGGCAGCCGGTGGGCGTGACCTACGCCGGGGTCATCCTCTACAACCCCAAGGCCATCGCGCAGGCCGACTGGCCCACCACCTGGGACGACCTGGCCAAGCCCGCGCTACGCGGTAAGGTGGGCATGGACAACCCGGCCATCTCCGGCCCCACCTATCCGCTGGTCGCCGGTCTGTTGCAGCACCTGGGCGACAGCGCGGGTGAGGCCTATTTCGAGCGTCTCAAGGCCAATGGCCTCAAGGTGTTCCCGACCAACAGCGTTACCCTGCGCGCGCTGCAATACGGCCAGATCGACGCCGCCGTGGTGCAAAGCTCGGCGGCCATCGGCTTTCTGCACGAGATGCCCGCGCTGCGCATCGCCGCGCCAGCGCCGTCCACCGTGCTGCCGTCCGATCTGGCCATCGGCAAGCAGGTGACGGGGGCCATGCAGCAGCAGGCCCGGCGCTTCGTGCAGTGGGTGCTGTCGCCTGTCGGCCAGGCTGCCATGCAGCAGGGCGATGCCCACGCCGACTCCAACTACCTGCCCTTGCTCGACGGCACCGCAGCACTCCCGAGCCTGAAGCAACTCGGCACGGTGCAGCCGCTGGTGCTCGACCCCGCGGTGTGGGGGCCGAAGGAGCCGCAGGTGATCGACTGGTTCACCGCGCACATTGCGCGCTGACCGCTCAGAGCCTACGCGCCTCGCCATGACCGCCTTGTTGCACGCCAAACCTTGGCGCCCTGACGCCTCGACCACCCCGGGCACCAGCGGCCAGTTGACGCAGCTGCGCCGTTGGGCCGTGCGCCTGGGTCTGTTGCTCGCCGCTGCGGTGTTCGTTGCGCTGTGGGCCTATCCGCTGCTGGGTTTTCTGCTCTCGGCCGTCTTTCCGCAAGTGCTGCGAGGCGATGCGCGGCCCACGCTCGCGTCCTTCGCCCATGCCTTCCAGGGCTACGAACTCCACGCCCTGTTCAACTCGCTGTGGGTGGCGCTGGCCGTGGGGCTGCTGGCGCTGCCGCTGGGCCTGTGGCTGGCGTGGCTGCGCGAGCGCACCGACCTGCGCGGCCGCAGCGGCATCGAGGCCGGGGTGTGGCTGCTGCTGATCTTCCCCGACTTTTTCCTCGCCTCGGGCTGGATGCTGCTGGCCGCGCCCATCGGCCCGCTGGCGGCCTGGCCCGCAGCGCTGCACGCCGCGCAACAGCTGCTGGGGCCGATGGGCATCGTCCTCACCCTGGTGCTCAAGGTCGTGCCCTATGTGTTTCTGGTGGCGCAGGGCAGCCTGCGCCACACCAGCGCGGCGCAGCAGGAGGCGGCGCGGGTGCATGGCCTGTCCAGGCTGTGGTGGCTGCGGCTGGCGCTGGCGGCGCTGCTGCCCGCGCTGGCTGCGGGCTTTGCCATTGCCTACGCCGAGTCGCTGCGCAACTTCGCCGTGGTGGCCACGCTGGGCGCCAGCAGCGGCTTCACCATGGGCACCTATGCCATCTATCAGGCGGTCAACGGCATGCCGCTGAACTTCCCGCTGGCCGCCGCCACCTCGTGGCTGCTGCTCGCTCTGGTGGCGCCCGCGCTCATCTTGCAGCACCGCGTGGGGCAGCGCGCGCGCCAGTCGCAGACCCTGGGCGGCAAGCATCGCCCGGCGGCGCGGGTGCGGCTGGGGCGCGGCGCGCAACTCATACAGGGCGCGGTGCTGGTCGCGCTGGGCGCCTTCGCCCTGGGCCTGCCCACCTTCGCCGCGCTGGGCGTGGCTTGGCCGCGTGCCGGGTGGGCGCAGATCGGCGCCGCGCTGCAGCCGCTGATCGCGGCCATCGGCTACTCGCTGCAACTGGCGCTGATCGCAGCCTCCATCACCGTCTGCATCGCCCTGCCGGTGGCGTGGCTCATCGCCCGTCCGGGCCGCGTGGGCCGCCTGCTCGACGTGGCGCTGCTGGCGATGATGGCGCTGCCGCTCATCGTGCTGGCCGCCGCCTATCTGCAGGCCTACAACCAGCCCTACGCCCCGCTGTATGGCGGCAGCCTGCTGCTGGGCATGGCCTATGTGGCGCTGGCGGTGCCGGCCACCAGCCGGGTGCTGATGGGGCCGGTGGCACAGCTGCACCGCTCGCTGGCCGACGCCGCGCGGGTGCATGGCCTGTCACGGCTGCAGACCCTGCGCCATGTGCACCTGCCGTTGCTGTCCGGGGCGCTGTTTTACGGCTGGCTGCTCGCAGTGCTGTCGATCGCCTTCGAGCTGCCGGCTTCCGAGCTGCTCTACCCCGCCGGGCACCCGCCGCTGGCCGTGGCGCTGCTGCAGTACGCCGGGGGCTTTCAACTGCATCAGCAGGCGCGGCTGCAGGTGCTGGGCATGGCCGTGCTGCTGGCCTTCGCCCTGCTGGCGCGCTGGGTGTACGGGCGCTTCACTCCCTTGGCCTGGCGCCAGATTGGCCAACACTGAACCCATCGCCATGACCCTGCTCCACATCGACGCCGCGCATAAGCGCTTTGGCGGCACCACCGCGCTGCACGCCGTCAGCCTGCAGTTGCAGGAAGGCGAAATCCTCTGCCTGCTCGGCCCTTCGGGCTCGGGCAAGACCACGCTGCTGCGCCTGGTGGCCGGGCTGGAGCGGCTGGACGGCGGCAGCATGCGGCTGGGGCAGACGGTGGTGGACGCCGCCGGTGGCCCCTTCCTGCCGCCCGAGCGCCGTCAGCTCGGCATGGTGTTTCAGGACTACGCGCTGTGGCCGCACCTGAGCGCGCTCGACAACGTCGCCCTGCCGCTGCACCGCCTGGGCCGCACGGCAGCGCGCACCCAGGCGCTAGCCATGCTGGCCGAAGTGGGCCTGGCCGATTTGGCCGAGCGTCACCCGCACGCCCTGTCTGGCGGGCAGCAGCAGCGCGTGGCGCTGGCGCGGGCGCTGGCCGTCAAGCCCCGGCTGCTGCTGTGTGACGAGCCGCTGTCCAACCTCGATGCCGGGCTGCGCGAAGACCTGCGCGAGCGCATCGGCGCCGTGGTGCGCGCCCACGGCATCAGCGCCCTCTACATCACCCACGACCACCGCGAGGCGCTGGCCCTGGGCGACCGCGTCGGCGTGATGCACCAGGGGCGGCTGTTGCAACTCAGCACCCCGCGCGAGTTGCTGCGCCAGCCGACCACCGACTTTGTCGCCCGCTTCACCGGAGCCTACGGGCCGTGGCCGGTCACGCTGCGCGGCGGGCGTCTGCATGCGCCCTGGGGCGACACCGCCGCGCCCCCGCATGTTGCGGCCCATGCGGAGGGCGCGCATCAGCTCTACCTGCGTGCCAGCGCGCTGCGTCTGCCGCATGCGGGCATGCTGACTGATGCACCGCACGGCCCGGATGCCAGCGCCCCGCACTGGACGGTGCAGGCCCGCGTGCTCAGCCGTATCACCGTGGGCGAACACACCGAACTGCGGCTGGACCTGCACGGCGTGCCGCTGCGCCTGCCCGTTGCGGACGATGCCGACGCCACCGTCGGCGATTCCCTGGCCCTGCGCATTGGCTCGGCACACGCCCTGCTCTACCCTGCTTCCTCCACTGAACGCACCGAGACCCTTCCCGCATGAACGCAACCGAATGGGGCGGCATGACCGCCATCTTCCTGGCATCCGCCGTCGAATGGGTGGAAGCCTTCACCATCGTGCTCGCCGTGGCGCTGAGCATCGGCTGGGCGCGCGCCGCGGGCGCCGCCGCTGCCGCGCTGGCGGTGGTGGCCGCGCTCATCCTCGTCACCGGCAGCGCGCTCAATGTGGTGCAGGCCGACATCGACGTGATCCGCGCTGCCATCGGCCTGTTCCTGCTGCTGTTCGGCTTGCGCTGGTACGTCAAGGCCATTCGCCGCTACGCCGGGCGCACCAAGCTGCATGACGAGGCCAAGGAGTTCGCCGAGACCCGCGAAAAGATCGACCACGCCGAAGCCCGCGTCGCCTGGGCGGTGGCCTTCAAGGGCGTGCTGCTCGAAGGTCTGGAAGTGTGGCTGCTGGTGGTGGCGCTGGGCCGCTCCATCAGTTACGGCCAGGCCGCTGGCAGCGCCGTGGCAGCCCTGCTCGCGGTGATTGCCGTGGGCCTGGTGCTGCGCGCCCCGCTCACCCGCGTTCCGGAAAACACCCTCAAGTTCATCGTCGCCTGCGCGCTGCTGTCCTTCGGCACCTTCTGGAGCCTGGGCGGGTTGCTGGACGAGGCCAAAGTCTGGCCGCTGGGCGACGCCACGCTGCTGGTGCTGTTCGCCATCTATGTCGTCGCGGGCCGCGTATCCGCGCTCAAGCTGCGCCAGCCGCAAGCCGCCGCCACGCAAGGAGCCCGCGCATGAAAAAGGTGGTTCAACTCATCTTCGGCGACATCCGCAATGTGGCCTCCGTGGCCGTCGCCGTGGCCCTGGCCTGGGCAGTGGCGCAGTGGCTGCCCACGGCCAGCGGCTGGGTACTGGTTGCGGCGCTGATTGCCGCAGCCTTCTGGCAAGCGGCCTGACCGCATCGACGCAGACCGGGACGGGGTGGCCCGTCTCGGTCTGACTTGGCCTTATTTGGCTTTCTTCGGCCGCCCCGTCTTGATGGCGGGCACGGCGTCGAGCGCGGCGCACAACGCGGCATCGTTGAGCGTGGCCAACACGGCAATGCCCGCGCGCAGCACCTCGCTCTTCTTCGCCGGGCGGGTCAGCTTGACCAAACGGTCTTTCAGCGCGCCGAGCGCCTCGTATTCGGCACGCGGGATGGTGAAGCTGTCGCGCACCAGTTTGATCTTCGGCGGTTTGGCCTCGGCGGCTGGCACCGCTGCAGGTTTGGCGGCAGGCTTGGACGCTGCCGTCTTGCGCGGCAGGGTCTTGACCGGGGCGGGCTTGCTGCCGGATTTGCTCGCAGACTTGGCCGCGGCCTTGACCGAAACTGCGGTCTTGGCGGCTTTAGCCGGAGCGGCCTTCTTGGATGCGGGTTTGCTCGCGGTCTTGGGTGAAGATGTCGTTGCCGGTTTGCTTGCGATCGTGGCGGTGGCTTTGATGCCGGGCTTGATGCTGGCCATGTTGCGCTCCGAAGTGAAAGAACATAAACAGTTTATACCGTATTTCCTTTTAGACAACGCGGCGCCACTGCGTCCACTTGCCCTCACGCATCAGGGCATTGCAACCAAGCCAGACCATCGCAAGCCAGAATCCAGAGTCGTGCGGCAACGACTGGCCTCTGCTTGCCCAGCGATCGACACAGTAGGACGTAGCGCGTCACAGTTATGTGCGACGCGGCACGTGGCAGCGCTGCGACCAAGCGTTTCACCTTGCATGGCTTGTGGCCCAGTCGCCCGCGCGCGCTGATCGCGCGCGACATTGCCGCGCCAGTGTGGTGGCGCCAGGGGTGCCATCTGTTCGACACCCCGCCGAGCGACACGCCACCGGCATGCAGCCTGCCGCCGTTGTCACTGTCCGCGCCGCTGCGCGAACGGCTCGACCGTGACATGCCCCTGACCCGCACCTGCCTCGACCGCCACGAGTACGACAAGCATGTCGCCTGTTTCGGCCCGGCACCCGCGCCCTTCTTTGCCACCGCGCTGGACTTACTGGACGCCCTCAACGCTACGCCCTTCGCCCGCTGGGTCAGCACCCATGCCGGGCAGACCGTGCCACGCCAGGCCATCGAGCGCGCATTCGCCCGCGACTTCGGCCTGCTTGACGCCAGCGCCTTGCAACTGCAGTGCGCCGCCCGTCCGGGCGCAGCGCGCAAGGATCAGCTCGAACAGCTCTGGTTCACCATCGCCACCGACCGGCTGGCAGCCTTCCCCGCGGCGCTCAGCTTCGCCCCCGGGCGACGCGGCAACTGCGCGGCGCAGGTGCACATCGCCACGCTGCCTTGAGTCAACCCGCAGGTCTCACCACGACGCCTCGCGCTCGGGCGTCGCGGTGATGCGGTGGATGGACAAGTCCGCACCGTTGAACTCCTCCTCGGCATCCAGACGAATGCCGACGAGCTTTTTGAGCATGCCGTAAACCACGAAGCCACCCACCAGCGCCACGGCGATGCCCAGCAGCGTGCCGACGATTTGCGACGCCAGCGACACCCCGCCCAGGCCGCCCAGCGCCTTCATGCCGAAAATGCCCGCGGCGATACCGCCCCAGGTGCCGCACAGGCCGTGCAGCGGCCACACGCCGAGCACATCGTCGATCTTCCAGCGGTTCTGCGTCAGGGTGAACATCCAGACGAACAGCGCACCGGCCACGGCGCCGACCACCAATGCGCCCAGCGGGTGCATGACGTCCGACCCGGCGCACACCGCCACCAGCCCGGCCAGCGGCCCGTTGTGCAGGAAGCCAGGGTCGTTCTTGCCTGCTGCCAGCGCGGCGAGCGTGCCGCCGACCATGGCCATGAGCGAATTCACCGCCACCAGGCCGCTGATCTGGTCGAGCTTTTGCGCGCTCATGACGTTGAAGCCGAACCAGCCGACGATCAGAATCCACGAGCCCAGCGCCAGGAAGGGAATGGACGACGGCGGATGCGCCGACATCTGGCCGTTGGCGTGGTAGCGGCCGCGACGCGCGCCCAGCAGCAGCACGGCGGGCAGCGCGATCCAGCCGCCCATGGCATGCACCACCACCGAGCCGGCAAAGTCGTGGAAGGGCGCGCCGAACGTGGCTTGCAGCCAGGCCTGCACACCCAGATTGCCGTTCCAGACGATGCCCTCATAAAACGGGTAGACGAAGGCAACGATGGTGAAGGTGGCGATGAGTTGCGGCCAGAAGCGGGCGCGCTCGGCAATGCCGCCGGAGATGATGGCGGGAATGGCGGCGGCAAAGGTCAGCAGGAAGAAAAAGCGCGTCAGCGCGTAGCCGTGTTCGCGGGTGAGCACGTCATCGCCCACCAAAAAATGCTGGCCGTAGGCGATGCCGTAGCCGATGAGAAAGTAGGCGATGGCCGACACCGAGAAATCGGTGAGGATCTTGGACAGGGCGTTGACCTGGTTCTTCTTGCGCACCGTGCCCAATTCGAGAAAGGCAAAGCCGGCGTGCATGGCCAGCACCAGAATGGCACCGAGCAGGATGAAAAGCACATTGCCGCTGGAAGGATCGTGCACCATGATGGATCTCGAAAGAAGGATAACGCACCGCATGCAAACGCCATGCCCGGTTTTGAAGCATGGTTTCAGCGACGCGTTCACAACTGCACACATCTTGCCTGATTTCGGTGCGTTTATTCCGCCAGTGCGCCCTGAAATGTGGCGTGCATGCACTGTTGCTGTGCGTTTGTTGCGAACCGCGCCCTGCATAGAATGATGGGTTGTCATCCCCCACCGAGAGTCACCATGCCTTTCAAAGTCAAGCCGTATGTGTCGGAAGTGACCCACTTCATCCAAGACCTGAAACACAGCGATCCGCAGCTTGAGGCCAAACAGAAGGAAGGCCGCGCCCGGCTGTGGGACAAGCCGCAGAACCCCGAGTTGGCCCAGGCGTTCAAGGCGGGCCGCGTGCCACAGAAGGCCTACGTCTACGGCAGCCACTGAGCGCCGCCCGGCATGCCCGACACCGCGCAGGACGCCACGCAAATCACCGACCAGCGCGCCACCGACAACGCCGCGCTGATCGCCCCGGCGATCGACAGCACGCCGGCCACGGTGGACGGCATGGCGGTGGCGCGGCTGTATGGCGAGCCGCTGTTCGAACTGCCGCAAGACCTCTACATCCCGCCCGATGCGCTCGAGGTGTTCCTCGAAGCCTTCGAGGGCCCGATGGATCTGCTGCTCTACCTCATCCGCAAGCAGAACTTCAACATCCTCGACATTCCGCTGGCGCAGGTCACGGCACAGTACCTCAGCTACGTCGAGCAGATCCGCCACCACAATCTGGAGCTCGCCGCCGAGTACCTGCTGATGGCGGCCATGCTTATCGAGATCAAGTCGCGCATGCTGCTGCCGCGCCCGCCGGTCGAGCCCGGAGTCGAGCCCGAGGACCCGCGGGCCGAACTGGTGCGGCGCCTGCTGGAATACGAGCGCTTCAAGCTCGCCGCGCAGCAGCTCGACGCGCTGCCAGTGCTGGGCCGCAACTTCTGGCGTGCCCAGGTGCTGTTCGACCGCGACGCCGCACCGCGCCTGCCCGACGTCACCATCAGCGAGCTGCAGCAGGCCTGGAGCGACATCCTCAAGCGCGCCAAGCGCAACACCCTCCACAAGATCACGCGCGAACAGCTCTCGGTGCGCGACTACATGAGCCGCGTGCTGCGCCAGTTGCAGGGCACCCGCTTTCTGGAGTTTCACGAACTGTTCGACCCTGCGCAGGGGCCGGCCGTGGCCGTGGTCACGCTGGTGGCGCTGCTCGAGCTCACCCGCGAATCGCTGGTCGAGATCACCCAGGCCGAGGCCTTCGCGCCGCTGTACGTGCGCCTGGCGTACACCCCGAGCTGATGCGGAAAACCGAACGCTCGTTCGCAGAGGCGCTTGCGGCGCGAGCATAATCCGCCGGTTTCCTTTCATGCCGCACCATGACCGCTGACCCGACCGCCCCTCTCGCTCCCTACGGTGCCCCGGCCCGCTCCGAAGCGGCGCCGCGCAAAGCCGTCACCCTGCACCGCCTGCGCGCCATGCGCGAGGCTGGCGAGAAGGTCGCCATGCTCACCGCCTACGACGCCGCAAGCGCCGGCCTGCTCGACGCCGCCGAGGTGGACTGCCTGCTGGTGGGCGACTCGCTGGGCATGGTGATGCAAGGCCACACCTCCACCCTGCCGGTCACGCTGGAGCAGATGGCGTATCACACCCAATGCGTGGCGCGTGGCAACCGCAGCGCCTGGCTCATTGCCGACCTGCCCTTCGGCAGCTATCAGGGCAACACCGAGCAAGCGATTGCCAGCAGCGTGGCGCTGATGCAGGCTGGGGCGCAGATGGTCAAGCTCGAAGGCGGCGGCTGGACCGCGCCCGTGGTGCGCGCGCTGGTGGAGCGAGGCATTCCGGTCTGCGCCCACCTGGGCCTGACGCCGCAGAGCGTGCACGCGCTGGGCGGCTACCGCATCCAGGGCCGCGACGCACACGCCGCCGACACCCTGCGTCAGCACGCCGCCGAGCTGGGCGCCGCCGGTGCCGCCATGCTGGTGCTCGAACTGGTGCCGTCCGACCTGGCCGCCGCCATCAGCGCCAGCTATCCCGGCATCACCATCGGCATCGGTGCTGGGGCCCGCACGCACGGCCAGGTGCTGGTGCTGCACGACATGCTCGACATCACCCGCGGCCCCAAGCCGCGTTTCGTGCGCAACTTCATGCAGGGCGCCCCCAGCGTGCTCGACGCCGTGCGCGGCTATGTGCAAGCGGTCAAGCAGGGTGCGTTCCCTGACGAGGCCCTGCACGGCTATAGCGCCTGAAGCCATGCGCATCGTCCACACCCTTGCCGACCTGCGCGCCGCGTTGCGCCCGCAGCCGCACTGGGCGCTGGTGCCCACCATGGGCAACCTGCATGCCGGGCATCTGGGGCTGGTCGCCCGCGCCCGGCAAGAGAACATGCCGGTGGTGGCCAGCATCTTCGTCAACCGCCTGCAGTTCGGCCCGAATGAAGACTTCGACCGCTATCCGCGCACCCTGCCGGTGGATGCCGAGCTGCTTGCCGGGGCCGGCTGCGACCTGCTGTTCGCCCCCGACGAAGCCGCGATGTACCCGCAGCCGCAGGCCTTCCGCGTGCTGCCCGACCCGGCCATCGCCGGCATCCTCGACGGCGCCGCGCGCCCCGGCCACTTCGAGGGCGTGGCCACGGTGGTGATGAAGCTGTTCCAGATGGTGCAACCAGCCTGCGCCGTGTTCGGCAAGAAGGATTACCAGCAACTGCTGCTCATCCGCCGCATGGTCGAACAGTTCGCCATGCCCGTCAGCATCATCGGCCTGGACACCGTGCGCGCCGACGACGGCCTGGCGCTGTCCTCGCGCAACGGCTACCTCTCGGCCGACGAGCGCGCCCAAGCGCCCCAGTTGCAGTCGGCGTTGCGCGCCCTGGCCGATGCCGCCCGCAACGCCACCGCGCCCGAACAAGTGCAACTGTTGGAACAGCAGGCCCGGTCGCGGCTGGAGGCGCAGGGCTGGACGCCCGACTACCTCACCCTGCGCCGCCGCGCCGACCTGCTGCCCTTCACGGCGCACGATCTGCACCAAGGCACACCCGGCGTGGTGCTGGGCGCGGCGCGCCTGGGCCGCACCCGGCTGATCGACAACCTGGAGTGTTGAACCGCGATGGCTCAAAGCGATGTCCTCATCCTCGGCGCCGGCCTGGCCGGCCTGTCCACCGCCCTGCACCTGGCCGAGCATCAGCAGGTGACGGTTCTGGCCAAACGCACGCTCGACGTGTCGTCCAGCCAGTGGGCGCAAGGCGGCATCGCCGCGGTGCTGGCCGAGGGCGACAGCTTCGACGAGCATGTGCATGACACCCTGGTGGCCGGAGCCATGCTGAACGACTTGCCCGCCACCCGCTTTGTCATCGAACACGGCCCGGACGCCATCGCCTGGCTGCGCCAGCAGGGCGTGCCCTTCGACACCGAGGGCGCCGCGCTGCACCTCACGCGCGAGGGCGGCCACAGTCAGCGCCGCATCGCCCATGTGGTCGACGCCACGGGCGCGGCCATTCAGACCACCCTGCTCGCCCGCGCCCGCGCCCATCCGCGCATCACCCTGCTGGAAAACCACGTCGCCGTCGACCTCATCACCGAACGCCATGTCGACGGCGCCCGCGCCGAGCGCCGCTGCTGGGGCGCCTACGCGCTCGACACCGCCAGCGGCCGGGTGGAAACCTTCGCCGCGGCCCACACCGTGCTGGCCACAGGCGGCGCCGGCAAGGTGTACCGCTACACCACCAACCCCGACACCGCCAGCGGCGACGGCCTGGCCATGGCCTGGCGCGCGGGTTGCCGTGTAGCGAACATGGAGTTCATCCAGTTCCACCCGACCTGCCTGTATCACCCCAAGGCCAAGAGCTTTCTCATCACCGAGGCGGTACGCGGCGAAGGCGGCAAGCTGTTGCTGCCCGATGGCACCCGCTTCATGCCCGCACACGACCCGCGCGCCGAACTCGCCCCGCGCGACGTCGTGGCCCGCGCCATCGACTTCGAGATGAAAAAGCGCGGGCTCGATTGCGTCTACCTCGACATCACGCACAAGGGCGAGGCCTTCGTCCGCCAGCACTTTCCGACCATCCACGCCCGCCTGCTGGAACTCGGCATCGACATGGCCCGCGAGCCCATTCCGGTCGTGCCCGCGGTGCATTTCACCTGCGGCGGCGTGCTCACCGACCTCGACGGCCGCACCGACCTGCCCGGCCTCTATGCCGCGGGCGAAGTGGCCTACACCGGCCTGCACGGCGCCAACCGTCTGGCGAGCAACTCGCTGCTGGAATGCGCGGTGTTCGGCAAGGCCGCGGCGCTGTCCATCCTGCAGGCCCAGCCGCCCACCGTGCCCACGCCCCGCCGCTGGGACGAGAGCCGGGTGAGCGATGCCGACGAACTCGTGGTCATCAGCCATAACTGGGACGAACTGCGCCGCATGATGTGGAACTATGTCGGCATCGTGCGCACCGACAAGCGCCTGGAACGCGCCGCCCATCGCATCGCCCTGCTGCAGGCCGAGGTGGACGAGTTCTACGCCAACTTCCGCGTCACCCGCGACCTGCTCGAATTGCGCAACCTGCTGCAGGTGGCCGCGCTCATCGTGCGCTCTGCGCAGTTGCGGCACGAAAGCCGCGGCCTGCACTACAGCCTGGACTGGCCGCAGACCGCAGCGCCCGCCGCCCCCACCATCCTCGTCCCCTGAGGCGGAACGCACACCGTGAACCGTCCCGAACTCGCCATCGTCAGCGCCCTGCTGCGCCATGCTGCACGCGACGAGATCCTGCCCCGCGCGCAAGCGCCCGACCCTCGCCTCAAGGCCGACGGCACCTGGATCACCGACGCCGATCTGGCCATGCAGAGCCGCGTGCAACGCGAACTCGCCGCACTGTGGCCCGCTATCCCACTGCTCGGCGAAGAAATGCCCGCCACCGAGCAACAGCGGCTGATGACCGAAGAAGCCGCCGCCCCGGACGGCCCCGGCCTCTGGGTGCTCGACCCGCTGGACGGGACCAGCAACTTCTCCGCCGGGCTCCCCGTCTTCGGCCCGTCGCTCGCGTGGATCCGTGGCGGCAAGGTCCAGCTGGGCGTGGTGGTGGATGTGATGCGCGACGAAGTGTTCAGCGCTGCGCTCGGTGGCGGAGCGCAGCTCAACGGCCAGCCGCTGCGCGTTCCACCCGCCCCGCCCCCTCTGGCCAAGACCATCGCCTGCATCGACTTCAAACGCCTGCCCGCACCGCTGGCCACGCAACTTGCCACGCGCCCGCCCTACAGCTCCCAACGCTCCATCGGCTCCGTGGCCCTGGACTGGTGCTGGGTCGCCGCCGGCCGCTTTCACCTCTACCTGCACGGCAGCCAGGGCCTGTGGGACTACGCCGCCGGTAGCCTCATCCTGAGCGAAGCCGGCGGCCACGGCAAGACCTTGCGTGGCGACGCCGTGTTCAACAACACCCTGGAAAAACGCTCGGCGGTCTGTGCAGGCGATGCCGGGCTGTTCGCGCAGTGGACGCAGTGGCTGGATGCGAACGCTGGCGAGCATCGTTGAATGCCCCCGAAATCACATGTGACTCTCGGCATAATCGACCACCATGCGAGGAACGACGTTGTCGGGTTCGGCCGCTTTTTATTCGCTTGCAGAGCTACAGAAAGTCGCGACATGTCGTTGATACCGTTGAGACTTTATTCGGACGCCATGGACAGAATATCCCGCAACGTCCAATTTATCCGGCATGACCTGCGGGATAAATTACGTTAGATTTCACAAGAGCATTTATGTCAGCAATCGACTTTAAAGAAATTCCAGAGGCTCATCTTGGAGGTGGACTCCAAGATACGTTTGAGCTTTTTGCGCGCGATTTTCTATCGTATCTAGGGTATGAAATTGAGGAAGATCCTAGTAGAGGAGCTGATGGTGGCAAAGACATCCTTGTAATTGAACGACGCAGTGGAGTTGGCGGGGAGACATCAGTGCGATGGCTCGTCAGTTGCAAACACAAAGCCCACTCGGGAGCTTCGGTATCAACCCAGGATGATTCAAATATACGCGACCGAATCGATGCCAATAGTTGCAATGGATTCATCGGATTTTATTCAACTCTTGCCAGCTCTGGTCTGTCGGACGCACTAAGAGGCCTCTCTACCAAAGTTGAAACTCAGATTTTCGACAGAGAAAAAATCGAGTCTTATTTATTGAAGAGTCCAGATGGTTTGCATTTGGCAAAACGATATTTCCCAAAATCAACAGCTGCTTGGTTGGGAGAAAACCAAAAACCAGCAAAAATATTTGCAACACACCCTGCGCTCCACTGTAAACATTGCAGGAAAAATCTATTAGAACCCAAACCAAGTGGAATAATTGTTCTATGGCATAAACTTGATCAGACTTCCGGAAAAGCCCACTACGACGAAATTTATTGGTGTTGCAAAGGAAATTGCGATCAGATGCTTTCTCGTCGAATGCGAGGAAAAGGCTATATTGATGGGTGGGAAGATATTCCAGATGTTGCAATACCCCTTGTATTTGCTCGCTGGATGATGACGCCACTTAACGAACTGAATTCTGGTGACACATACTCCCCAGAGGCATTCGAGCACCTTAAAGAATTCATTTTGAGTGTGTATCCGTTCGTTGCACGTGACGCCACACAAAAAGAGCAAGAGAGAATTCAGGGTCTAACCTCGATACCAGCTTACCTTGGAGGGCTTGGGTATTGAAATCGAAACAAAACAAAAAAACAAATGAGGTCAGGTCTAGCCCTATAGCACCCGACCCATCTCACACCCAGTCTTCATCGCCCCAGCGCCGCGCCGAAGACTTTGCCGAGCAATTTGCTGCCGGTGCCGACCGGGTCGGTGCGGATGGCTTTTTCTTCGTCGCCGATGGCCTGGTAGAGGCGGTTGAGAGCCTGTTGGGTGACGTATTGCTGAATGCTGGCCTGATCGGCCTTCACTAGACCGAACTGCGCAGCCTGACCGGCGAAGCGGTTGTAGGTCTGCGCCAGGCCGACCTTGTCGGTGGCGCGGGTGACGATGGGAAGGAACTTCTGTGTCAGCGGCGCCTCGGTCTTGCGTTTGAAGTAATCGGTGGCGGCTTCGTCGCCGCCGGTGAGAATGCCCTTGGCGTCCTGCACCGACATGCTCTTGACGGCGCCGATCAACAGCGTTTTCGCCTCGGGCACGGCGGCCTCGGCGGCACGGTTGATGGCGAGTTCGAGTTGATCGGCCTGCGCGCCCATGCCGGCCATGCGCATCAGGCCGCTGGCCTTCTCGATGGCGGGCGGCAGCGGAATGCGCCACTTGGCGTTGCCGTAAAAGCCGTTCTCACGGCCCAGTTCCTGCACCGCAACCTCCGCGCCTCGCGTCAGCGCCGACTTCAGGCCCTGATCGACTTCGCCATTGCTCAGCGCCGCCACTGCGGCATTCACCGCGCCCGATGAGGCGCCACCCGCCTGCGCTGACTGCTGCTGTTGCGCGGGGGCCTGCGCCGTGCCGAGGGCGCCGCTGAGCTGGTTGGTGAGGTTGCCGAGGTCGAAGGCCATGGCCGGGGTTGCGGCAGCCACCGCGCACAGCGCGGCAAGAACGAGGGGACGGGTACGCATGGACAGCTCCTGGGGGTGAAGTTCAGCGCTGCGGCTCGGGGGTGGCGCGCAGCACTTCGTCGAGAGTGGTGATGCCTTCGGCCACCTTGATGGCCCCGGCCAGACGCAAGGGCCGCATGCCGTCTTTGATGGCCTGGGCGCGCAGCGGCCCCAACTCCGGGCTGCGCACCAGCAGCGCCTTGAGCGCCTCGCTGCAGCTCAGCAACTCGTACAGGCCGATGCGGCCGAGGTAGCCGGTGTTGCGGCATTCGACGCAGCCCACGGGCTTGTAGGGCCGCACCTCGGCCTGCGTCTTCCACGGGGCGACCGCGGCGCGAAAAGCGTCCTGGTCGAACGCGTCGTCGGGCTGTTTGCAATGCGGGCAGAGGGTGCGCACCAGACGCTGCGCCAGCACGCCCAAGAGCGTCGCTCCGGCGAGGTAGGACGGCACGCCGAGTTCGAGCAGGCGGGTGATGCTCGACGGCGCGTCGTTGGTGTGCAGGGTGGAGAGCACCAGGTGCCCGGTGAGCGCCGCTTGCACCGCCATGTCGGCGGTTTCGCAGTCACGGATTTCGCCCACCATGATGATGTCCGGGTCTTGGCGCATCAGCGCGCGCAGGCCCTCGGCAAAGCTCAGCTCGATGGCGGGCTGCACCTGCATCTGGTTGAACGCGGGCTCGACCATTTCGATAGGATCTTCCACCGTGCAGACGTTGACCTCCTCGGTGGCCAGACGCTTGAGGGTGGAATACAGCGTGGTGGTCTTGCCGCTGCCGGTAGGCCCGGTGACCAGAATCACGCCGTTGGGCTGGGCTGTGAGGCGCTGCCACTCGCGCGCTTCCTGCGGCGGAAAGCCCAGCGCGGGCATGTCGCGCACCACCACGTCGGGGTCGAAGATACGCATCACCAGCTTTTCGCCGAACGCGGTGGGCATGGTGGCCAGACGCAGCTCGACCTCGTCGCCACTGGGCCTGCGGGTCTTGATGCGGCCATCCTGCGGGCGGCGCTTTTCCACCACGTCCATGCGGCCCAGCAGCTTGACGCGGCTGGTCATGGCGCCCATGACCGAGCCCGGCACCTGATAGACGGTGTGCAGCACGCCGTCGATGCGAAAGCGGATCACCCCCATGTCGCGGCGCGGCTCCAGGTGGATGTCGGAGGCGCGCTGCTCGAAGGCGTATTGCCACAGCCAGTCGACCACCTGCACCACGCCGGCATCGTTGGCGTCGAGCGCACGGCCGCTGCGCCCCAGTTCCACCAATTGCTCGAACTGGTTGACGCCCCCTGTGCTGCCACTCTTCTGCGCATGCTTGACGGAGCGCGCGAGGTTGAAGAACTCCACCGTGTAGCGGGTGATGTCGGCCGGGCTGGCCACGCGCAGGGCGATGGGGCGGCGCAGCATGCGCTCCATCTCGGGCACCCAGCCACGGTCGAACGGCTCGCAGGTGGCGATGGTGACGGCCTCGGCCGAGGCCGCCACCGGCAGGATGCGATGGCGCTCGGCGTAGCTGGTGGACATAAGATCGCCGATCTTGCTGATCTCGACTTTCAGCGGATCGATGCGCAGATACGGCAGCCCGGCGCGCTGCGCCAGCCATTCGGTCAGCGTGTCCAGGTCGAGGCTGCGGCCATCGCTCAGGCGCTTGAGCCCGGCCAGCGCCACACGCTGCAGCGCATGCAGCTTGCCGCTGGCGTGGGCGCAGCGCTCCCAGCCGTAGCGGCTGGAGGCGGCGTCGATCAGGCCGTCAGCCTCCAGCCATTGCAGCAACTCGCGCCAGTCCAGCATGCCTTGCGCCACCGGCGGAGCAGTCTGCGCCGGGCGCGGCTTGGCGGGTGACGTTGAATCGGCGTGGCGGGTGGCGGTGCGTGGGGCGTCCATGGCGTTGAGTGTAGGCCAGCCCCCCCGCAAAGGCGCGTCCCTTCAGCGCGTGGGTTGCAGGCGCTTGAGCAGCCGCGCCCAGCGCCGCGCGGGCAAGCCGCCGGTGCGCTCGGCCACGGCATCGGCGCGCTCGATCAACTGCGCCCGCGTGGGCAGCGGCGACTGTGTGGCGTCACGCAGGGCAATGGCGATGAGGTTGCCGTCGCGGTTGGGCGGCAGTTGCCACACGCTGTCGCCCGGCTGATCGAACGCGGCGGCAATGCGCTGCAGGTTGCGCTCGAGCACACGCACATGCCCCGGCCCGCTGAACAGGTTGACCACCATGACGCCCTGATCGCGCAACAAGCGGCGGCAGTCGGCATAGAACGCGGCGGATTCCAGCGCAGGTGCCGCGGCCTCCGCGTCGTACATGTCCACATGCAGCACGCTGGCGCGCCCGGCGTTGGCCGGGTCGGCGGCAAACGCACCGGCATCGGCGCACAGCACTTGGAGCTTGCCGCCAGGCTCGGGCAAGGCGAACCAGCGGTGAGCGGCCAGGATGACGCCCGGATTGAGTTCCACCGCCACGCACGCCAGCCGCAGGCGCTTGAGCATGAACTTGGTGATCGCCGCCGCGCCCAGGCCAAGCTGCACCGCCGTGCCGCCGCGCCAGGCCTTGTCGGGCAGCAGCAGCATCCACGCCATCATGCGCTGCACATACTCCAGTTCAATGGCATTGGGCCGGGCGATGCGCATGCTGCCCTGAATCCAGGGCGTGCCCAAGTGGAGGTGGCGCACGCCATCCTCTTCCGACAACGTGGGGGTAGGGAAAACCGGTTTAGGCATGGGGTTCTTCGATGAGTTGCGCCGCGACAAACGCCTCGCGCCAGGCGGCCCGCTTGCGCGCCAGACTCCAGCTTGCGTTCGCCGGGCTGGTGGACGGCAGCCGCCGCACCTCTGGCCCCAGACTGCGCGTCAACCGCATGGCGCGGGCGGATTCGCCGCCGTTGTGCGCGATGAGACGCAACTGCGGCAGACCGGCCACCAAGGCGACGAGATCGTTGGGAATGGCCTCGGTGATGGCGCTATCCAGGCTGCCCGCGCGGCTGCACTGGGCATAGACGTCCCAGATGCCCAGGCCCCGGCGCTGCACCGCGGCGATGCGCGCATCGTAGGGCATGGTCATCAGATCGAGTCCGAGCACATCGCCGACGATGGGCCAGAAGTGGTTGCGAGCATGCGCGTAGTACTGCTGCGCCTGCAGCGAAGCCACACTCGGAAAACTGCCCAGCACCAGCAGACGGCAATCGGGCCGCACCAGCGGGCCCAGCCCCGTGAGCAAGGGCGCGCTGGACGCAGAATCTGTGGTGTGCGACGGCGAGAGACGGACCATGCCGCCATTGTCGCCGAGGGCCGCCGCTGCCACTCTATAATGGCAGGTTTTGTCGCGACGCGGGTGTAGTTCAATGGTAGAACGGCAGCTTCCCAAGCTGCATACGAGGGTTCGATTCCCTTCACCCGCTCCAACCAACCTCCGGCCCGCGCCGGATTTTTTTCGCCATGACGGCTGACCCCTCCCTCGACGCAGACCCTGGCCAGGCGCCGCGGCAGCGTGGCATTCGCAGCTTCGTGCTGCGCGCCGGTCGCACCACCGAGGCCCAGAGCCGCGCGCTCGCAGAGCTCGGTCCGCGTTGGATCGTGCCCTACGCCGACACCGTGCCCGATTGGACGGCGGTGTTCGGCCGCGTCGCGCCACGGGTGCTGGAAGTCGGCTTCGGCATGGGCGACGCCACGGCGCAGATCGCCGCCGCCCGGCCCGACACCGACTTCCTTGGCGTGGAGGTGCATCCGCCCGGCGTCGGCGCGCTGTTGCAGCGCATCGATGCAGCCCAACTCACCAACCTGCGCATCGTGCAGCACGATGCCGTGCTGGTGCTGCAGCACATGATCGCCCCGCGCAGTCTCGACGGTCTGCACATCTACTTTCCCGATCCCTGGCCGAAAAAGCGGCATCACAAGCGCCGCCTGATTCAGCCGGAGTTCGTGCGCCTGGCAGTCAGCCGTCTGCGCACCGGCGGCTACCTGCACTGCGCCACCGATTGGCAGCCCTACGCCGAGCACATGCTCGACGTGCTGCGCGCCGAGCCGGGGCTGGCCAACACCGCCACCGATTACGCCCCGCGTCCGGACTGGCGTCCGGTCAGCAAGTTCGAGCGCCGCGGCCTCAAGCTCGGCCACGGCGTCTGGGATCTGGTGTTCACCGCGCGCTGAACCCGACGCCCGCTGAATTCGGGGGGGTCGAGTTTCCCGCCGGGTAGCCCCACGGCTGACTGACCCCTGGGTGGAGATCCAAGCGCAGCGCGGATTTCGGCGGCACCCTCAGCCCGACCAGTTCACCCACCCGCCCCAGGCGGTGACGAGTACCAGCGCGCCGAACACCAGGCGGTACCAGGCAAAGGGCACGAAGCTGTGTCCACCCACATAGCGCAGCAGCCAGCGCACCACGATCAGCGCTGAGACGAACGCCACCGCCAGGCCCAGGCCGAAGCTGGGCACGTCGCTCAGGCTGAGCAAGTCGCGGTGCTTGTACAGGTCGTACACCGTGGCGGCCAACAGCGTCGGAATGGCGAGAAAGAAGGAAAACTCGGTGGCGGCGGCGCGGCTTAGGCCGAACAGCATGCCACCGATGATGGACGCCCCCGAACGGCTGGTGCCCGGAATCAGGGCAAACGCCTGGGCGATGCCCACCTTGAGGGCGTCGCTCGCGCGCATGTCGTCCACATGGTGGATGCGCACATGCTGCGCCGAGCGCTTTTGCCACGCTTCGGCCCAGAAGATGACCAGGGCGCCGACGATGAAAGCCAGCGCCACCGGCACCGGAGCGAACAAATGGGCCTTGATGGCGCTGGCGAACAGCAGCCCGAGCAGCGCCGCAGGAAGAAAGCCGATGATCACGTTGACGGCAAAGCGCCACGCCGTGCTGCGCTGCGCCGGGGCACTGGCCACCAAGCCGCTGAGCACCGAGCCGATGCGGGCGCGGTAATGCCACATCACCGCCAGAATGGCGCCGCTCTGGATCGCAATTTCGAAGACCTTGGCCTTGTCGCTCACCCAGCCCAGCAGGCTGCCGGCAAGGATGAGATGGCCCGTGGAAGAAATGGGCAGGAATTCGGTGATGCCCTCGACCAGTCCGAGAATGACGACAACGATGGCGGAATGCGCGTCCATGCGGAACCTTGTGACAAAAGGTTGCAATTATCCGCAAAGCGCATGCGCGCCTTTATGAAACGAGACTGCTCAACCCGCCATACACCCCCAAACCGGCGGTCAGCACCACCACCGCGACCACCACCCAGAAATAAGTGCCGCGCAGCCGATGTTCCGGCGGCAGCGCCTTGGCGGCCAGCGCCACCAAAAAGCCCAGCACCAGCGGCAGCATCAACGCGTTCATCACTTCCACGCCGATGGAGAGCGCCACCAGATCCGGAACGAAGGCCACCACCAGCGCGCCACCGATCACCCCGACGCTGAACACCGCGTAAAACCACGGCGCCTCGGCCGGGTGCTGCTCCAGCGAGTGTTTGTAACCGGTCACCTCGCCGAACCCCCAGGCCGCCGCCAGCGCCACCACGATGGCTGCCACCATCGCCGCACCCAGAATGCCCAGGCCGAACAGCGTGCGCCCGAGGGTTTCGCCCAGCGTGGGCGTGAGCGCCTGCGCAATCTGGCCGACGGTATTCAGCGGAGCCGTGCTGTGGCCATTCCACAGCACAGCAGCCGTCACCATCAAGACCGCTGCCATGATGAGCTGCGTGAGCACCGCGCCCACTGCGGTATCCCACCGCGCGGCGGCATATTGCTCGGATTTGAGCCGTTTGTCCGCCACCGCCGACTGCTGGTAGAACACCATCCACGGCATGATGACCGCGCCGATATTGGCCGCCACCAGATACCAATAATCCGCGTGCCGTACCGGGACATGCAGCAGGCCCTGCACCACCTGCCCGCCATGAATCGGCGCGCGAAACGCCACCCAGACGAACACCAGCTCGAACAACCCGAGGGCGATGGCAATGCGCTCCACCCGGCGGTACGACCCAGTCCATACAACGCCCAACAGGAACAGCGCCGCCAGGCTCAGACTCCAGCCGCGCGGCACGCCAAACAACGCGCCAACACCCGCCACGCCGGAAAACTCGGTGATGATGGCCCCCACCGACGCCACCGCCAGCCCGGCCACCGACACCCAGGCCCAGCCACCACCAAAGGTTTCACGGATCAACTCGCCGTGCCCGCGACCGGTGAAGATGCCCAACCGCACCGTCAGTTCCTGCACCACATACAGAATCGGGATGAGCAGCAGTTGCAGACTGAGCAGCTGATACCCCCACTGCGCCCCGCTCTGCGCCGCGGTGATGACACTGCCCACGTCGGTATCGGCCAACATGACCACCAGGCCGGGGCCGAGCACGGCGAAAAACACCGCAAGGCGCGAACGGGACAACGGTGCCTGGGGGGGCTGTTTCAGCGTGGGAGTGGCGGACATAGGCAGATGCGATCGGCTGCCATGACACGGCAACCCTGATGCAAATGCTATTTACTTTTATTTGAAAGTCCATGCCATTTACGCTTGCTCACACCTGTTGCCTTGCTCGGCTCCAAACTCACAGCAGCTTGACCAGCAACAGCGCGTTCAGGCCGATGATCAACACCGTCACCGCCCAGCCCAGACGGCGCAATGTCGGGCGGTTGACCTCAGCGCCCATCAAATCGCGGTTGGAGGTGAACAGCAGCAGCGGCACCAGGGCGAAGGGAATGCCGAACGACAGCACCACCTGCGAAAACACCAAGGTGCGCGTCGGGTCGATGCCCAGCATCACCACCATCACGGCGGGCAGACTGGTCACCAACCGCCGCAGCCACAGCGGCACGGTAAACCCCACCAACCCCTGCATCACCACCTGGCCGGCCATGGTGCCGACGACGCTGCTGGAGATGCCGCTGGCCAGTAGTGCCAGCGCAAAAACCACGGCGGCGCCCGCGCCCAGAACGGGTGCCAGCATGTGATACGCCTCACTGAGGTCGTTGGCCTGCAAACCCTGCTGATGAAAGCTTGCTGCCGCCACCGCCAGCATCGCCATGTTGATCAGCCCGGCCAAGCCCATGGCCAGCATCACATCCTTCCAGGCGTAGCGCACGAGCAGCGCACGGCGCTCGGGCGGCGCCTGAATGCGTCGCTGCGTCAGGCTGGAATGCAGGTAGATGACGTGGGGCATGACGGTGGCCCCGAGAATGCCCACGGCCAGGTACACCGCGTCGGCGCTGCCGCCGAAGCTGGGGATGAGCGTGCCTTTGAGCAGGGGAAGCAAAGCCGGATGGCTCAGCGCCAGTTGCACGCCATATCCCAGCGCGATGACGCCCACCAGGGCCGCCACCACCAGTTCCAGAGGCCGAAATCCCTTGCGCTCGAGCGTCAGAATGGCCATGACCATGCCAAAGGCGACCAGCACGGCAACGCCCATCGGCAGGCCGAGCAGCAGATGCAGCCCCAGCGCCGCGCCGAGAAATTCCGCCAGATCGGTCATCATGGCCACGACTTCGGCCTGCACCCAATAGAACCACACCAGCTTGCGCGGAAACCGCGCGCGAATCAGTTCGGGCAGATTGCGCCCAGTGGCAATGCCCAGCTTGGCCGACAGCCCCTGCACCAGAATGGCCGCGAGGTTGGCCCACAACACCACCCACAGCAGGGTGGTGCCATGCCGCGCCCCGGCCTGGATGTTGGTGGCAAAGTTACCCGGATCGACGTAAGCCACCGATGCCACGACCGCCGGGCCGAGAAAGGGCAGCAGCCGTCGCATGCCACCGCGGCCCGCGGCGCCGTGCAACGCGAGATGCGCGGCCTGCGCGGTGCGCTGATCGAGCGTGGAGGCATACGACATGACCATCTCCCAGAAAATGTGCTGGAAATAATCTATCGCAATCGTTTCCGATTTCTAATTGGTTTTGTCTATGTATGCCTTAGGCAACTGCCACCCCGGGCGCGCGCCATTGGCAGCACCCTCGCGGCGGCTTTGCGCGACAAATTAAACTATGCGCATTTTTGACAGCGTTGCGGAGGACCGATGACCATCGAGCAAGCCCGTTTCAACATGATTGAACAGCAGATCCGGCCCTGGAACGTGCTCGACGCCGGCATCCTCGACCTGCTGGCCAGCGTGCGCCGCGAAGACTTCGTGCCGCCGGCCTATCGCGCTCTCGCCTTCATGGACACCGAGATCCCTCTGCCCTGCGGCCAGAGCATGCTGTCGCCCAAGGTCGAAGCCCGGCTGCTGCAGGAGTTGGCGGTGCGCAAGGACGAATGGGTGCTGGAGGTCGGCGCCGGCAGCGGCTTCATGGCTGCGCTGCTGGGCCACCGCGCTGCAGCGGTGCAAACGCTGGAGTTGCACGCCGAACTCGTGGCCATGGCGCGCGCCAACCTGCAACGCGCGGGCATGGGCAACGTCACTGTGGAACAGGCCGATGGCGCGCACTACACCAAGCGCGCCGAGTTCGATGTCGTCGTGCTGTCGGGCTCGGTGGCGCAGATTCCACAAGACCTGCTGCAGCGCCTCAAGGTGGGTGGGCGCCTGACGGCCATCGTCGGCTCGGAGCCGGTGATGCGGGCGCAAATCGTCACCCGCGCCACCGAAACCGACTTCCGCAGCCGCGACCTGTTCGACACCATCGCCCCGCGGCTGGAGCACTTTGCCGAGCCCTCACGCTTCCAATTCTGACCCTCCACAAGGACTCCCTGATGATCAAGCAACTCAGCGTGCGCGAACTGGCCGACAAGATCGAAGCGGCCGACGCCCCCATCACCGAATGGCAATTCCTCGACGTGCGCGAGCCTTGGGAGTTCCAGATGGCGTCCATCAAGCACCCCAACTGCCCGGTCAATCACATCCCCATGAGCATCGTGCCCTTGCGACAGAACGAACTCGACCCGGCCAAGCCGGTGGTGGTCATCTGCCGCAGCGGCAATCGCAGCATGATGATCGCCCGCTTTCTCGAGCAGAACGGCTTTGGTGAGCTCTACAACCTCAATGGTGGCATGACCGCCTGGTCGCGCGAGATCGACCCCTCGGTCCCGCTCTACTGACCGCGATCGGCAGCGGCCAGCGTCGCGGCAATCCACTGCGCCTGCCGCTGCGCCGCCCCCTGGTGCGCCGTGGCGAAGGCCCGGGCCTGCTGCGCGGCCTCGCTTCGGGCCGCGGGGTCGTCCACCCAGTGCGCCAACGCCGCCCAGACCTGGCCAGCATCCGCCGCCTGCACGGCCGCTTCCACCTCGAGCGCCGCCTGCGCGGCCGCGGCAAAGTTGAATTGCGACGGCCCCAACACCACCGGGCAGCCACAGGCGCACGCCTCGATCAGATTCTGTCCGCCCAGCGGCAGCAGGCTGCCGCCGATGAACGCGGCATCGGCCATGGCATAGTACGCCGCCATCTCGCCCACGGAATCACCCAGCCACACGGCGGAGTGTGGCGTCGGCCCGCCCGCGCTGCGCCGTTCCACGGCCAGGCCATGCGCCGCCAGCAGCTGCGCCACGGCATCGAAGCGCTGCGGGTGGCGCGGCACCCACACCAGCAGCACCCGCTGTGCCAAGGCAGCAGGCAGCGCCTGCAGCAGCAGCGCCTCCTCGCTCTGGCCTGACGAGTCGCGGGTGGAGGCCAGCAGCAGCACCGGCCGACCCGCCGCCGCCTTCCACGCCCGACCCTGCTGCTGCAACCCAGGATCGGGCTGCATGTCGAACTTCAGATTGCCCAGCACCGTCGCCTGCGCCGCGCCCAGATCGAGGATGCGGCGGGCATCGTCCGCCGTCTGCGCCGCGGCATGCAGTCCGCCCCAGGCCACCCGCGCCAGCGACGGCCAGCGCTGCCAGCGGCGGGCACTGCGCGCACTCAGGCGCGCATTCGCCAACAACAGCGGCACCCCGGCGCGGCGGCATTGCGCCGCAAGGTTGGGCCAGACCTCGGTTTCCATCAACACCGCACAGGTCGGCCGCTGCCGCGCCAAAAAACGGCGCATGGCGCCGGGCAGGTCGTACGGCAACCACAGTTGCACATCGCCAGGCTGCAACAGCGCCTGCCCGGCCTCGCGCCCGGTGGCGGTCATGTGGGTAAGCAGCAGACGCATGCCCGGCAAGGTGCTGCGCAGCGCTGCGATCAGCGGCGCTGCGGCACGGGTTTCACCCAGCGAGACGGCGTGCAGCCAGATCACGGGGCGCCGATCCACCCTCTCGGCAGAAGCCAGACTCGCACCGCCCCAGCCCAGCCGTTCTCGCCAATGCTGGCGATACAAGGGCTCGGCCCGGCCGCGCCACCACAACCGGGCGAAGGCCAGCGGCAGCACCACGCGCCACAGCACGGTGTAAAAGCGCAAGGCCAGGTTCACGCCGGTTGCATGTCAGTGCCGCGCCGGTCTGCCGCCAGCACCGCCCGCGTTGCCGCGAGCACGGCCTCCACCGCAGGCTGCTGGCCGCGATCACCCAGACTGCGCCAGGGACCGGCCGATTCGAACTCGACGCTGTGGGGCGACGAGCCGGTGTAGATCGCCACCGCCGGCGTGCCCACGGCGGCGGCCAGATAGAGCAGCCCCGTGTCCACCCCGACCACCACGTTGGCCGCGCGCAGTACGCGCATCCATTCCGCCAGGCCAAACGCAGCCGGGGCGGGGAGAGCCCCGGCGCTGGTAAAGGAGGCCCCCACGCTTGCCGCTAACGCTGCTGCGCTGCCCCCCGAGGGGGCTAGCCCCGCCTTGGGGCGGCCCGGCGGCGGGTCTTCTGCCCCCACGCTTGCCGCTGACGCTGCTGCGCTGCCCCCCGAGGGGGCCAGCCCCGCCTTGGGGCGGCCCGGCGGCGGGTCTTCTGCCCCCACGCTTGCCGCTGACGCTGCTGCGCTGCCCCCCGAGGGGGCTAGCCCCGCCTTGGGGCGGCCCGGCGGCGGGTCTTCTGCCCCCACGCTTGCCGCTGACGCTGCTGCGCCTCCCTGCACCGCCACTGCCAGGCGCTCGGCCCGGGCCCGCTCGGCGGCGTTGCCCCAGGCGAACACGCACAGCTTGCCTTGCGCAGCGAGCGCCTGCCCGAGGGCGATCCAGCGCGCCTCGTCCCATAGCTTGCGGTCTTTGGCGGTGGCGCTGAGCAAAACCACATACGGCGCCTCGCCCGGCAACCAGTCCGGCCGCGCTGCCTGCAGGTGCAGGCCATAGCGCGGCTGACCCTGCGGGGTGTAGCCCAGCGCCCAGGCGACCAGGGCGCGATAGCGTGGCACGGCCGCCTCGGTGCGGTGCAGCGCGGTCTCCTGCCGGTGGCGGTAGAACAGCGGCGCCAGGGCCTCGCGCGCGCTGCCCCAGGACAAGCCATAGAGCGGCCCGCGCGCCAGCCGGGCGATGAGGGCGCTTTTTACCAGCCCTTGCAGGTCGATCACGGCGTCGTAGCTCTCGGCGCGCAGTTGCGCCTTCCAGGCGTGCCACTCGGCGCGGATGTCGGCACGCCAGAATTGGCGGCGCCAGCGCCGCAGTGCCAACGGGATGACGCGATGCACGCCAGGGTGGGCGCGCACGATGTCGGCATAGGCCTCTTCGACCAACCAGTCGATCTGCGCCCCGGGGTGGGCGGCAAGCATGTCGTGCACCACCGGCAAGGCATGGACGATGTCGCCCATGGAACTGGTCTTGACGATCAGCACGCGCAAGGGCTGTGCAGACGACATGGACGCTGGGTTCAAAACGGCAGCTTCAACGCGGCATCGAGCGCCAACAGGGCGCTGCGAAATTCGGCCTGCACCCGCGCCAGCGCCTGGGCATCGGTGCCCTCGAAGCGCAGCACCACGCAGGGGGTGGTGTTGGACGGCCGAGCCAGTCCGAAGCCGTCGGCATAGTCGGCACGCACACCGTCGATGGTGCTGACTTGCACCGCACCAGGAAACCGGCCCTCGCGCTGCAGCCGTTCGCTAAGCGTGAAGTTGGCGCCCTCGGCGGTGTCGAGCTTGAGTTCCGGGGTGGAGACCGAGTCGGGCAAGGCTTCGAGTACGGCCCCCGCATCGGCGCTGCGCGAGAGGATTTCCAGCAGTCGGGCGGCGCCGTACTGCGCGTCGTCGAAGCCGTACCAGCGGTCCTTGAAAAAGATATGGCCGCTCATCTCCCCGGCCAGTGGGGCGCTGATCTCCTTCATCTTGGCCTTGACCAGAGAGTGGCCGGTGCGCCCCATCACCGGCTCGCCGCCGTGGCGCCGGATCCATTGCGGCAAGTGGGCGGTGCACTTGACGTCGTACAGCACCGGCGCACCGGGATGGCGCGCCAGCACGTCGGCGGCATAGAGCATGAGTTGGCGGTCGGGCCAGATGATGGCGCCGCTGGGGGTGACCACGCCGAGCCGATCACCGTCGCCGTCGAAGGCCAGGCCGAGTTCGGCGCCGGTGGCGCGCACGGTGCGGATCAGGTCGTCGAGGTTGTGC
>JAKAFC010000159.1 GCA_021818065.1 Pseudomonadota bacterium
CATTGCGCAAACCTATCTGCGCGATCCGCAGGAGATCACCATCAAGGCGGCCACGACCACGGCCACGCACATTCAGCAGCGCTACTGGATGGTCAGCGGCCTGCACAAGCTCGACGCGCTCACCCGCATTCTCGAGGTCGAACCGTTCGATGGCATGATCATCTTCGCTCGCACCAAGCAGGCCACCGAGGAGCTGGCCGAGAAGCTGGCGGCGCGCGGCTTCACCGCTGCGGCACTCAACGGCGACGTGCCGCAGGCGCTGCGCGAGCGCATGGTGCAGCGGCTCAAGGACGGTCAGCTCGACATCCTGGTCGCCACCGATGTGGCCGCGCGCGGGCTGGATGTGGAGCGCATCAGCCATGTGGTGAACTACGACATTCCGACCGACACCGAAAGCTATGTGCACCGTATCGGCCGTACCGGTCGCGCTGGGCGCAGCGGCGAGGCCATTCTGTTCGTCACCCCGCGCGAGCGGCACCTGCTGCGCGCCATCGAGCGCGCCACGCGCCAGCCCATCACACAGATGCAGCTACCCAGCACCGAGGCGGTGAACGACAGCCGCATCAACCGTTTCATGGAGCGCATCACCGAGGCGCGCGAACAGGAGGGGCTGGAGGACTATCAGCGTCTGGTCGAACGCTACGAGCAGGAGTTCGACATCCCCGCCATCGAGATCGCCGCGGCACTGGCGCGCATGGTGCAGGGCAACAAGCCGCTGCTGATGCGCCCAGGCAGCGAACCGGCCTACAACGCCGACGCGTCGCCACCGCGGCGCGAACGCGAGCCGCGCGAAAGCCGCGAGCCGCGTGCGCCCCGTGCAGCGCGCGAGCCTGGCGAGGTGCCTGCCCGCCCGGTGCGTGAGCGTGCCAAGCCGCGCAATCTCGATGCGTTTACCCAAACCTTGATGCAGGCACGCGAAGCTGCCGACTCAGCCCCGCACGCCGACGAGCGACCGCACCACGAGCGACCGGCACGGGCGGCGCGCACCGCCCAGGGGCCGCATGGCGCGGGCGATCTGCGCTTCGAGACCTATCGCGTCGAGGTTGGGCGCGATCACGGCGTGGAGGTTCGCAATCTGGTCGGCGCCATCGCCAACGAGGCCGGGCTGGAGAACAAGCACATCGGCAACATCGCCATTCGCGGCGACCACAGCTTTGTCGAACTGCCCGAGGGCATGCCCAAGGACGTGTTCCGCACCTTGCAGAAGACCTGGGTGAGCGGGCGGCAGCTGCAACTCAGCAAGGCCGAGCCGGTGCGCGACACCGGCCGCGAACGGCCGACGAGCCGCGCCCCCGCACGGCGTTTCGAGCCGGGTGACAGCACGCCCGCACCCCGGCGCCGCGCCGCCCCCATGCCGGGCGGCAAGTCGTTCAAGCGCAAGCCTTGAGGCCGACCGGCGACGCCGTGGTCTAGCGGCGCGGCGTCGGCACAGCGCATGCTCAACCGCCTCTGGCTCGGCTTCTTTCTGGTGTCGGCCGTCGCCGCGCTGGCACGCGCGGTGCTGGGCGACACGGCGGTGTTCGCCGCCATGACCGACAGCCTGTTCGCCATGGCCAAGCTGTCGGTCGAGGTCATGGTGCTGCTGTTCGGCACCCTCACGCTGTGGCTTGGGTTGTTGCGCATTGCCGAGCGCGCCGGTCTGGTGGAACTGCTGGCGCGGGCGCTGGGGCCGCTGTTCAAGCGGCTGATGCCCGAGGTGCCGCAGGGGCATCCGGCCATCGGCCTGATCACCCTGAACTTCGCCGCCAACATGCTGGGGCTGGACAACGCCGCCACGCCCATCGGCCTGCGCGCCATGCGCGAGCTGCAGACCCTCAATCCGAGCCAGGACACGGCGAGCAACGCGCAGATCTTGTTCCTGGTGCTCAACGCCTCGTCGCTGACGCTGCTGCCGGTGAGCATTTTCATGTACCGCGCCCAGCAGGGCGCGCCCGACCCCACGCTGGTGTTCCTGCCCATTCTGCTGGCCACCAGCGCGTCCACCCTGGCCGGGCTGCTCAGCGTGGCCTGGATGCAGCGGCTGAAATTGTGGGACCCGGTGGCGCTGGCCTATCTGGGCGGCGGGGCGTTGCTGCTGGGGGCGCTGCTGGCTGGCCTGGCCACGCTGAGCGCGGCGGCGCTGGCCAGCGTTTCGGCGCTGGTCGGCAACGGGGTGCTGCTTGGCGTGATTCTGGCGTTCCTCGTGGCCGGGGCCATCAAGAAGGTGCCGGTGTACGAAGCTTTCATCGACGGGGCGAAGGATGGGTTCGGCGTGGCCCGCGATCTGCTGCCCTACCTGGTGGCCATGCTGTGCGCCGTGGGTGTGCTGCGCGCCTCCGGCGCACTTGGTTATGCGCTGGAAGGCATCCGCTGGGTGGTGCACGGTCTGGGCATGAACACCGACTTTGTCGCCGCGCTGCCCACGGCGCTGGTCAAGCCGTTTTCAGGCAGCGCCGCGCGCGCCATGCTGATCGAGACCATGCAGCACGACGGGGTCGATAGCTACCCGGCGCTGCTGGCCGCCACCATGCAGGGCAGCACCGAGACCACGTTCTATGTGGTGGCGGTGTACTTCGGCGCTGTGGGAATCCGCCGCGTGCGTCACACCGTGGGCTGCGCCCTGGTGGCCGATCTGGCCGGGGTGGTGGCGTCGATCGCGGTGTGCACCTGGTTCTTCACCCCGCGCTGAGGCGAGGCGGTGCGGATTATTGACCCAGCTGGCGCAGCAGGGCCACGGCCTTGGCCTCGCCGTGCTTGGCCACCAGCGCGGCTTTGATCTCGGGCAGCAGGGCGAGCAACTGATCGGCCGTCTGGCACTGCTCGATCTTGAGCTGCATGCCATAGGCCTTGATCATGCCCAGATTGTCGCTCACCAGACCGTTGATCTGCTGGTACAGGCTGGAAAAATCGGCATGCGGATCGGCGTTTTCGACGGCGCTGCGGGTGTCGAGGTGCAACTCGGACGGCAGCTCGTCATCGTCGTGCAGGAAGGAATCGCCGGCCTCGACGTCGGGCTCGGGCTGGGCGGCGGCTGCTGGCGGCGCCTGTGCAACCACCGGCGCCGCAATCAGACCGAGCGCCAGGAGCTGCTCCAGGGCGTCTTGCGGCGCAGAGATCGAGGCGATCAGCGCCTGCAGGGCGGGCACATCGCGCTTGCCGTCCACCATGAGCAACACGTTGCGCAGCGGCCGCGATTGCAGCAGGTTCTGCTTGGCGATTTCGCGCTGTCCCAGCTCGGTTTTGAAATACAGAAGAGGGTCCGGACTCATCGATAGGTGGCCTTATGGGCGATCGTGACACCTGCGTGGTGGCATGCTAGGGCCTGTTTACGCTCTACGTGCGCCCGCGTTGCCCGCAGGCGGGGATGGATGCAAGGCGGAGGTGTATGGCAAGGCTTTCTGCCTTGCTATACACCGAAAACGCCGCAGGCGCCCCGCCTGGGGGCAACCCTTTGGGCCGGGTTCTGGGCGGCGCACTGCCACCTCGCAGCCCGCTTGTGGTGGACACCACCACGGCGCGGCCTGCGCCTCGCATTGCCTCCGCCCAGACCCCGGCGCGGTCGCACAAAGAGCGTAAACAGACCCTAGTCTGCGGCGCGAGTGTATCGGAGCAGACCCTAGGCGTGCAGCAGATCGAGCAGGGTGCGCGCCACCACTTTGGTGGCGCGGCGCATATCGTCGAGCACGATGTGCTCGTCGGCGCGTTTGGCATTGCTCTCGCGCACGGTGCGCGGCCCGGCGCCGTAGATCACGGCCGGGATGCCATGCTCGGCATACAGCCGCACGTCGGTGTAGAGCGGGGTGCCGACGATGGGGATGGGCTCGTGAAACAGGGCCTGCGCATGGCGCTGCAACGGCGCGGCGAGTTGCTCGTGCCCCGGCAGCGGGGTGAGTGCCCGCGCCAGCAGCATGCGACGCACGTCCACGCGCACACCGGGCACGCTGGCGGCGGCCTGTTCGATGACGCGGCGCAGTTCGGCTTCGACTGCGGCCGGATCTTCCTCGGGGATCATGCGGCGGTCGAGTTTGAACACCACTTTGCCCGGCACCACGTTGGTGTTGGTGCCGCCCTCGATCAGGCCGACGTTGAGGTAGGGGTGATCGATGCCGGCAACGGTGGAATGCACGCTGCGGTACAGCGCATTCTGGGCATACAAGGCGTTGAGAATGGCCACGGCCCCCTGCAGCGCATCGACGCCGGTGTGCGGAATGGCGGCGTGCGCCATGACACCGTGTACCGTCACTTCGAGCTGCAGGCAGCCGTTATGGGCGTTGACCACCTGATAGCTGAAGCCCGCGGCGATTTCCAGATCGGGGTGGGTCAGGCCGTGGGCCAGCAACCAGCCTGGGCCGAGGGTGCCGCCGAACTCCTCGTCGTAGGTGAAGTGCAGCTCTATGCCGCCCTTGAGCGGCACGCCAAGGGCTTCGAGGGCGCGCAAGGCGAAGGTAAAGGTGGTGAAGTCGCACTTGCTCACGGCGCTGGCGCGACCGTAGAGCTTGCCGTCAACGATCTCGCCGCCGTAGGGGTCGTGGGTCCATCCCTCCCCGGGGGGCACCACGTCGCCGTGGGCGTTGAGCGCGATGACCGGGCCGCCCGTGGCGTAGCGCCGCCGCACGATGAGGTTGGTGATGGATTGCAGGCCTTGCTCCTGGCAGGCGGCTGGGGGAATGGCGATCTTCTCGGCGGTGAGGCCGAAGTCGGCAAGCAACTCGGCGGTGCGCTCGGCATGCGGCGCGTTGTTACCCGGCGGGGTGTCGGTGGGCACGCGCACCAGTTCCTGCAGCATGCGGGTCTGGGCGTCGAAGTGGGCGTCGATCCAGCCGTCGAGTGCGGCGTAGGCGGCTTGCTGCGTGGAGGTGTCAAACACGGTGTCGTTTGAGATTGGGGTCAGCATGATGCGGCGAGGTTGTCGAGAAGTCGGGTGAAGGCGGCGCAAGCCAGGTCGAGGTCGTCGGCGGTGCTCGATTCCAGCGGGTTGTGGCTGATGCCGGCGTTTTCGCCACGCACGAACAGCATGGCCTGGGGCATTCGGGTGTGCAGCTTCATGGCGTCGTGGCCGGCGCCGCTGGGCAGGCGGTGCAAGGGCAGGCCGAGCGCGGCCACGGCCTGCTCCCAGCGGGCTTGCCATGCGGGATCGCTGGGCGCGGCGGATTCGCGCATGGTTTCTTCGACGGTGTGGCGCAGGCCGCGTCGCTGGCAGATGGCGGCGAGTTCGGCTAACACGTCGTCGCGCAGGCGATCGCGCTGGGCGTTGCTGGGGGCGCGCAGATCCAGGCTGAAGCGGCAGCGGCCGGGCACGACGTTGATGGAGCCGCCAGGCACCTCCAACAGCCCGACGGTGCCCAGGCTGTCGCCATCGGCGCTGGCGCGGCGCTCGACGAACAGCGCAAGCTCGGCGGCGGCGCAGGCGGCGTCACGCCGCACGGTCATGGGCGTGGTGCCGGCGTGGCTGGCCATGCCCACGATCTCGCCCACATAGCGCACGCTGGCGTTGATGGACGTGACGATGCCCAGGGGCAGGTCGAGGGCGCTCAGCACCGGTCCCTGTTCGATGTGGACCTCGACAAACCCGAGGTACTGCGCCGGGTCGCGGCGCAGCGCATGGATGGCGTGCAGATCGGCGGGCAGTCCGGCGTGGCGCATGGCCTCGCGCATGGTGACGCCATCGCGGTCGCGCTGGTCGAGCCAGGACGGGTCGAAATCGCCGACCAGGGTGCCCGAGCCGAGGAAGGTGGCCTTGTAACGCTGCCCCTCTTCTTCGGCGAAGGCCACGACTTCGATCCCAAAGGGCAGGCGGCGGCCGCTGCCGTGCAGCGCGCG
>JAKAFC010000160.1 GCA_021818065.1 Pseudomonadota bacterium
CTTCTATCTGCCCAAGATGGAGAGCCATCTGGAGGCGCGGCTGTGGAACGACGTGTTCGTGTTGGCGCAGAACAGCCTGGGGCTGCCGCAGGGCAGCGTCCGCGCCACCGTGCTCATCGAAACCATCCTCGCGGCGTTCGAGATGGATGAAATTCTTTACGAACTGCGCGAGCACAGCGCCGGCCTGAACGCCGGGCGCTGGGACTACATCTTCAGCGCCATCAAGAAGTTCAAGGTCGATCGCAACTTCTGCCTGGCCGACCGGGCGCAGATCACCATGACCGCGCCCTTCATGCGCGCCTACGCCCTGCTGCTGCTGCAAACCTGCCACAAGCGCGGCGCCCCGGCCATCGGCGGCATGAGCGCGCTCATCCCGATCAAGAACGACCCGGAGAAGAACGCCCGGGCCATGGAGGGCATTCGTGCCGACAAGCGCCGCGATGCCACCGACGGCTACGACGGCGGCTGGGTGGCGCACCCCGGGCTGGTCGGCGTGGCGATGGAGGAGTTTGTCGCCGTGCTGGGCGACAAGCCGAACCAGATCGACAAGACCCGCGACGATGTGCAGGTGCGAGCCGCCGACCTGCTCGACTTCCGGCCCGAGACGCCCATCACCGAAGCCGGGCTGCGCAACAACATCAACGTCGGCATCCACTACCTCGGCGCCTGGCTTGCAGGCAGCGGCGCCGTGCCCATCCACAACCTGATGGAGGATGCGGCCACCGCCGAGATCTCGCGCAGCCAGGTGTGGCAATGGATCCAAAGTCCCAAAGGTGTGCTCGACGACGGCCGCAAGGTCAGCGCCGACATGGTGCGCGCCCTCATCCCGGAAGAGCTCGCCCGGGTCAAGGCCACTGGCGCCGAGGGCCAGTTCGACCGCGCGGCGCAGATCTTCGCCCAGCTCGCCACCGACACGGCGTTCACCGACTTTCTCACCCTGCCGCTGTACGAAGCCCTGAGCTGAAGCAGCGTCGCGTCGCCGCACGCACGAAGCCGCCTGCGGGCGGCTTTGTCGTTGCATGGGGAGCGAGGAATGCCTGGCGGTGGTGCCGCAGACGGGGCTAGGTTCGGCACTGGCCACGGCCGGAGGCGCGCGGCCGCCCGGCGGGGCTTGTTGCATACTTCGGCCATGACAGCCAGCCATCGCCACGCCCCTGCCCCCGTCTCGGACGCCCTGCAACACGCCGAGCGCCTGTGCGCCGCCCGCGGTGTGCGGCTCACGCCGCTGCGCCGTCGCGTGTTGGAACTGGTGCAGTCGCGGGCCGAGGCGGTCAAGGCCTACGACCTGCTGGCCCAGCTCTCCACCGAAGACCACACCGCCAAGCCGCCCACCGTGTACCGCGCGCTCGACTTTCTGCTGGAACAGGGCCTGGTGCACCGCGTAGACAGTCTGAACGCGTATGTCGGCTGCAACCACCCCGACACGCCGCACGCCGCGCATCTGCTGCTGTGCACGCGCTGCGGCCGGGTGGAGGAGTTGCACAGCGACGCAGTGGATGCCGCCATCGCCCAAGCAGTCGCGGCCACCGGTTTTGTGGCGCGCCATGCCCGGCTGGAGGTGCACGGCCTGTGCGCCCGCTGCGCCGAAGCGCCCTGAGCGCCGCGGCCCCGCCGTTCAGCCCGCGGGCTTGAGGGTGTAGAGCCGCGCCAGAGTCAGCCCCAGGCCGACCAAGGCGCCCAGGGTGAGCCACAGCCGCAGCTGCAAAAACCACGATGCCCACGGCAGTTGCCGGCGCAGCATCACGTCCACGCCATACGCCACGGCCAGGCCGATGAACAGGCCGGTCATGCCGTACACCCAATTTGACGCCCAGGTCATGCGCCAGGCCCAGAGCGGCAACACCACGCCCCAGCCCAGCAGCAGCCACGGGCGTTGCACCTGCCCCTCGGGCAACACCAGCGCCGCGCCCCAGTACAGCGCCCCGAGGAACGCCAGGATCGCCGCGGCGTATTGCGCCTGGATCACCACCACCGCGGTGAGCGAGGTCTCGGGGGCGATCCAGGCCGCCAAGCCCAGAGCAATGAAAGGAATCAGCCCCGCGAGGCCGAGCGCATAGGCGGGAAACTTCATCAGACGTTCTCCAGAGAGCGCGGCCACACCGCCGCCACGAAGCATTGTCGCCTGCGGCAGAGCTGGCCGGGCCGGCTCATGCGCGTGGCGCACCAGGCGAGGCCGGCTTCAGCGGTGTTGCGGCGCGGCGATGCAGCCGGCGGTGGGGCGCAGGTTGGAGCCCAGCACTTCGCGTTCGTCGAAGACGAAACAGCCGCCCTGGTAGTGGGCGTCGCCGACCCGCTCGAAATAGTTGAGGATGCCGCCGTCGAGCTGATAGACATGGTCGATGCCGCAGCCCTGCATCAACAGCGCGGCCTTCTCGCAGCGGATGCCGCCGGTGCAGAAAGTCACCACGGTGTGCCCGGCGAATTCGGCGGCGCGGTCTTCCACGGCGGGGGCGAAGTCGCTGAACTTGCTCAGGCCAAAGTCGACGCAGTTGGCGAAGCTGCCGAGGTCGCGCTCGAAGGCGTTGCGGGTGTCGAGCAACAACACGGGGCGGCCGTCGTCGTCGCAACCGGCGTCGAGCCAGGCGCGCAGCCGCTCGGGCGTCACGGCCGGGGCGCGGCCGGTCTCGGGCCGGATCTGCGGACGGTGCAGGGTGATGATCTCGCGCTTGATCTTCACCTTCATGCGCTTGAAGGGCTGCGCGGCCGAGAGCGACTCCTTGGGACGCAGATCGGCCAGCCGCGGGTCGGCGCGCAGCGTGGCCAGCACGGCGTCGATGGCGGTGCGCGACCCGGCGAGAAACAGGTTGATGCCCTCGGCAGCAAGCAGGATGGTGCCCTTGAGTTGCAGGACGTCGCACTGGTCCTTGAGCCGCGCCTGCCAGCCGGGCAGGTCGTCCAGGCCGACAAATTTGTAGCAGGAGATGTTGACCACGCCGGGCGCGGCGTTTGAAGGCAGAGGTGTCATGGGCGGAATTATCCGGCTATGCCATCATGCGGCCTGCACGCCGCCCGTCACCATGCCCCACACCGCCCGCCCCAACCAGTTCGCCCTGCTCGGCCAGCGCCGCTTCGCGCCGTTTTTCTGGACGCAATTCGGCGGCGCCGGCAACGACAATCTGTTCAAGTTCGCCTTCACCGTGATGGTGGCGTACCGCGCCGAGGGCGCGACGGCGCTGTCCACCGGGCTGATGGTCAACCTCATCGCCGCGCTGTACATCCTGCCGTTCGTGCTGTTCTCGGCCACCAGCGGCCAGCTCGCCGACAAGTTCGACAAGTCGGTGCTGATGCGCCGGGTGAAAACGCTGGAGATCGCCATCATGGCCCTGGCGCTGTGGGGCTTCGTCGCCGCCAACATCCCGGCGCTGCTGGCCTGCGCCTTCGGCATGGGGCTGCATTCCACGCTGTTCGGCCCGGCGAAGTACGCCTATCTGCCGCAACACCTGCGCACGGCCGAACTCACCGGCGGCAACGGCATGACCGAGATGGGCACCTTCGTCGCCATCCTGCTGGGCAACCTGGCCGGCGGGCTGCTGATGACCTTCGAGCGCGGCCCGCTGCTGGCCGGGCTGGCCTGCCTTGCGGTGGCGCTGCTGGGGTGGACGGCGGCGCGCTTCATCCCGCCCACGCCGCCGGTCGAGGTGCAGTTGCGCATCAACTGGAACCCGTTCACCGAGACCGCGCGCAACCTCCGGCTGGCGGCGGCCGACCGCACGGTGCTGCAGGCGCTGCTGGCGATTTCGTGGATGTGGTTTTACGGCGTGGCCTTCCTCACCCAGTTCCCGGTGTTCGCCAAAGACGTGCTTGGCGGCAACGAGGCCGTGGCCTCGCTGCTGCTGGCGGTGTTTTCCGTGGGCATCGCGCTGGGTTCGCTGGCGTGCGAGTGGCTGGCGCGCGGCCGGGTGGAAATCGGCTTGGTGCCGCTGGGGGCGCTGGGCATGACGGCGTTTGGCGTCGATCTGTTCCTTGCCGTGCAGCAGTTGCCGCACCCCGGACCGCTGCAGGGGGTGATGGCCTTCGTCCGCGACCCGGCACACTGGCGGGTGATGCTCGACCTGTTTTTGCTCTCGGCCAGCGCCGGGATCTACAGCGTGCCGCTGTACGCGCTGATCCAGCACCACACGCCGGTGACGCACCGAGCGCGCATCATCGCCGCCAACAACATCCTCAACGCGCTCTACATGGTGGTGTGCGCGGGCTATTGCGCCGCGCTGCTGGCCGCGGGGGTGAGCGTGCCGGCGCTGCTGCTGAGCGTGGCGCTGCTCAACGCGCTGGCGGCGCTGTGGCTGGTGTGGCGCCAGCCGCTGTACGGCCAGCGCTTTCTGGCCTGGGCGCGGCAGCGCGGCTAGGGCCTGCTCACGCTCTGTGTGCGCCCGCGTTGCCCCCAGGCGGGGATGGATGCAAGGCGGAGGTGTGGGGCAAGGCTGTTCGCCTTGCCCCACACCGACAACGCCGCAGGCGCCCAGCCTGGGGGCAACCCTTCGGGCCGGGGTCTGGGCGGCGCACTGCCGCGTTGCAGTCCGCTTGTGGTGGACACCACCACGGCGCGCCCTGCGCCTCGCATTGCCTCCGCCCAGACCCCGGCGTGGGTGCACACAGAGCGTGAACAGGCCCGAGGGCCTGGGCACCGGCGCGGGTCAATCCGGCTGTGCGAACATTCGGCGGTTTGTCGCCGCCCCCGCTGCATGCCGCCGCCCTGCCGTCCGCCCGATCCGCCCGCCGCCGTCAACCAGTTCAAGCTGTTGCGCCAGCGGCGGTTTGCGCCGTTCTTCTGGACGCAGTTCACCAACGCCGGCAACGACAATCTGCTGAAGTTCGCTTTCACCATGTTGGTGACCTACCGGGCGCAGGCACAGACCGGGCTGCCTGCGGGGTTGATGGTGAACCTCATCGCCGCGCTGTATGTGCTGCCCTTCGTGCTGCTGTCGGCCACGGCCGGGCAGCTTGCCGACAAGATGGACATGGGCGTCATCATGCGCCGCATCAAGACCTTCGAGGTGGTCATCATGCTGGCGGCGCTGTGGGGCTTTTTCACGGTGAACGTGCCGCTGCTGCTGGCGTGCGTGCTGGGCATGGGGCTGCATTCCACGCTGTTCGGCCCGGTCAAGTTCGCCTATCTGCCGCGCCACCTCCACACCGCTGAACTCACCGGCGGCAACGGCATGACCGAGATGGGCGGCTTTGTCGCCATTCTGCTGGGCAGCCTGGCCGGGGGCGTGCTCATGACCTACCCGCAGGGCCCGGTGTTCGCCGGCATCGCCTGTCTGCTGGTCGCCCTGGTCGGGTGGACCATGGCGCGCTTCGTGCCCCGCACCCCGCCGCTGGCGCCGGGCCAGCGCATCGACTGGAATCCGTTCACCGAGACGGCGCGCAGCCTGCGGCTGGCCGCGGCCGACCGCAGCGTGCTGGTGGCGTTGATGGCGGTGTCGTGGATGTGGTTCTACGGCGTGGCCTTTCTCACCCAGTTTCCGGTGTTCACGCGCGAGGTGGTGCACGGCAGCGAGGCTGTGGCGTCGCTGCTGCTGGTGATCTTTGCCGTGGGCATCGGCCTGGGCTCGGTGGCCTGCGAGTGGCTGGCGCGCGGCCGGGTGGAAATCGGCCTGGTGCTGCTGGGCGCCATCGGCATGACGCTGTTCGGCGTCGATCTGTTCTTTGCCACGCACCGGCTCGAACGCGAAGGCCCGCTGCAGACGCTGACGCAGTTTCTGCGCCAGGCAGCGCACTGGCGCATCATGGCCGACCTGCTGCTGATCTCGGCCAGCGCCGGCCTGTACAGCGTGCCGCTGTACGCCCA
>JAKAFC010000011.1 GCA_021818065.1 Pseudomonadota bacterium
GGATGGCCGCCTGCGCATCGAAATACCCGGCTTCGTTCAGCCGCGCCGTGCTGAACAACTCCGCCACATAATCGACCGGCTCGCCGTGGTGGAAGAAGCTCTGGCTGTCGGGGGCACGGTAGGGCTGCTTGCTGCGGTGGCGCAGGGCATCGGGCAGCAGGCCGTCCATGCTGCGCTTGAGCAGGTATTTCTCCACCAGGCCCATGAGCTTGTAGCGCGGCGGCAACTTGCTGGCAAAGGCAATCAGGCGATGATCGAGGAAGGGGAAACGGGTTTCGATCGACGCCGCCATCGCCATGCGGTCGCCCTGCGCGCACAGCAGATAGCCCGACATCAGGGTGTGCGCCTCGATGTACTGGTCCTGGCACAGCGGCTCCCAGCGGCCGATGTCGGGCGGTAGCTGCGCGGCAAGGGCCTCGGCCGGGTCGAACGCGGTGGCGGCGGCGCGGAATTCCGCCGCGAGAAAGGCGGTGATGCGGCGCGTGGTCGTCCAGCGCGGCAGGTGGGCGAACCAGGGGGCGCGAAACTGCGCTTCGCCTTCGCGGAAAAAGCGCTCGGTCATGGCCCGCCCGGCGGCTGGCGAGTGCTTGAGATAGGGATAGAGCCGCTCGAGCAGGCGGGGGCGGCAGCGCGACGTGGGTTGCCGGGCGATGAAGCGACGCACCCGTGCTTCCTTGAAGATGTCGTAGCCGCCGAACACCTCGTCGGCACCCTCGCCGGTGAGCGCCACTTTGTAGCCCGCGGCGCGCACGCCGTCGGCCAACAGCAGCATGGGCGCCGGGGCGGTGCGCACGATGGGCGTTTCGGCATGGGCGATGGCGCGCGGGAAGGCGGCGGCGATGTCGGCACGGGTGCAGTGCACCGTGGTGTGCTCGGTGCGCAGATGCTGCACGAGTTGCTGCTGCCACACGCTTTCGTCGAACTCGGCGTCGTCGAAGGTGAGCGAAAAGGTACGCAGCGGGGTGTCGGTGTAGTGCCGGATCAGGGTGGTGACGATGGAGGAGTCGAGCCCGCCGCTGAGGTAGGCGGCCACCGGCACGTCGGCGCGCAGTTGCAGCCGCACGGCATCGATCAGCAGGTCGCGCAGTTCGTCGGCGTAGGCATCGGCGCTGCGGTCGGCGTCGATGGGCGCGGGCGGAAAGCTCCAGTCCCAATAGCGGCGCAGTTGTGTGCCGCGGGCATCGACCGTCATCACATGGCCGGGCGGCAGCGACTCGATGCCCTCGAACACGGCGTGCGGCGGCAGCGGCGCCCAGTAGGTGAAGACTTCGCCCAGGGCGCGGGCGTCCAGGCGGCGCGGTACCTCGGGCAGGGCGAACAGCGCCTTGACCTCGGAGGCAAAGGCCAGGCCGCCCGGCACACGGGTGTGGAACAGCGGCCGGATGCCGGTGCGATCACGCGCCAGCAGCAGACGCTGCCGCACCGTGTCCCAGAGGGCGAAGGCGAACTGGCCGTTGAGCTGTTCCACCAGGGCATCGCCATGGTCTTCATACAGGTGGACCAGCACCTCGGTGTCGGACTGGGTGGCGAAACGGTGACCGCGCCGCTGCAGATCAGCGCGGAGTTCGAGGTAATTGAAAATCTCGCCGTTGAACACCACCCAGACCGTGCCGTCTTCGTTGCTCATGGGCTGCGCACCGCTGGCGAGATCGATGATGCTCAGGCGGGCGTGGGCCAGGCCGATGGGGCCGTGGTGGTAGAAGCCTTGCTGATCGGGGCCGCGGTGATGCAGCCGGCCGATCATGGCCTCGAGCTGTTCGCGCGCGACCGCGGCATGCCAATTCAGACGCCCCGCGATGCCGCACATGGAGCGCTCTCAGCCGCCGATATACGACATTTCGACCTTGCGCTGCTCGCGCAGGGTCTGGCCCGCAGCAGTGCCGCGCAGCAGGGAATAGCGATCGTCGCGCTGCGTCCACACCTGGGCCAGCGCGGCGCGCAACTGCGCGTCGTTCACCGGCGCCAGACCGCTGGCGGGGTCGCCGCGCAGCAGAGCGCGCACGTCATGGCCGTGGTTGGCGAACAGGCAAAGGTAGAGCTTGCCTTCCATCGACAGTCGGGCGCGGTTGCAGTTGGCGCAGAACGCCCGGGTGACGCTGGAGATCACGCCGATCTCGCCCGCGCCGTCGTCGTAGGCCCAGCGCTGCGCAGTTTCGCCGGGGCCATGGGCTTCGAGCGGGTGCAGCGGATAAACGGCGTGGATGCGGTCGATCACCTGTTGCGAGGGCAGCACCTCGTCCATGCGCCAGCCGTTGGTGTTGCCCACATCCATGTATTCGATGAACCGCAGCACCGCGCCGGTGCCGCGGAAATGCGCGGCCATAGGCACGATCTGGTCGTCGTTGGTGCCGCGCTTGACCACCATGTTCACCTTCACCGGCCCCAGGCCGGCGGCCAGCGCGGCGTCGATGCCGTGCAACACGTCGCGCACCGGGAAGTCGACGTCGTTCATCTGGCGAAAGGCGGCGTCGTCCAGCGCGTCCAGGCTGACGGTGACGCGGTCGAGCCCGGCGTCCTTGAGCGCCTGCGCCTTGCGCGCCAGGATGGAGCCGTTGGTGGTCAGGGTAAGTTCGGGTGGCGTGCCTTCGGGGGTACGCAGCGCGTGCAGCATGGCCACCAGCCGCTCCACATGCTTGCGCAGCAAGGGCTCGCCGCCGGTGAGGCGGATCTTGCGCACGCCCAAGTCGATGAACACGCGCGCGGCACGGGTGATTTCCTCGAAGCTCAGCAGCGCCGAGTGTGGCAGGAATTCGTACTGCTTGTCGAAAATCTCTTTCGGCATGCAGTAGGTGCAGCGGAAGTTGCAGCGGTCGGTGACCGAAATCCGCAGATCGTGCAAGGGGCGATGAAACCGGTCGAGCGGCGGCGTCAGCTCGGCACCGTCTGCGGCGGGAACCGGCGGCACGCTGGCAGCGTATTGGTGATCGACGATGGGGATGATGCGTTCGGACATAACGCCATTATCGACAAAGCAGGCCACAACCGTACGCCGTGGTTGGCGCAAACCCTCACATCACCCCGACTTGCAGCGCCAGCGCAAACGTGGCGAGCAGCATGCCCAGCACCGCGCCGACCACCACGTCGGACAGGTAATGCAGACCCAGAATCAGGCGCGACGCGGCGATGGCCAGGGCGAAGGGCACGGCGATCCAGCCCAGCACCGGCGCGAAAAACAGAATCTGCAGGGTGAAGTTGACGGCGTGCAGGGTGTGGCCCGACGGAAAGCTGAACTGGTCGAGCGGGGGTTCGCTCAGCACGATGCGCCGGCACTGCGCGCTCGGCCGCGGGCGCGCCGCCAGACGCTTGATCGAGCCGTACAGGGCAATGCCCAGGCCGGTGGTGACCAGCATCCAGACCAGGGGCATCACCGCCTCGCGGCCGTCGAGCAGCAGAAACGCCGTCAGGATGGCGGCCCAGCCCCAGCCGTTGCCCAGGCGGCTGACCAGAGCAAAGCCATGCCGCACCCAGGCCTGGCGGCTCAGCCGGTTGGCCGAGATGGTCAGGCGCTGTTCCCAATCCAGATAGCGGTGCAGCAGGCTGGGCTGTCGTTGGTGCATGGTGCGGGTTCGCAGCGAAGAAAATGCCCGCCGATTGTTTCACCGCTGACTTCGAAACCGGAAAACGGCATGGCTCTACCATGAGGGCATTCACGCTCGGCCGGTCATGCGGATGCGCCGCACCGGGCGCCACATCCTCAAGGACACAGTATGGGTTACACAATTGAACTTTCGGGGCGCGTTGCCCTGGTGACAGGCGCGTCGAGCGGCTTGGGCTGGCGCTTTGCCGAGGTGCTGGCGCAGGCTGGCGCCGCCGTGGTGCTCACCGGGCGACGCATGGAGCGGCTCAAGGAACTGCGGGCGCGCATCGAAGGGCAGGGGGGCGACGCGCATGTGGTCGAACTCGACGTCACCGACCCGTCGAGCATCAAGGCGGCGGTGGCGCATGCCGAAACCGAGATGGGGCCGATCGACATTCTGGTGAACAACGCCGGGGTCTCGGCGCAGCAAAAGCTGCTCGACGCCACACCCGACGACTTCGACGAGGTGTTCGACACCAATGTGCGCGGAGCCTTCTTTGCCGCGCAGGAAGTGGCGCGGCGCATGGTGGCGCGCTCGCTGGGCGTCACCCCGGGCACCTGGGCCGGCGGGCGCATCATCAACATTGCCTCGGTGGCCGGTCTGCGCGTCATGCCCAAGCTGGGCATCTACGCCATGAGCAAGGCGGCTGTGGTGCACATGACCCGCGCCATGGCGGTGGAATGGGGCAAGTACGGCATCAATGTCAACGCCATCTGCCCGGGTTACATCGACACCGAGATGAACCACCACCACTGGCAGACCGAGGCCGGTCAGCGCCTGCTGCAGATGCTGCCGCGCAAGCGGCTGGGCAAGCCCGAAGACCTCGACGGTCTGCTGGTGCTGCTGGCCAGCGGGCAGAGCGGTCTGGTCAACGGCGCCGTGCTCACGGCCGACGACGGCTTCGGCCTGTGACGGAGACCAGCATGCGCTTTGACATTCCCGACGACAAGACCTTGGTGTACACCATGACCATGCCCATCCGCTGGGGCGACATGGATGTGATGGGCCACGTCAACAACACCGTCTACTTTCGCTACATGGAAATCATCCGGTTGGAGTGGATGATGGCCACCGGTGTGCCGGCCAACCCCAAGGGGCTGGGGCCGGTGATCGTCAACGCCTTCTGCAACTTCCAGAGCGAGTTGCGGTTTCCGGGCGAGGTGCTGGCCCGGCTCTACACCGCGGGGGTGGGCCGCACCAGTTTCGACACCTACACCCTGCTCAGTCGGACCGACGACCCGGACACCATCTATGCCAGCGGCGGCTCGCGCGTGGTCTGGGTGGATTTTCCGCAGCGCAAGAGCGCGCCCTTGCCCGACCGCCTGCGGCAACTCCTCCTGCCGCCTGCCGCCCAAGGAACCCCAGTCGAGAACACGCCATGAACGCACCTGCCGCCGATCAGCTTTGCTGGCAACCGTCGCCGCAACGCATCGCCGCCTCGCACATCGAGGCCTTCCGTCTCTGGGTCAACGCCCGCCACGGCCTGCAACTGCAGACCTACCAGGATCTGCTCGACTGGTCGATCACCGAGCAAGCGGCGTTCTGGGATGCTGTCTGGGACACCGCGGGCGTCATCGCCGAGCACAAGGGCGAGCGCGTGCTGGTCGATGCCGACCGCATGCCCGGAGCCCGTTTCTTTCCCGACGCCCGGCTGAACTTCGCGCAGAACCTGCTGCGCCGCAACGATGACACCGTGGCCCTGCACTTCTGGGGTGAAGATCGCGTGCAGCGCAGCCTGAGCTGGCGCGCGCTGCACGCCGAGGTCTCGCGGCTGCAGCAGGCCTTGCGCAGTTGGGGGGTGCAGCCGGGGGACCGGGTGGCGGCGTACATGCCCAACCTGCCGGAAACGGTCATCGCCATGCTGGCGGCCACCAGCCTGGGCGCCACCTTCACCTCGGCCTCGCCCGACTTCGGCGTCCAAGGCGTGCTCGATCGCTTTGGCCAGACCCAGCCCAAGGTGCTGATCGCTTGCGACGGTTATTTCTACAACGGCAAGATCTTTTCCAATCTCGACAAGATCGCCGCGCTCGCGCCGCAACTCTCCGCCCTGACCAAGACCGTGGTCGTGCCCTATGTGGCGCAGGCTCTGCAGCAGACGGCCGACATCGCCGCCATCGCGGGTGCGCAGTTGTGGGACCAGGCGCTGCAGCCCTACGCGCCCCGGGCGGTGGAATTCACGCCGCTGCCGTTCGATCATCCGGTTTACATCCTGTATTCCAGCGGCACCACCGGGGCGCCCAAATGCATCGTGCACCGCGCAGGCGGAGTGCTGCTCAAGCACCTGGCCGAACTGCGGCTGCAGGTGGACATTCACGAAGGTGACCGCGTGTTCTTTTTCACCACCTGCGGCTGGATGATGTGGAACTGGCTGATGTCGGCGCTGAGCCAGGGCGCCACAGTCTGTCTTTACGACGGCGCGCCGGGGCTGCGCGGCAACGCCATTCTGTTCGACTACGCCGACGCCGTGGGCTTCACCCATCTGGGCACTTCGGCCAAGTTCCTCGAGGCGATCGGCAAGTCGGGCATCGAGCCGCGGCAGACCCACCAGCTCACCGCGTTGCGCACCATCATGTCCACCGGATCGCCATTGGCGCCCGAGGGCTTCGACACCATTTATCAGCGGGTCAAGGCCGATGTCTGCTTGAGTTCACTGTCGGGCGGCACCGATCTGGTGGCCTGCTTCCTCGCGGGCTCGCCGATGAACCCGGTCTGGCGCGGCGAGATCCAGGCCTGTGCCCTGGGTATGGCGGTCATCGTTGCTGACGACGACGGCAAGCCCCTGCCAGCCGGACAGAAGGGGGAGCTGGTGTGCACCAAGCCCTTCCCGTCGATGCCACTGGGCTTTCTGGTGGACGGCAGCCTGGAGCAGGGCGCGCAGAAGTACCACGACGCCTACTTCGCCCAATTTCCCAATGTGTGGTGGCATGGCGACTACATCGAGCGCACCGAGCATGGCGGCTACATCATCTTCGGCCGCTCTGACGCCACGCTCAACCCCGGCGGGGTGCGCATCGGCACGGCCGAGATCTACCGTCAGGTCGAGCGCATCGATGCCGTGCTGGAGTCGCTGGTGATCGGCCAGAACTGGCCGCCCGGCAGCTACGGCGACGTGCGCGTGGTGCTTTTCGTGCGCCTGCGCGACGGCCTGACGCTCGACGCCGACCTGATCGACGCCATCAAGCGCCAGATTCGCGACAACACCACGCCGCGCCATGTGCCTGCACGCATCGTGCAGGTGCACGACATCCCCCGCACCAAGAGCAACAAAATCGTGGAAATCGCCGTGCGCAACCTGATCCACGGCGACCCGGTGAAAAACCTCACCGCCTTGGCCAACCCCGAGGCCCTGGACGAATACCGCGCCCTGCGCGCCGAACTGGAGCGGGCCTGAGCGCCGCGGTCAGCCCCGCCGCCAGGTGCAGGTGCGGCTGATCCACAGCTTGCGCAGCGGCGTCAGGCTGATGCGCTGGTGCAGCACGGCGTAGTCGCTGCGCTCGATTTCGCGCAGCACCGCCTGCGCCATCGCCCCCAGCGCCAGGAGCGGTGTGGCATGACCTCGGCGCGCTTGGCCCAGGGTGCGCATGGCGTCATCGAGGGTCTGCCGCGCGAGCCCTGTCTGCTCGGCCAGCAAAGCCGCCACGCCCGGGTGCATGCGGCGCTGCTGCAGATCGGCAGCGGTTACGCCATGCCGCTGCAGCGCGTCCAGCGCCACATACACACGACCTTGCGCCGCATCGCGCCCCAGGTGGCGGATGAAGTCGGCCAGACGCAGACCTGTGCCCAGGGCTTGGGCGGCGTCGAGGTCCTCGCTGGTCTGGACATCGAGCAGCGCGGCGGCGTTGCGCAGCATCTGCCCGCCGCTCAACATGGCATAGTGCAGCAACGCCGGGCGGTCGAGCCAGCGGTTTTGTTGCAGATCGATGGCCACGCTGTCGATGACCGCGAGCAGCGCGGACGCGGGCAATCCGTGCTGCCGCACGACCGGGGCGAGGGCGCGCAGCGTCGGATGTTCGGCGCGGCCTTGGCTCAGGGCATCGACCTGCGCGCGCCACCAGGCCAGCTTGGCCTGCGCCACCGCCGCATCACTCACCCCGGTGACGATGCCGCGCACCTGCCTGTGGAATTGCCACAGCGGCTGCAGCGCCTGCCGTTGCGGTGCCGTGCAGCGCTGCAAGGCGTAGTACACCGCCGACCCTGGGCGCGGGGTTTCGGTGGAAGAAGGAAGGGTGCTGGTGGGCATGGAAGGACGGCATCGCGGGCGTCGGCCGAGCGCGGCTAGAATAGCCGATTGCCCAAAAATCAACGCGCGACGCAACGTGCGTGTGCGACGTGCGTCTGGCCGCGGTCTTGCACTGCCATCGTGCACGCGCGGCAAGCGGTTTTTGGCAACGGATTTCTTGCGAGGGTGGCGAAATTGGTAGACGCACCAGGTTTAGGTCCTGACGCCTTCACGGGCGTGGGGGTTCGAGTCCCCCCTCTCGCACCACCCGGCAGACGCATTGCCTGCCGGACATCGATCATTTTCACTGCCGATTGGACGTTCCCATGACTGTCGAAACCCTGGACAAATTGCAGCGCCGCGTGACCGTGACGGTTCCCAAGGCCACGGTGCAAACCGAAATCAACGCCCGCCTCAAAGACCTCAGCCGCACCCTGCGTCTGCCCGGTTTTCGTCCCGGCAAGGTGCCCATGTCCATGGTGACCCAGCGTTACGCCCCGTCGGTCGAAATGGAAGTGCTGCAGGACAAGATCGGCAACGCGTTTTACGAAGTTGCCAGCGGCGCCCGCCTGCGCGTGGCCGGCATGCCGCAGTTCACGCCCAAGACCGAAGGTGTCGAAGCCGACGTCATGGCGTTCGACGCCACCTTCGAGGTTTATCCCGACGTCGTCATTCCCGATCTGTCGACGCAATCGGTCGAGCGCGTGACGGCCGCGGTGGATGACGCGGCGATCGACAAAACCCTGGAGGTGCTGCGCAAGCAACGCACCACCTTCGTGCCGCGCGGTCAGGCGGCGGCCGACGGCCAGACCGCCGAGGGCCTGGAAGTGCAGGACGGCGACCGTGTCACCGTCGACTTCGAGGGCCGTATCGATGGCACGGCGTTCGACGGCGGCAAGGCCGAGGGCTTCCAGTTCGTGCAGGGCGAAGGCCGCATGCTGCCCGAGTTCGAAGCGGCCACCAAGGGCCTGCAGGCCGGTCAGAGCAAGATTTTCGAACTCCATTTCCCCGAGGATTACCAAGGCCGCGCCGTGGCCGGCAAGACGGCCCAGTTCACCCTCAAGGTGACCCAGGTCGAATGGCCGCAGTTGCCCGCGGTCGATGCCGAATTCGCCAAGTCGCTGGGCGTGGCCGACGGCAGCGTGCAGCGCCTGCGCGACGACATTCGCAACAACCTGCAGCGCGAAGTCAAGTCGCGACTGTCGCAGCGCAACAAGCTGGCGGTGATGGACGTGCTGCAGAAGGCCGTGCCGGTCGATCTGCCCAGTGCCCTGGTGCAAAACGAAATCAACGACCTGATGACCGGCGCCCGGCAGGATCTGGCCGAGCGCGGCATGAAAGACGCCGACAAGGCGCCGTTGCCGCCCGAGTTGTTCAAGGATCAGGCCGAGCGCCGCGTGCGCCTGGGTTTGATCGTCTCCGAACTGGTGAAACAGCACGAGCTGCAGGCCAAGCCTGAGCAGGTGCGCGCCTACGTCGAAGACCTGGCGGCCAGCTACGAGCAGCCGCAGGACCTGGTGCGCTGGTACTACGCCGACCAGGAGCGCATGGCGCAGGCCGAGGCCATCGTCATGGAAAACAACGTCACCGACTTTGTGTTCTCCCAGGCCCAAACCACCGACAAGACCCTGAGTTTCGACGAATTGATGGGTCAAAACTGATTCGGGCTGCGCATCCGCTGCCTTGCTGGCGCGGCGCCTGTTGCCCGCCGTCCGTTCTGCGAGAGCCGCTGCCGCCACACGCGCAGCGGCTCTTGTTTTGTCGCCGTGGCATTCCTGCCGCAAGCCGGGCGCGGATATCCCGCAGACCCGTCTCGGCTTTGCAGGCTGCGTGCTAATCTGTGTGCACCTTCACGTTTTTTCTTTCCATGAGCGCAACTGACATTCAAAACCTGGGCCTGGTGCCCATGGTCATCGAGCAAAGCGGCCGCGGCGAACGCGCTTACGACATCTACTCGCGCCTGTTGCGCGAGCGGGTGATTTTTCTCGTCGGCCCGATCAACGATCAGATGGCCAACCTGGTGGTGGCGCAACTGCTGTTCCTCGAATCCGAGAACCCGGACAAGGACATTTCGCTCTACATCAACTCGCCTGGCGGTTCGGTGTCGGCCGGTATGGCGATCTTCGACACCATGCAGTTCATCAAGCCCGACGTCTCCACGCTATGCACCGGCATCGCCGCCAGCATGGGCGCCTTTCTCATGGCCGCCGGCGCCAAAGGCAAGCGTTACTCGCTGCCCAACTCGCGCATCATGATCCACCAGCCGCTCGGCGGAGCCCAGGGGCAGGCGTCGGACATCGAAATTCAGGCGCGTGAAATTCTGTACCTGCGCGAGCGGCTCAACGGCATCCTGGCCGAGCGCACCGGCCAGTCGCTGGAGAAAATCGCCGCCGACACCGACCGCGACTTTTTCATGTCGGCCGACCAAGCCAAGGACTATGGCTTGATCGATGAAGTTCTCGTCAAACGCGCCTGACCCGATCGCGAGGCACCACGCACATGGCTGAAAAAAAATCGTCCTCGGGTGAAAAGACCCTGTATTGCTCGTTCTGTGGCAAAAGCCAGCACGAGGTCAAGAAGCTCATCGCCGGGCCGTCAGTGTTCATCTGCGACGAATGCATCGACCTTTGCAACGAGATCATCCGCGACGAGGTCGCCGCCGCTGACGCCAACGGCAAAGTGGTGAGTTCTGATCTGCCCACGCCCTCGGAAATCAAGGCGATTCTCGACCAGTACGTCATCGGCCAGGAGGCGGCCAAGCGCATTCTGGCCGTGGCCGTGTACAACCATTACAAGCGCCTCAAGCACGTCGGGCAGACCAGCGACGTCGAGCTGGCCAAGAGCAACATTCTGCTGGTCGGTCCGACCGGCTCGGGCAAGACCTTGCTGGCGCAAACCTTGGCGCGCCTGCTCAACGTGCCTTTCGTGATTGCCGACGCCACGACGCTGACCGAGGCCGGTTATGTGGGCGAAGATGTTGAAAACATCATTCAGAAACTGCTGCAGAACTGCAACTACGAGATCGAGCGGGCGCAGCGCGGTATCGTCTACATCGACGAAATCGACAAGATCTCGCGCAAGTCCGACAACCCCAGCATCACCCGCGACGTGTCGGGCGAGGGCGTGCAGCAGGCGCTGCTCAAGCTCATCGAAGGCACCATGGCCTCGGTGCCGCCGCAGGGTGGTCGCAAGCATCCAAACCAGGATTTCATCCAAGTCGACACCACCAACATCCTGTTCATCTGCGGCGGTGCCTTCGATGGTCTGGAAAAAGTGATTCGCAACCGCTCGGAAAAGTCGGGTATCGGCTTTTCCGCCACGGTCAAGACACAATCCGAGCGCAGCGTCTCCGAGACCTTCCTGCAGGCGCAACCCGAAGACCTCATCAAGTTCGGCTTGATTCCCGAACTGGTCGGCCGCTTGCCCGTCGTGGCCGCGCTGGAAGAACTCGACGAGGCCGCACTGATCGAAATTCTCACTGCGCCTAAAAATTCGCTGGTCAAGCAGTACCAGAAACTGTTCGAGATGGACCACATCAAGCTCGAATTCCGCCCCGCAGCGCTCGATGCCATCGCCCACAAGGCGCTGGAGCGCAAGACCGGAGCGCGCGGTTTGCGCTCCATCGTCGAACAGGCGCTGCTCGACCTGATGTTCGATTTGCCCAATGCCCAAGGCGTCAGCGCTGTGGTGGTCGACGAGAACGTGATCACGTCGGGCGCCAAGCCGCTGCTGATCTACGAAGACGCCGCGAAGGCTTCGGGGGCCTGAGGCCGCGTGGTGTGAACGGGCCCCCGCGCAGCCTGCCCCGCCCGGCGTCGCCGTGTGTGGCGGCTTGCAAATCCAGATTGCGCCCTCAACTGCGCCCCAACTTCTTTTCGGGTGACCTCCATGTCCGATACCCCTGAGCAAAACACCGATCTCACCGCCTTGCCGCTGTTGCCGCTGCGCGATGTGGTCGTCTTCCCCCATATGGTGATTCCCCTGTTCGTCGGTCGGCCCAAGTCGATCAAGGCGCTGGAATCAGCCATGGAGAGTGGCAAGCAGATCATGCTGGTGGCGCAGAAGGCCGCAGCCAAAGATGAACCCAAGCCCGACGATCTGTTCGAAGTCGGCTGCCTGTCGAGCATTCTGCAAATGCTCAAGCTGCCCGACGGCACGGTCAAGGTGCTGGTCGAAGGGGCACAGCGCGCCAGCGCGCTCAACATCCGCGACAACGGCGAGTATTTCGCCTGTGACGCGTCGCCCATTGCGTCGAGTTCCGAGTCCACCGCCGAGTCCGAGGCGATGCGGCGCGCCGTGGTGGCGCAGTTCGACCAGTACGTCAAGCTGAACAAAAAAATCCCGCCGGAGATTCTCACCTCCATTTCCGGCATCGACGATCCCGGTCGCTTGGCCGACACCATTGCCGCGCATTTGCCGCTCAAGCTCGAGCAGAAGCAGTCTGTGCTCGATCTGCACGATGTCCATGCCCGCCTGGAAAACCTGCTCGAACAACTCGAGCGCGAGGTCGGCATCCTGCAGGTGGAAAAGCGCATCCGTGGCCGCGTGCGTCGGCAGATGGAAAAGAGCCAGCGCGAGTACTACCTGAACGAACAGGTCAAGGCCATCCAGAAGGAACTGGGCGAGGGCGAAGACGGCGCCGACATCGAGGAGATCGAGAAAAAGATCAAGGCGGCCCGCATGCCCAAGGATGCCAAGAAAAAGGCTGAAAGCGAGCTGAAGAAACTCAAGCTCATGTCGCCCATGTCGGCCGAGGCCACCGTGGTGCGCAACTATCTTGACGTGCTCATCAGCCTGCCTTGGTCGAAGAAAAGCAAGGTCAAGCACGACCTCGCCTTCGCCGAGCAGGTGCTGGAGGAAGACCACTACGGTCTGGAGAAGGTCAAGGAGCGCATCCTCGAATACCTCGCGGTGCAGCAGCGTGTGGACAAGGTCAAGGCGCCCATTCTCTGCCTCGTCGGCCCGCCCGGTGTGGGCAAGACTTCGCTCGGCCAGTCCATCGCCCGCGCAACGGGGCGCAAGTTCGTGCGCATGGCGCTGGGCGGGGTGCGCGACGAGGCGGAAATCCGCGGCCATCGCCGCACCTACATCGGCGCCATGCCCGGCAAGATCCTGCAAAGCCTGAACAAGGTTGCGGTGCGCAACCCGCTGTTCCTGCTCGACGAGGTGGACAAGCTCGGCATGGACTTCCGCGGCGACCCGTCGTCGGCGCTGCTGGAAGTGCTCGACCCGGAGCAGAACCACACCTTCAGCGACCATTACGTCGAAGTCGATTTCGACCTGTCGGACGTGATGTTCGTCGCCACCTCCAACTCGCTCAACATCCCGCCGGCGCTACTCGACCGCATGGAAGTCATCCGTCTGTCGGGCTACACCGAGGACGAGAAGGTAAGCATCGCTCAGCGCTATCTGCTGCCCAAGCAGATGAAGAACAACGGCGTCAAGGCGGAAGAACTGGATGTCACCGAAAGCGCGATTCGGGGTCTGATTCGCTACTACACCCGCGAGGCCGGTGTCCGCTCGCTGGAGCGCGAAATCTCGCGAATCTGCCGCAAGGCAGTGAAAGGCCGTCTGCTCAAGACCTACGTCGATCAGGTCGTGGTCACGGAAGACAACCTGCACGAGTTCCTGGGGGTGCGCCGCTTCAACTTCGGCATGGCCGAGAAGCAGAATCAGGTTGGTCAGGTCGTGGGACTGGCGTGGACCGAGGTCGGTGGGGATCTGCTCACCATCGAGGCCACGGCGATGCCGGGCAAGGGCGCCATTTTGCGCACGGGTTCGCTTGGCGATGTGATGAAGGAATCGGTGGAAGCAGCTCGCACCGTGGTGCGTGTGCGCTCGCGCCGTCTGGGCATCAAGGAGGAACTGTTCGAGAAGCGCGACTTGCACATCCACGTGCCCGAAGGCGCCACACCGAAGGACGGGCCCAGCGCTGGTATTGCCATGACCACGGCCATCGTCTCGGCCATGACGGGGATTCCGGTCAAGGCAGAAGTCGCCATGACCGGTGAAATCACTCTGCGCGGGGAGGTGCTGGGCATCGGTGGCCTGAAAGAGAAGCTGCTCGCCGCGCTGCGTGGTGGCATCAAGACGGTGCTGATCCCGGAAGAAAACGTCAAGGATCTGCAGGAGATGCCCGACAACGTCAAATCGAGCTTGACCATCGTTCCGGTGAAGTGGATCGATCAGGTGCTCGATCTGGCACTCGAGCGGGTGCCGGTGGCCTTGCCCGATGAACCTGCCGCCGCACCTGAACAGGTGCCCGTGGCCGGGGCCGAGTCCGGCGTTGCAGAGAGCGCCAGACATTGAGCGACGTGCCATGCGGCTCTTCCAAAAAGAGCTTGCATGGCCTAGTTTTTTCAGTATAGAATGCTGGTTTGCTTTCGGGGGTATAGCTCAGCTGGGAGAGCGCTTGCATGGCATGCAAGAGGTCAGCGGTTCGATCCCGCTTACCTCCACCAAGCAACACATTTGAAGGTTTAGTCCCCTTCGTCTAGAGGCCTAGGACACCGCCCTTTCACGGCGATAACACGAGTTCGAATCTCGTAGGGGACGCCAGATTCCATAAACCGAATCTGCCTGGAGTGGTAGTTCAGTTGGTTAGAATACCGGCCTGTCACGCCGGGGGTCGCGGGTTCGAGTCCCGTCCACTCCGCCAAATCAATCAATGGGTTAACGAGCAATCGTTAACCCATTTTGTTTTTGAGAAGCGCCGTAGCATGCCGGAAGCCTCTCGGGTCTCGGCAAAGCGGGATTTGTCTGATTGGTGCCGGGAGCGGGACTCGAACCCGCACGCTTTTAAGGGCGGTGGATTTTGAGTCCACTGCGTCTACCGATTCCGCCATCCCGGCCGAGGGACTGGGTACGGCCTTGCGCGCGTGCCCGTTTGCGGCTTGTGCAAAGCAAAACGGGGAATCGAAATCCCCCGTCTCTGCCTTTCGTCTTGCAATGATTTGGTGCCCAGAAGAGGACTCGAACCTCCACGCCTCGCAGCGCTAGTACCTGAAACTAGTGCGTCTACCAATTCCGCCATCTGGGCAATCAAGCTGCAAATCATAACACAGGATTTGCCGAAGTAAAGATTTCGAGCTCGACCGCGGGCAAGGGAGGGCTAAGGTGATAATGCGAGGTGATGCAGAGGTCAGGCTGGGTGTGGCGATGGTGCTGCGCATGGCTGGCGAGTTGCTTGAGGAAAGGATCTTCCGTGATTGTTGAAGGGATCGTGCGCGGGCACCGCGATGGTCATGGGTTCGTGACGCCGGATGACGGCGGTCCGGACATCTATCTGTCGCCACAACAGATGCGCACGGTGCTTCATCTCGACCGGGTCAGTGTGCGTGTGGGCAAACCGGATCGACGCGGGCGCACCGAGGGGCAGGTGATCGGCATTTTGGAGCGCAGCGTGCGCCCGATCATCGGTAGGTTGCTGCACGAAGGGGGAACCTGGCTGCTGGCTCCCGAGGATCGCCGGTATGTGCAGGACATCCTGATCTCGCCGGACGGCGTGGGCAAGGCCAAGGCGGGACAGGTGGTGAGCGCGCAGATCACCCAACCGCCGCTCCCCAACGTGCAGCCCGTCGGACGCGTGCTCGAGGTGCTTGGCGAGCTCGACGACCCGGGCATGGAAATCGAGATCGCGGTACGCAAGTATGGCGTGCCGCATGTGTTCTCGTCGGGGGCGCAGCGCGAAAGCACTGCTCTGCCCGACGCGGTGCGGGATACCGACAGTGCCGGCCGCATCGATCTGCGCGATGTTGCGCTGGTGACGATCGACGGTGAGGACGCGCGCGATTTCGATGACGCGGTGTACTGCGAGCCAGCGAAGATCGGCCGGGCCAAGGGCTGGCGGCTTCTGGTGGCGATCGCCGATGTGTCGCACTACGTCCGCGAGGGCACCGAACTCGACGCCGACGCGCTGGAGCGCGCAACCTCGGTGTACTTCCCGCGCCGTGTCATTCCCATGCTGCCGGAAAAGCTGAGTAACGGTCTGTGTTCGCTCAACCCGCTGGTCGACCGGTTGTGCATGGTGTGTGACATGCTCATCACCGCGCAGGGAGAGATGAAGGCCTATCAGTTCTACCCGGCAGTGATGCGTTCGCAGGCGCGGCTGACCTACACCGAGGTGGCCGATATTCTGTCGAATACGGCGGGGAAGTTGGCGCGCGAGCGCGTACCGCTGGTGCCGCACCTGCTGCATCTGCATGCCGTGTTCAATGCGCTGCTGCAATCGCGCCAAGTCCGTGGTGCGCTCGATCTGGATATCCCAGAAACCCAGATCATGGTCAATGCCGCCGGCAAGATCGAGGCCATCGTGCCGCGCCACCGCAACGATGCGCACCGGCTGATCGAGGAATGCATGTTGGCGGCCAACGTTTGCGCCGCCGATTTTCTGGAGCGCAACGACCAACTGGCCCTGTACCGTGTGCATGAGGGGCCGACGCCGGAAAAGCTCGACACGCTGCGCACGTTGCTGCGCAACCTCGGTCTGTCGCTCGGCGGCACAGGCGGAACCCCCGAGCCTGCCGACTACCAGGCCCTGGCCAAGTCGATCGAAGACCGGCCCGATGCGCTGCAGATTCAAACGCTGTTGCTGCGCTCCATGCAGCAGGCCATCTACACGCCGCACAATAGCGGGCACTTCGGGCTGGCTTACCCCGCGTACACCCATTTCACCAGCCCGATCCGGCGCTATCCCGACTTGTTGACGCACCGCGGCATCAAGGCGATTTTGAATGGCGGGCGCTATGTGCCCAAATTCAGCGAGCGCATCGAAATGAATCGGGGCGAACTCAATGCCCGCAGAGTGCCGCAGCGCAACCCCAGCAGCGCGGCGCCTGCTGCGCCACTGACCAAGCAGCACGCCAAGGACATGCCGGTGTGGGAGGCTGTCGGCGTGCATTGCTCAGCCAATGAGCGGCGTGCCGACGAGGCCAGCCGCGATGTCGAGAGCTGGCTGAAATGCTGGTACATGCGCGACAAACTTGGCGAAGAGTACGCTGGCACCATCACCGCGGTCACCGGGTTCGGGCTGTTCGTGCAACTCGACGCGCTGTTCGTCGAGGGCTTGGTGCATGTGTCGGAAATCGGCGCCGACTACTTCCGCTATGACGAAGCCCGCGGCGAGCTGCGCGGCGAGCGCACCGGCATACGGTACGCCTTGGGCGGGCGCCTGCTGGTGCAGGTCAGCCGCGTCGATCTCGATGGTCGCAAGATCGATTTCCGCCTGGTCCGCGAGGGTGTCAAGCCCGGCCCGGCGAACAAGCCATTGCCCACATCTGGCGAGATCAAGGGTCTTGAGGACGATGCGTTCGTCCTCAACCCGCAAACCTCGACGGGGGTGCGCAAGTCCAGAGCGGCTGCCTCCAGCACGGCCACCAGCGGCGCGGGCAAAGGAGCGCGCCGCGCGGGTGCCACTGCGCCCAAGACCGCCAACCCGCCGGGGAAGACAGCGAAGACCAAGGCAGGCACGACGCGCAAAACGGGCAAGGGTGGGAAACAGAAAGGGGCCCGCGGCCGCACCCGCTGATTCAGCTCAGGCCGTGCGGGACTGCACCTTGGCAGCGGCACCCCGCTGCTGGCGGGGCTGCAGTCGGCCTCGGTCGGAGAGCCGCATCCAGACGCGCAGCGCGATCAGACTGCCGAGAACCATGGCGAACGAGCCCGGAATCCACAAGATCAGCCCGCCCAGGTGTTGGTCGGTGAGGGGGTCCAGGCCGAGCGCACGACCGCAGATTTCGTAGATCGGGTAGTAATCAGTCATGCTCAGGGCCAGAATGGCGCCCCAGGCCATGGTCGGCAGCATGGCCAGCAGGGGGAGCAGGACACGCTTGCCCGGCGACAGGTGCGCGGGCGGGCTGGGGCGGGTGTCGAGCACCAGCCACCAGAACAGCAGCCCGTCGAGTGCCATGCTCCAGTTCATCAGGCGATAGGTCGGGGCGTTGAGCATCACGAATGGATGAAACGACGGGATGAGCCAGAGCAGCGCCATGCCACCGAACAGCACGGCGGCCACCAGCGGATGAAACAGCACGGCCTTGATGCCGCGCACCGGGGCGCTGCGGTTGAACGGCCGCAGCCAGCGCAGCCGCCAAGCCAACGGAATGCCGGCCCGCAGCGTGGTCAGCGGATAGCTCCACATGATGAGCAGCGGCGCGAAATCGTGTAGCGACAACTGCTGCGTGATGTGCACGAAGAACTGGTGCTCGGCGTAATAGTCCCAGCGCGTCTGAAACGCCTGCCACATCAGAATCCAGCCCAGCCAGAAACGAACCTGCCGCGACACCGAGGTGCGGCGTCGGCGGCAGCCGCGACCATAGACCACGGCCGACAGAGCCAGCAGCAGCAGCGCGGTCGGCGACAGTTCCCAGGGAATGAACCAGTTCAACAAAGCGTCCATGGACGAAAGGGCGAGCAAAGGGCGGCGGCGGTGTGCACAGCCGCACTGTAGCGCGCTGCCCGCCAGGCAAGGCTGCAACCCGACCATGTCATGAAAAACCCGGCACTCTGCCGGGTTTGCGGGGCTCGGCGCGGGTGTATCAGGCGATGGTGCGCAGCACGTCGCGCAGGGTGGACATGATCTGGTCGATCTGGCCGCGTTCGATGATCAGCGGTGGCGACAGGGCAATGGTGTCGCCGGTGTAGCGGACCAGCACGCCGCGCTCGTAGCAGCCAAGGAAGGCCTCGAAGGCGCGCTTGCCGACGGCGCCGGGGCGCGACTCGAGTTCGATGCCACCGATCAAGCCGATGTTGCGCAAATCCTTGACATGGCGCGCGTCGCTCAAGGCATGCAAGGCATCCTGCCAGTAGGCGCCAATGCCTTCGTCGGCAACGCGGGTGAGCAAGTTGTCGCGTTTGTACAGGGTTTGCGCCGCAACTGCCGCGGCCATGGCCAGCGGATGCCCCGAATAGGTGTAGCCGTGGAAAAACTCGACCGCGCCTTCGGGCGAGGCATTGACGACGGTGTCGTAGATGCCATTGCGCACGAACACGGCGCCCAGCGGAACAGCAGCGTTGTTTACCGCCTTGGCAGTGGTGATGATGTCGGGCGTGACCTTGAAATACTGCGCAGCAAACGGGGTGCCGAGGCGGCCATAGCCGGTGATGACCTCGTCGAAGATGAGCAGGATGCCGTACTTGTCGCAGATGCTGCGCAAGCGCTCGAGGTAACCCTTGGGCGGCACCAGTACGCCGGTCGAGCCCGCCACCGGTTCGACGATGACGGCCGCAATGTTGCTGGCATCGTGCAGCGCCACGATGCGTTCAAGGTCGTCGGCCAGATGCGCGCCCCAGGTCGGCTCCCCGCGCGAGAACGCCTGGTGCTCGGCGTTGTAGGTGTGCGGAAGGTGGTCGACGTTGGGCAGCAAGGCGCCGCGAAACACCTTGCGATTGGCCACCATGCCACCCACAGAAATACCGCCGAAGCCGACGCCGTGATAGCCGCGCTCACGACCGATGAACAGCGTGCGGGTGCCATCGCCGCGAGCACGGTGATAGGCCAGGGCGATCTTGAGAGCCGAGTCCACCGACTCGGAGCCGGAATTGGTGAAAAACACCTTGTTCAGGTCAGCCGGGGCGATGCCGGCGAGCAGGTTGGCGGCTTCGAACTGCAGAGGATGCCCCATCTGGAAGGGCGGGGCGTAATCCATCTCCTGAGCCTGGCGGGCGATTGCCGCGCTGATCTCGGCACGCCCGTGACCCGCGTTGACACACCACAGCCCTGCCGTGCCATCGAGCACCTCACGGCCGTCGTGCGTGCGGTAATACATGCCTTGGGCGCTGACCAGCAGGCGCGGCGCAGCCTTGAACTGGCGGTTGGCGGTGAACGGCATCCAGAGCTGATCCATCGACGGCAAGGCGTGCCGTGCGTCGGGGCGCTGGAGTTCGGCTTGATCCATGAACAATTCTCCTGTGAACGGGTTGAGGCGCAGTGGGCCGAGTCGACTCGTTGTTAGGCAGCCCACCGCCTGCACTATACCCAAGCCGGATTCGCGCAGCAGAAACGAAAAAGCCCCGCAGAGCGGGGCTTTTGTTCGACGCGGGCAGCTTACTTGGTGACCATGTGGGTGCCGACGACTTCAACCACGGTGCGGCGGTTGGGAGCCTGGCATTCCACTTGGCTCTTGAAGGAGCCCTTGCAGCTCTTGGGATCGACGCGGAAGTCGGTCTTGCCCTTGCCTTCGACATAGATCTTGTCAGCCGGAACGCCCTTGCTCACCAGATAGGCCTTGACGGCTTCGGCGCGACGCACCGACAGCTTCTGGTTGTAGGGGACGCTGCCGAAGCTGTCGGTATAGCCGGTGGCAATCACCACTTCGAGGTTGATCGGCTTGATCTTGTCAGCCAGCTCGTCGAGCTTTTCTTTGCCGGCAGGCAGCAGCACAGCCTTGTTGAACTGGAAGAACGCATCGGCCGAGTAGGTGATCTTCTCGCTCACCGGGACAGGGGCCGGAGCGGGGGCGGGAGCCGGGGCGGGGGCCGGGGCGGGAGCCGGGGCCGGAGCGGGGGCAGGAGCCGGCTCAGCCTTGGCAACGACGGGCAGGCCGCAAGCCTCGCTGGACGCGGTGGCCGGGGTCCAGAAGTTGTCTTGCCAGCACAGCTTGTTGTCGCCGTTCATCCAGGTCAGACCGTACGGGTCTTGCCAGTTGTTGATGCTGCGGCTTTCCGCGGCGTGCGCAACGGTCAGGGACGACGCTGCGAAGACGGCTGCCGCGAACAATTTTGCGATTTTTTGATTGTGGATCATGTTTTTTCCTCTCGGTCGTTGATCGTTCATCGCAGCTCGAACTGCGTATGCCCATGATAAGCGACGAGACGCCAAGGAATGGAAGGCACTGCTTCAATGCCTGCGTTCAAGAGCATCCGCCACCTCGCGAACTGCTGCTAGTAAACCCGTAGGGAATTGTGCCACATCGTCTATGACGTTCAATCCGGCGAGGGGCAGGCTTTACGGTCTGGAGCGGCCACTCCATTGAAGTGTTGTCAGCGTGCAACGGATGCGGCCGCCGCGGGCTGACACACTGCACGCTGCCAGGGCAGCGGCGCGTTTTGGGCGGATGAAACGGGGGCTGCTAACATCGATCGCTTGACTTTGGGCGCCTGACCCGACTTGGGCGCGCAGGGTGCGGTCGGCCCGTGGGTCAAGGAGCCGACGCCCGAAAACAACTGCTGTCCAGCCTCTCTCATGTCCGTCTTCGCCAAAGAAACCCTGCCGATCAGTCTCGAGTCGGAGATGCGCCGCTCTTATTTGGATTACGCCATGAGCGTGATCGTGGGGCGGGCCTTGCCCGATGTGCGCGACGGCCTCAAACCGGTGCATCGGCGGGTGTTGTATGCCATGCACGAGCTGAGCAATGCCTGGAACCGGCCCTACAAGAAATCGGCGCGTATCGTCGGTGACGTCATCGGTAAGTACCACCCGCATGGCGACCAGTCGGTGTACGACACCATCGTGCGCATGGCGCAGGACTTTTCGCTGCGCTACATGCTGGTGGACGGGCAGGGCAACTTTGGCTCAGTCGACGGCGACAACGCTGCGGCCATGCGTTACACCGAAATCCGGCTGTCGAAGATTGCGCATGAAATGCTTGCCGACATCGACAAAGAAACCGTCGATTTCGGCCCGAACTACGACGGCTCCGAGCAGGAGCCGTTGCTGCTCCCGGCGCGGCTGCCCAATCTGCTGATCAACGGCTCGTCGGGTATTGCGGTGGGCATGGCCACCAACATCCCGCCCCACAACCTGGGCGAAGTGCTCGATGCCTGCCTGCACCTGCTGCGTCACCCCGAGGCCACGATCGACGAATTGATGGAGCGTGTGCCGGCGCCCGATTTCCCCACGGCCGGCATCATCTACGGGACCTCGGGGGTGCGCGACGCCTACCGCACCGGCCGCGGCCGGGTGGTGATGCGGGCGCGCTGCCATTTTGAAGACCTGGACAAAGGCCAGCGTCAGGCCATCATCGTCGATGAGCTGCCGTACCAGGTGAACAAGCGCACGCTGCTCGAACGCATTGCCGAGCTGGTGCAAGAGAAGAAGATCGAGGGCATCAGCCACATCCAGGACGAATCTGACAAATCGGGCATGCGCGTGGTCATCGAGCTCAAGCGCGGTGAGGTGCCCGAGGTCGTGCTCAACAACCTCTACAAACAAACGCAGCTGCAGGATACGTTCGGCGTCAACATGGTGGCGCTGGTCGACGGCCAACCGCGTCTGCTCAATTTGCAGCAGATGATCGCGGCCTTCCTGTCGCACCGCCGCGAGATCATCACCCGCCGCACGGTGTTCGATCTGCGCAAAGCCCGCGAGCGCGGTCATGTGCTCGAAGGCCTGGCCGTGGCGCTGGCCAATGTCGATCGCATGATCGAGCTCATCAAGGCCGCGCCCACGCCGCCCATCGCCAAGGAGCGTCTGCTGGCGCAGGCCTGGGAGCCGGGCGAGGCGCGGGCCATGTTGTCGCGGGTGGAGGGCGACATCACCCAGTTCCAGCCGGACGATCTCGATCCGCGCTACGGACTCAAGGCCGATGGCTATTACCTCAGCGAGACGCAGGCGCAGGAAATCCTGCAGATGCGCCTGCAGCGCCTCACCGGGCTGGAGCAGGACAAGATCGTCGGCGAATACAAAGAGGTCATGGCGCAGATCGCCGACCTGCTCGACATCCTGGCCAAGCCCGAGCGCATGACCGAGATCATCGCCACCGAAATGAGCGCGCTGCGCGCCGAGTTCGGCGATGCGCGTCGCTCGCACATCGAGGTCAATGCCTACGACATCGACGTCGAGGATCTGATCACGCCGCAAGACCTCGTCGTCACCATTTCGCACTCGGGTTACGTCAAGAGTCAGCCTTTGGCGGAATACCGCGCGCAGCGCCGCGGCGGCCGCGGCAAGCTTGCCACCGGCATCAAGGAAGACGATTGGATCGAGCAGCTGTTCGTCGCCAACACCCACGACATGCTGCTGTGCTTTTCCAACCGCGGCCGGGTGTATTGGATGAAGGTGTACGAGTCGCCCATGGGGGGACGCGGCTCGCGCGGCAAGCCCATGGTCAATCTGTTCCCCCTGCAGTCGGGCGAGAAGATCACCACGGTGCTGCCGGTCAAGGCCTTCGACGAGCAGCATTATGTGTTCATGGCGACGGCGCGCGGCACGGTGAAGAAGACGCCGCTGTCGGCATTTGCCAACCGTCGCACCGCGGGCATCATTGCCGTGGCCCTCGACGATGACGATTACCTCATCGGCGCTGCCATCACCGACGGTCAGCACGATGTGATGCTGTTCTCGGATGCGGGCAAGGCCGTGCGCTTCGACGAGGCCGATGTGCGCCCCATGGGGCGTGAGGCGCGCGGCGTGCGCGGCATGCAGCTCGAAGCCGATCAGGCCGTGATCGCGCTCCTGGTCGCCGAGGATGAAACCCAAAGCGTGCTCACGGCGACCGAAAACGGCTACGGCAAGCGCACCTCCATCACCGAATACACGCGTCACGGTCGCGGCACCAAGGGCATGATCGCCATCCAGACCTCCGAGCGCAACGGCAAGGTGGTGGCTGCCTGTCTGGTGCGACCCAGCGACGAAATCATGCTCATCACCGACACCGGCGTGCTGGTGCGCACTTGGGTGGAGGAGATCCGCGAAATGGGGCGGGCCACACAAGGCGTCACTCTGATCGCGCTCGATGCCAAGGCCCAGCTCATGCAAGTGCAGCCGGTGGTGGAAGCCGAGGGCGATGAGTCCGCAGCCGCTGATAGTGCGGACGACACGCCTGCTGCCGAATGACCGCTTATGCAACGTCCCTACAACTTTTCCGCCGGACCTGCCGCCATCACTGAAGAAGTGCTGCAGCAGGCGGCTGCCGAGATGCTGGACTGGCACGGCAGCGGCATGAGCGTGATGGAGATGAGCCACCGCGGCCCGCAGTTCGAGTCCATCATCGCGCAGGCCGAGGCCGATCTGCGTGAGCTGCTGCACATCCCCGACGACTACGCCGTGCTGTTCATGCAGGGCGGCGCCATTGCCGAAAACGCCATCGTGCCGCTGAATCTGTCGCGCGGCGCCCGCGCCGACTATGTGGTGACCGGCAGCTGGTCGCAGAAGAGCCAGCAGGAAGCCCGCAAGTATTGCGATGTGCACCTGAGCGCCAGCGCCCACGACGACCAGGGCTACGGCAGCATTCCCGACAACGCCGCCTGGAGCATCCGTCCCGACGCGCAATACCTGCACATCTGCACCAACGAGACCATCGACGGTGTGGAGTTCCACTTCGTGCCGGACAGTCATGGTGTGCCGCTGGTGGCCGACATGTCCTCGCACCTGCTGTCGCGGCAGATCGATGTGTCACGCTACGCCTGCATCTACGGCGGCGCGCAGAAGAACATCGGTCCCGCCGGGCTGACCCTGGTGATCGTCCGCCGCGATTTGCTGGGCCATGCCCTGCCGCACTGTCCAAGCGCCTTCGACTACGCCTTGGTGGCGGCCAACCACTCCATGTTCAACACCCCGCCGACCTACGCGATTTACATCGCCGGGCTGGTGCTGCAATGGATCAAACGCCAGCGCTTCGACGGTCTGCAGGGATTGGCGGCCGTCGAGGCACGCAACATCGCCAAGGCGCATCTGCTGTACGACGCGCTCGATGCCTCGCAGCTCTACGAAACCCGTGTGGCGCGCGACTGCCGTTCGCGCATGAACGTGCCGTTCCACCTGCGCGACGACAGTCTGAACGCCGCCTTCCTGCAAGGCGCGGAACAGGCCGGGCTGCTGCAACTCAAGGGACACAAGACGGTGGGCGGCATGCGCGCCTCGATCTACAACGCCATGCCGCTCGAAGGCGTGCAGGCGCTGGTGGATTACCTGCAAGACTTCGAAAATCGCCACGCCTGAATGCCGATGAGCCAAGCCTCCGAAGATGATCTGAGCCCCTGGCGCGACCAGATCGACGCCCTCGATAAGCAGATCCTGGCCTTGCTGAACCAGCGGGCGCAGGCGGCCCAGCAGATCGGCCACATCAAGCAGCGGCTGAACATGCCGGTGTTCCGTCCCGAGCGCGAACGCCAGGTGATCGACAAGCTGCACACGCACAACGCCGGGCCCCTGCTCAATGCCGGAGTGAGCGCCATCTGGCGCGAGATCATGTCGGCCTGCCGGGCGCTGGAAGCCCCGCAGCGCGTGGCGTTTCTCGGGCCCGCCGGTACCTTCAGTGAGCAGGCGGCGCGGCGCTTTTTCGGCGCCAGCGCCCAGGGCTTCCCGTGCGCCACCATCGACGACGTGTTTCGCAGCTACCTCAGCGGCGAGAGCGAGTTCGCCATCGTCCCGGTGGAGAACAGCACCGAGGGCGCCGTGGCCCGCAGCATGGATCTGCTGCTGGCGCATCCGGTGCACTTGTGTGGCGAGGTGAGCCTGCCGGTGCGGCATTTCCTCATGCGCCAGACTCCGGACATGCAGGGCATCCAGACCGTTGCCGCGCACCCGCAGGCGCTGGCGCAGTGCGCAGCCTGGCTGCGGGCGCATCTGCCCAACGCCGAGCTCCGGCCGGTGTCGAGCAATGCCGAGGGCGCGCGTCTGGCATCTGAAGACGCGCGGATCGCCGGCATCGCCGCCGAGGCCACCGCCGTGCTCTATGGCTTGCACATCGTCGCCCGCGCCATCCAGGACGAAGCGCAGAACACCACGCGCTTTGTGGTGCTCGGTGCCGCCCAGCCCGAATCCACCGGGGCCGACCGCACCAGCCTGATTCTCTCCGTGCCCAACCGCGCCGGTGCGGTGTACGACCTGCTCAAGCCACTGGCCGAACACGGCGTGAGCATGAGCCGTTTCGAGTCGCGCCCGGCGCGATCGGGCGAATGGGAATACGCTTTTTACATCGACGTCGAAGGGCATCAGGACGATCCCAAGGTCGCCGCCGCGCTGCGTGAACTGCAGGCCGTCTGCGCCATGTACAAATGCCTGGGCTCCTATCCCATCGACCGCAAACCGCGCGAACGCCAGTGACCGGCGGCTCGCCCCTGAAAGTCTGACCATGTCCGAACAGCACGCCGCGCAGCCCCGCTGGGGCGCCGACTACGTCCAGGCCATCTCGCCCTACGTCGGTGGCAAGCCCATCGCCGAAGTGGCGCGGCAATTCGGGCTGCAACCCGAGCGCATCGTCAAGCTGGCGTCCAACGAGAATCCGCTGGGCATGGCGCCGCGTGCGCGCGAGGCCATGCTCGCGGCCGTGAGCGACAGCACGCGCTACCCGGACAACGACGGCTACGCCCTGAAGCAGGCGCTGGCAGCCCGGCTGGGCGTGCCCGCCACCTGGATCACCCTGGGACACGGATCGAGCGACCTGCTGGAAATGGCGGCGCGCGCGCTGCTCACCGATGCCGACGCCGGGATGTACGCCCGCTACAGCTTCATCGTTTACACCCAGGCGGTGCAGGGGGTGGGGGCGACGCATCAGGTCGTGCCCGACCGCGATTTCGGTCATGATCTGCCGGCCATGCTGGCGGCGATCACACCGCAGACAAAACTGATTTTCGTGGCCAATCCCAACAACCCCACCGGCAGCTTTCTGCCGGCGGACGCCTTGCATGCCTTTCTGCGCCAAGTGCCGCCGCACATCGCCGTGGTGCTCGACGAGGCGTACATGGAATACATCGAACCGGGGCTGCGCTACGACAGTCTGGCCTGGGTGCGCGAGTTTCCCAACCTCATCGTCTCGCGCACGTTTTCCAAGGCCTACGGCCTGGCCGGTCTGCGCATCGGCTACGGCGTGTCGCAACCGCCGCTGACCGACGTGCTCAATCGGGTGCGCTCGGCCTTCAACACCAGCACCGTCGGGCAGGCAGCAGCCTTGGCCGCGCTGGACGATGCCGACTTCATCGCCCAGGCCTACGCCGTCAACCGCGCCGGTCAGGCGCAATTCGCCGTGGCCTTCGACGCTCTGGGGCTGCGCTATCTGCCGTCGCAGGGCAACTTCGTGCTGGTGAAGGTGGGGGACGACGCCGGCGCCGGGGCGCGGGTGAATCTGGCGCTGCTGCAGCGCGGGGTCATCGCCCGGCCAGTGGACAACTATGGGTTATCCGAGTGGCTGCGCATTTCCATCGGCACCGAGAGCGAGAACGCGGTCTGCATCGCCGCCTTGCGCGCCCACTTCGCGGAGAGTTGAGGGCATGGATACCGTGATCGGCGCCGGCTACGACGCGCCCGTGCAGTTCGAACGCCTGGCCATTCTCGGCGTCGGTCTGCTCGGCGGTTCGTTCGCCCTGGCGGCGCGGCGCGCCAATCTGGCGCGCAGCATCGTCGGCTACAGCAAATCCCCCACCACCACGCGCACCGCGCTGCAACGCGGCATCATCGACGAAGAGGCCGATTCGGCGCTGCGGGCGGTACATGGCGCCGACCTGGTGCTGCTGGCCGTGCCTGTGGCCTCCACTGGCGATCTGCTCAAACAGTTGCGCCACGGCCTGGAGCCGCACGCCTTGGTCATGGATGTCGGCAGCACCAAGGCCAATGTCTGCGCCGCGGCGCAGACGCAGCTGGGCGCGCGCCACAGCCAGTTCGTCCCCTGCCATCCCATTGCCGGCAAGGAGAAGAGCGGGGTGCTGCACGCCGAGGCCGGGTTGTTCCAAGGCAAGCGCGTGGTCATCACGCCGCTGCCAGCCAACAGCGACAGCCTGGTCGACATCGCCACCCAGACCTGGGAGGCAATCGGCGGTGTGGTGTCGGTGATGACTCCCGAGGCGCACGATGCCGCCTTCGCAGCAGTCAGCCATCTGCCGCACCTGCTGGCCTTCAGCTATGTGTATGCGCTCAGCAGCCAGCCCCAGGGCGGTGCCTATCTGCAGTTGGCCGGACCGGGGTTTCGCGATTTCAGCCGCATTGCCGGGGGCGATGCCCACATGTGGCGCGACGTGTTGCAGGCCAACCGCGAAGAAGTGTTGCGCCAGTTGCAGCTTTACAAGCAGGCCTTGGCAGGTTTCGAGGCGCAGATGCGCCAGGACAACTGGACCGCCGTGGAGGCGCTGATTCGTCGCGCCAGCCAAGTCCGCCAGGGCTGG